>DAINQQ010000001.1:0-70679 GCA_036742645.1 Flavitalea sp.
GCTGATGGCCGTTGCTCTGTGGCGGTACTTTTTTTATCGAGCATCTGCCTTCGACAATCGATCAACGATTCCACTTGCTCCACCATACCTCGCATCTTCGGTCCAAAAAAATCAAGGCCAATCTTCATCGCTGCCTCCCGACTTTGTTGTTTATAAGTTGTCCCGACCATTTTTCTTTCATCGTCGCTAAAAAGAGGGAAACTGTATGCGCCGGGAATATGAGCATGGCTGTATTCCCCAGGGCTTCGCACATCAAGCACAGGATGGTTGCGGGCAAGGTCCAGAAATTCGGTGATATTAATTTTTTGTACTCCCACTCAATATGATGTTAAGGCCTGCGCAAATTACCACAAACCTTTATGATATTCTGTAACTTGTCGCCCTAGAATTTTTCCCATGAAATATTTAACTTTCATATGGGCCCTGGCAGCCCTGCTTCTCAGTAATTGTAAGAGTAGCCCTGACGAAGACCAACAGGCAGTTGCTGTCGAAGAAGATACAACCGAAAGGCTTGATACGGTATTGTCGCGACGCGATATTGCCTATCTCAATCAATTGAGAAGTTCTACTTACGCCATTGCACAAAATGCGGCTATTGATTGGAGTAAATTCACGATGGTAGCAAGTTCGCAGGATGATGCATTGGTGATCTCGCCCTTTCGACCTGATACATCCTATTATCCGACGTACGGCCGGTTGTTAAGGTATTCGCCCGACAGTTCAATGTTCGTCGATCTGGATAGCTACAATATGGATTTTCAAAAAAATAAAGCTGGCAAGTTATATCCGATCGAACATGGACCAGACACTGAGGTGAGCCTGGTTGACCTTGAGAAAAACCAGAGAAGTAGACTTGTATTTTTAGGGCCGGGCAATGGTGTTGAAGACGGAGGGTGGATAGATAGTAACAGCGTTGTATTGATTGGATACTATGAAAAAGACACCTCCAAAATCAAAAAGGCGGTTATCTGGAGATACCATATTCCTACCAAAACTTTTCATATTTACGAATCTCCGGATACGTCAATTGTAGGTCAACTATTAAATTGGAGAAAAGAACGATTCAGGCAACTACAATGATTATTTTGAATGTTGATTGGATCACGATTTCGACTGAATAAAAAAATTCAATGTCAAACTCATTTCAGCATTTAATCTTCCCTCCATTCATTCAAATCGTACTCCATTAAGTCGCACTTATTCGACATACAAAATTTAAAATACTTACTTCCTAAGACTATCGCGTTTCGCATCAGCACTATCCCGTCGTTCAGCCGATTTTGTTGAATCGTTGACAGTTGCCTCAACAGCTCTTTCGCCCTCCAGGTCGGGGCCAGCGTTTTCTACAGGTTGGGGTACCTGGTCTTCCCCGTCCTTTGGAGGATTACCATGATCAGAACAGGAACTGATTGTAAGTAAGGCTGCTGAAAAAAAGACAAATAAATTTTTCATCGTATCCTTTTCCGATACCTCTAAAAAATTCATGCCATCTGCGCAGGAATTCAGCATCCAGAAGTTATAAGTAATAGGCTACTGTGCTGATGTCAAAAAATACTTGCCAGATTGTTACCCATTCATACTGGCGAGAAATTCTTCATTGCTCTTTGTGCCACGCATCCGCTTGAGCAACTCATTCATAGCCTCTTCGGTATTCATGTCTGTAAGATATACTCTCAACAAATTCATTCGTTGAAGAACATCGCGATCAAGTAACAGGTCGTCTCTGCGTGTTGATGATGCTACAAGATCAATGGCAGGGAATACGCGTCTGTTCGCTAACCTGCGATCTAACTGGAGTTCCATATTACCTGTTCCTTTAAACTCTTCAAAGATCACCTCATCCATTTTTGAACCGGTATCGATCAATGCTGTTGCAAGAATGGTCAATGACCCCCCATTCTCAATTTTCCTCGCAGCTCCAAAAAATTGTTTTGGCTTTTGCATCGCATTCGCCTCTACACCACCGGATAAAACCTTGCCTGATGCTGGGGCGACTGTGTTATGCGCCCTCGCCAATCTGGTAATTGAGTCGAGGAGTATCACCACATCATGGCCGCATTCTACCAGCCTCTTTGCTTTTTGGAGTGCAATGATTGAAACCTTTACATGCTTTTCAGCAGGCTCGTCAAAAGTAGAGGCAATCACTTCCGCCTTCACACTGCGCTCCATATCTGTAACCTCCTCAGGTCTTTCATCTACGAGTACTACCATGAGGTAACATTCCGGATGATTCGCCGCGATAGCATTCGCTACCTCTTTTAGCAACACTGTTTTACCTGTTTTCGGTTGAGAAACGATCAATCCACGTTGACCTTTACCAATAGGCGTAAACAGATCCATGATTCGGGTGCTATACTGACCAGGCGTCGTAAATATATTGAGCTTCTCAAACGGAAATAACGGTGTTAGATAATCGAAGGGTACACGGTCACGTACATCCTCTGGGCTCTTACTGTTGATCGATTCAACTTTTAACAACGCAAAGTATTTTTCTCCCTCTTTCGGAGGTCTTACCGCACCGTATACTGAATCACCTGTCTTCAGGCCAAATAGTTTGATCTGTGAAGGAGAAACATAAATATCATCAGGAGAACTAAGATAGTTGTAGTCGCTACTGCGCAAAAAACCATAACCATCGGGCATCATTTCCAAAACACCTTCCGCCATAATCACTCCATCGAATTCTATATTGAAAACAGAATCGCGACGAGAGGGATATGATTTCGGCTGTTGATCAGTTCCCGCCGGTGAAGTTACTTCGGGTTGCTGCTGTGCTTCTTCATCGGCTAACTCAGTTTCGTTTTCAGCTTGTGGAAGACTCATTCCGTTTTCCTCATCTGAAGAAATTTCTATATCTAAGGGTTGTTCATCTTCATCCGATTTCTTGCGAGCTCGCTTCGATGGAGGATGAGAAGGCTTTTCGGTTGTCCGTTCGGTAGACTTTTCGGCGCTTTTTTCCGGAGCTTTCTTTTTTTGTATTTCTTTTTTTATTTCTTTTTTATTCTTGTCTTCACCTCCGCTTTCAATAACTGCTTCTTCTGTACTATTTGCAGTAGTCGTTTTAATGATGCGTTTGCGCTTGCCTTTATCTTCAGTAGTAGTAGGTGAGCTTTTTGTAGAACTGGCTAAAACCGCCTGTTTATCCAGGATTTTGTAGATGATATCCTGTTTGTCCATTTTCTTGGAATTAGGGATTTTTAACTGCTCGGCTATATCCAGCAGTTCGGGAACGAGCATGTCGTTCAATTGCAGAATGTCGTACATAAAAAAACTTGAGAGTTTATCACTTGATCAAAACAACCAACATGGTTCGTTGAAAAAAACTTTTGAATTGAGTTTATATTGACTGGAACGCTTAAAAACTGACAGACTTGCGAGTTTCAATAGTGACTAATCAGTCTTATTCCAACACAATAATACAGCAATTTTGCAAAAAGCAAAAATTTTAGCCCTTTATAGTTCAGCCTCAGAGACACGGAAAATCCAGATTTAGCGAGCCTTTTAGAGTTTTGTAGACCCATTAAGTTGCCGATCGGGACAGGTTAAGCTCTGCGGCTTGAATCATGCACGGATAACTTTCCATTTTCATAAAAGGGCAGAACATTTGCAAGGTCTTCCGTCAAACAATATCGCAGGTCAGTCTCAAGCCCGTAGTTGGTCAATCGTTGGTAATGTGATGCTTCTTTTTGCTTTAAAAAGCCGAACAGATCGGGTTTTGCCTGGTCATAGATTGTTTCAGCAATTTGGGAGGCATCACAATTAATAGTAAAATGATCTTTGACTTTAGATATCACGGCCCCGGCAAAAAGCGTATCCTCAAGATTTACCCGGTCTTTCCATGCGGCGCAAGCCAGAATTACATGCTGTTTTGTTGAAACGAGATAATCGCAAACCGCAGTAAGGTTCGGGAACGATCCGGTTACAATATGGCTGGCACCTTTTTCCAGCGCCATATGTAAGAGCTTTGTTCCATTAGTGGTAGTTAACACAAGTGTTTTTCCCGCAACAAATTCACGTGGATATTCGAAAGGGGAATTTCCATATTGTAATCCCTCTGCAATCTGACCATCTCGCTCCCCGGCAGTAATACTGTCGATCGCTTTGCCAAGCTCAATGCAACGGGGAATATTGTCAACCGGCACCACGCATCTGGCACCATTGTACAACGCTGTAGCGATAGTAGAAGTTGCACGCAAAACATCAATGATAACAACTACCGCATGATGCACTCTGTACAGATGGAGTAATGCAGGAGATAGACAGGTATATAAAGTAGGTTTGAGTTCGCTCATAAAAAATAAAGCGCAAAAGTAGGGGTTGGAAGGGAGAGAAAAGAATGAGGAGTAAAATTAACCCTTCTACGACAGCACAGCGCGCCACTTTTCAGATTCTGCATATTGCTGAATAATGGAATTTCGTTTATTTATCAACTTTTCAAGATAACTCTTTAAGTATAGTTTGCCGATGACTTTACCTATAACGTCGCGAGGTCCATCAAAGTCAATCATATCAATCAGTATCGTTCCATTGGCAACTGCCTTGAAGTGATGTTCGTGCTTAAAGTGAAGTAGATCTCCTTTCACCTGTTCCTGTACAAAAGTGTCGGGTTTTTGTAATTCGACCACCCGTGTCGTTACCAGCCTTGTTTTTCCCAAATGTTTTGCATGGAAAGTCATCGTTTCACCGTGACTCACGAGATTAGAAGCAGCGCCAGAAGACATTGTCTCTTTTCTGCCCTGCATCAGGGCTTTGTAAATTGTCAGATTACGACTAAGATCAAAAACTCGTTCAACAGGGGCAGCAATAAACGTGGTTAGGTGGATTGTGGGCATAGGAATTGGCATGTAAAATGTTATCAAAAACTTTGCCCCAATTACTATTCACGAAGTGAATTTTCGAATTTTACGAATTAATACTTAACTGAATGGGAACTTTACGACTTTGGCTTCTAACAATTTATCCCTGACGCGGACATAGATACTAGTATCGAGGTTCGCATGGTTGATATCAACGTATCCTATCCCGATTGCTTTTTTCAGGCTTGGAGACTGCGTTCCTGACGTCACCTTTCCAATGACAGTGCCTGTAAAGTCCTTGATCTCGTAATCATGGCGGGGTATTCCCTTTTCTATCATTTCAAAACCCACCAGCTTGCGCGACATTCCTTGCTTTTTCTGCTCTTCCAGCATCGATTTGGCCGTAAAGTCTTTCGTGAACTTAGTGATCCAACCCAATCCCGCTTCAAGCGGCGTCGTGGTATCATCGATATCATTGCCGTACAGGCAATAGCCCATTTCTAAACGGAGCGTATCGCGTGCCGCAAGGCCAATCGGTTTTAAGCCTTCCGCTTCGCCAAGTTGGAAGATCGCATTCCATATTTTTTCAGCAGCCCCGTCTTTGTCTTCAAAATAAATTTCAACACCACCCGCACCTGTGTACCCTGTAGCACTAATCAGGACATTTTCAATCCCGGCAAAAAGTCCTTTTTCGAAAGTGTAATACTTGAGGTTAAGAATATCGATCGCTGTTAATGGCTGTAAAATTTTGGTGGCGTTTGGACCCTGGATCGCGAGCAGGCAAGTCTTGTCGGACACATTATGCATTTCCGCTTTGTGCTTATTGTGTGAAACCAACCAGTTCCAATCTTTGTCAATGTTTGAAGCATTCACAACAACCATGTAAACTTTGTTTTCTTCAATGCAGTAAACCAACAGGTCATCAACGATGCCACCTGTGTCGTTTGTAATGCAGCTATACTGCGCCTGTCCCTTTTTCAATTTCGTAGCGTCATTCGTGGTAACCCGCTGTATCAGTTCCAGGGCATGTTCGCCTTTTAATATGAATTCACCCATATGGCTAACATCAAATATCCCAGCATTCGTGCGAACACTATGATGTTCCTCATTAATGCCTGAATAAGAAATCGGCATATTATACCCAGCAAATTCAGCCATCTTTGCCCCGAGGGCAATATGCATATTAGTGAAAGGCGTGCTCTTCATGTTGCATTTTGAGGGGCAAAAGTAGCAATTTGAAAATTTGAAATTTAAAAATGGGTTAGGACAATTTGAAGATTTGAAAATTTGCAGATTTTAGTGCCAGCAATTAACGAGTAGGTGTGTAAAGTCCTTGCCGACTGTTTATTTTCAAATTTTTCAAAATTGAACCAAGGCTCTCACATTGGATCCAGAAGGCGCCTTCCCGGCAGTTCACTTTCAAATTTTCAAATTAAAAAGAGGCCCATCTCTTTCGATCTGGACCCCTTTGTTCCAACTTCAACCCAGTATCAGCCTGGATTCACCAATGACTTTGGGTTAGAGCTTATCGAAACAAGCCATAAAAAATGCTTAGGTGTGAACTTAATTCTGAGGAAACCTTTTGTATGTCCGTGATAGAAGATTCGCTGGTGTTGCCATCTCCCTCATAAATTGTTTGCGATCTTGTTATAACAGTGTCTATTGTGACTTTTGGTTTTGAAGTGTCTTTTCTTTCACGGAACCGATATTGAGAATCGTTGTTATTGAACTGACCTTCTGCCTCAACATCCACTTCGCCATCCCTGATCCTGAGTTTGAATCGACCTTGTTTTAATTCCCCCTGGTCCAGTTTATCAACTCTTTCGAGTCCGTCAGGTGTCATAATATACTCCCTGTTGCTTTCCCAATGGTACGCATGATCCCAGTTTTCATCCCAATCAAAATTCCACCCTCTTCTGCGATTGTAGTTTACATCGAACCATTCGAAATTACTTATGCTTCTATCAACCTGGATGCGTTTGCCAACTGGAATTTCAACAACTACCAAGACCTGCTGGTTACGGAATTTATCATCGCGGCTCACCGCAAATCCCTTTGGCAACATAAGAACGCTGTCTTGCTGGGTTATATTAAACTGAACTTTTTCGGCCAATCTTCTTGCTACATCCGGATTATTCCCACGACTGAACCGGACTTTGTAAATGTGATAAGAAGAATCTTTGCTCTTCACGAGATTAATCCTCACGTTATTCAACATCAATGTATCCTGGTTGATGCCATATACCGGCCAGTCGTCATCTCCTTCAAACCCAAACCAATCGCCGCCGTAATACCTGATCGGACTGCTCGCTACATCGAGATATAATTTTCCTGCAGGAGGTTGTGTGAAGCTGACCATTTCCTCTTCAATGCCGGATTTTGTTTTATAATTGCGTGCGAATAAGCCACCGAGTATGATAGCACTCACCAAACCGATCACCCACAAACTTCCGAATACATATCCCAGGTAGTGGTTCTTCGAGCGAACACCCATGATCCGTCTGATCAACCATGTAATTAATGCGACTATCGGCACTCCAAAGAATAAAAACAAGGTAGACCACGCCAGTGCATTTTGCCAGAAGCCTGACAATACGAAATTCTTCAAGGGAAACACGGCAAAACCTCCAAACAATAATCCTAAGAAAACACCGAATAAGCTTAATGCAATCACTCCCGCAATAAATAGAAAGAATGCTTTAAACAATACCCCGATAACATGACCGCATCCACTTTGCGTTTGTCGAAGGGCCGGACCAGTTTCGGCCACATATGTTTTCGCTGTTGTGCTGGCTGATTGTCCGAACTCCTTTGCTTTTTCACCCCATTGCTGCGCAGTTTCTTTTACTTCGCTACCCCAGGTTTGAGCCTTCGATTTAAAACTTTGAATGTCTTCCTTTACGGTATTCCGGATTGAGTTCAAATCCACTCTTTCTCCCCGCATTTCCAACTTTTCCGCAGCTGTAGTGGCAATAGGAACTGCTATCCATAAAATGATATAAGTAATAAATAACGTGCTCCCCAGCGAACTTGTAATGACCTTAGGTCCCCACCAAAAATCCATATCATTCCACCAAAAATTGAAGGGACCGGAAATCAGGCCTATAATGAGAGGGAGTGCAAATATCAACCTGGGAATCCAAGGGCTGATATTAAAATATACTGCCAGTCCTCCACACACACCACCAATCACTTTATCATCTGTGCTGCGATATAATCTTTTGGTGATATTTGATTGCACAGATTTCGAAGGAACGATAATCCACAATAATATATACACCCAAAACAGCGCTCCGATCAATACGACGAACACAATACGCATGATAACCGGGTCAATGCCGAGGTAATTCGCCAATCCACTACACACGCCACCGAGTATTTTATCATCAGCATTGCGATATAGTTTGCCGCGGCCGGGGCTTGATGTAGTGTAGGTATAGCCCCCTTGCGACTCTTGCTGTGTATAAGTCTTTCCTCCCTGGGCGGATGTAGTTGATGCGATCGTTTCTGCTTCCTGTGCATCAAAGTCTTCAGGTCGACCCATTCCGGTAATTACAATGTTCACATCTTCGTCGGTGATACACGTAACACCTTTTTTCAGCCGTTCAGAAAATAATTCAGCAATTCGGCTCTCAATATCATTGATGATCTCGTCTCTGCCTTCTTCATTAATAAAGTACCTGCGTAAACTTTCTATATATTGTTTCAACAATTCATAGGCAGTCTCTTCAATGGGAATCACCCTGCCTTGAAAGTTTATATTGATAACCTTTTTCATTATATATAATTTGACGGTTGAAGTTAGTTGATGTTCGTTTCAGGTTTAGGTTCGATGGAGTTGTTCTCGTTTGCAGTGGATACCAGCGAATCCTTCTTGTTAGCGAGCGCATTCACTGCGTTGGCCAGCTCATTCCATGTTGCTTCCAATTCCCTGTAAAAATCTTCGCCCTTAACCGTTAAGGAAAAATATTTACGTGGGGGGCCTGAATTGCTTTCCACCCAGCGGTATGTAAGCATATCGGCGTTTTTTAATCGTGTAAGTAAGGGGTACAATGTTCCTTCAAGTATCTGCAAATTCGCACCCCGCATCTCATCTACTATATCGCTGGGATAAGCCTCGCCCCGGCGAATGATTGACAGGATGCAGAATTCCAGAATCCCTTTTCGCATCTGGCTCTGTGTGTTTTCAATGTTCATAACTGGGATGCTTGTGATTTAATAATTTTTCAATCTCTGGCACAAATATAGAGATATATTCAGTACTATGCAACACAAAGTACCAAACAAATAAAGGTAATTCCCATAAACGACTAATGAGCTTTGCCTGAAACAGGCGCCTACACTGGATTTGATTAAAAAATTACCTTAGCAAATCCCGTCCGAATGCTTTGATGAACGGTCTAAATCAGGGATAAATAAATGGTCTCCACTACTTCTTAAGCCCGATTTCGCGCAGACGCTCGTCAAGATATTCCCCAGCAGTTGCATCGGGATAGGCCTTTGGATGGCTGGTATCGACGCAACTTTCAAGACATGCGAGGTCCATCTGACTTTTAGGATGGAGAAAAAATGGAATTGAGAAGCGGGAAGTGTGCCACATCTCCCGCTGAGGATTCACCACCCGGTGGGTGGTTGACTTAAGCCGGTTATTTGTGAGCCGTTGTAGCATATCTCCGACATTAACAACAATTTGCTCGGGTAGAGAGGTTACTCCAACCCATTCGTTTTGTTTGGTCAGTATCTGCAAACCATCAGCGGAAGCTCCTACCAAAAGTGTGATAAGGTTGATGTCTTCATGCTGCTCGGCCCGAATAGCGGATTTCGGCTCTGAGATTATTGGCGGATAATGAATAGCCCGAAGAATAGAGTTGCCGTTATGAATGTGCTCATCAAAATACTGCTCGTCAAGACCCAGGTAGAGGGCAATTGCCTGCAATAACGCTTTTCCGGATTTTTCGAAAGCCCGATATGCTTTTTGGAAAGTGGGATTAAATTCTGGAATATCACCAACCTGAACGTTATCGGGATATTCTTTTTTTATCGGGTCGTTGTCATCAACCTTTTGACCATATTGGAAAAATTCTTTGAGATCCGGTGCATCACTTCCTTTAGCATGCTCTTTACCGAAAGACGTGTAGCCGCGTTGTCCGGCCAGACCGGATACTTCATACTTTTTTTTCGTGTCGGAAGGCAGCGAAAAAAATCGCTGAACATATTTATAGAGATCTCCTATCAGGTCGTCGGGAATGCCATGATTTTTTACTGCAACAAATCCAACATCTTCGTAAGCCTTTCCTAACTGCTGCACAAATGATTGTTTACGCTTTGGATCTCCTGACAAAAAATCGGCTAGATCAACGACTGGAATACCCATGACGCATCGTTTTCGATTAATGAATAGTGATTAGATTTACCGGATAAAATTAGAATATTTAATGCAAAGAAGTTTTTTATTGCTACTCTTTACTGCCCTCATCTTATTGCATTCATGCGCTCCAAAATACCAAAAGTATACTAGTAATTATCAGTTCCCTATATCTCAACAACCAGATTATTCCGATATTAATTTCTGGGCTGCACATCCAAATAAACACGACCCGTCTGATAGTGTGCCCGCGCCATTGAAAAACAATTACAGGTACGATTCCACAGTGGATGTTTTCTTTCTGCACCCCACTACTCTTACCCAACAAGACACGAAGGCGTGGAATGCCGATCTTACAGACGCAGGCATCAATGCAAAAACAGATTATAGTACGATATTATACCAGGCAAGTGCCTTTAATGAATACAGGGTTTTTGCGCCAAGATACAGGCAGGCTCATTTACGTTCATATTATTCTGGCAGCAAGAATGCTTCCAATGCCTTTGATACTGCGTACGAGGATGTAAGGGCGGCCTTCTTGTATTACCTGGCTAACTACAACAATAATAGACCTTTCATCATCGCCAGTCATAGCCAGGGAACAACACACGCCATGCGTTTATTGAAAGAACTTGTTGAAGGCAAAACCGTTTCAAATCAACTTGTAGCTGCCTACCTGATCGGGATGTATATTCCAAATAACTATTTCACTTCGATCCCAGTCTGCAGGGACTCTGTTCAGGTTGGGTGCGTATGCGCGTGGAGGAGCTTTCAAACAAACTATCTTCCAGCATTTGTCAAAAAGGAAAAAGAATTGAGTCTTGTCCTGAATCCATTGACATGGACTACCGAAAACATATATGCACCAAAAACGATGAATAAAGGTGCCGTGCTCCGCAACTTTAATAAAGTCTATTCCGGAGTCGCAGATGCAAAAATCAATAGTGGTGTTTTATGGATAACAAATCCAGACTTTCCCGGCAGCTTCTTTATTCGTATAAAAAATTATCATATCGCCGACATCAATTTCTATTACTTAAATATCAGGGAAAATGTGAGACAGCGTGTTGAATCCTTCAAAGTAAAAGCCCATGCACCTGATCAAAAATAAAAAACCTGGACTCAATTTTTTTTATTTACCATAACCAATTTTTCGGCCTCACTAATGTTAACTATTGCATAATGGGGAACTTCGTTGATTAACATTTCATCCAGGATATTAATTACATTCTCGTACTTAGAATCTTCGGAAGGTTTTATTATAACCATCAGTTCTTTTCTGTCACCAGGCTTTTTATTGTCAAGCGCAATTTGTTTTGCCCGAATGATGTTTCCGATACCATTCCTTAATGAGTAGTTTGTATATCCATACATTCCATTTTGCATTGCCAGATTGAAGGAGCCATGATAATAAAATATTTTATTGTTATTTCCTGCTAAAACCGTGAGAGCAGTACTCTCTCCAATCGTTGAGCTATCACCCTTCTCAGTGGGCATATACAAATCCATTGCCTTTGGCATCGACATATGATAAGTAAAAATGAAAAAAGTAATCAGTAAAAACCCGAGATCAACCATTGGGGTTAGGTCAACCCGTGTAGATAATTTTTTAGAGCGTGCAAATCCCTTATGCCGGTTTGCCCCGGCACTGGTGTTAATTTCCGCCATTTTTTTATACGAATTTTTGACACTAATTAGCGCTAATTAGAGCGAATTAACGCTGATGACATGATGATAAAAGAAGATACTCACTCCTATAGAGTCCTTTGCATTTAACATTCCATAAAAAAAGACGATTATGCGTCTTGATTAATTTATGTACGAATCAAATCAAGCTGATCGCCGTGTTCTGTGCGTATTCATTCGCGTTAATTTGCTCAAATTAGCGCCGTCGTATTACCGCCCTGCAATCGAACACCCTTCGCGTCTAGAAGTCCGCATTCTTTGGTGTTCTCGGAAACGCAATTACATCACGGATATTCGTCATGCCGGTAACAAACTGAACCATCCTTTCAAACCCCAGTCCAAATCCCGCGTGAGGAACCGTTCCGAAACGGCGCGTATCAAGATACCACCACAATTCTTCCACCGGAATATTCATTTCCGTCATACGCTGTTCAAGCCTTGCTAATCTCTCTTCACGTTGCGAGCCGCCAACAATTTCGCCAATACCTGGAGCAAGGATATCCATCGCCGCTACTGTTTTGCCGTCATCGTTCTGGCGCATATAAAATGCCTTGATCTCTTTTGGGTAGTCCGTCAGTATAACAGGTTTCTTAAAATGTTTTTCAACGAGGTATCGTTCGTGTTCGCTTTGAAGATCCACACCCCATTCTTCGATTAAATACTGAAATTTCTTTTTCTTATTATGATTGCTGTCTTTCAGGATTTGGATTGCATCCGTGTAGGTTAGTCGCTCGAAATTATTGTTCAGAACAAACTCAAGTTTTTCAATCAATCCCATCTCACTTCGATCCTGTTGTGGTTTTTGCTTCTCCTCATCTGCCAGTCGTTGCGCTAAAAATTCCAGATCTTCTTTATTATGTTCGATAAGATGCCTGATGATGTATTTGATAAACTCCTCGGCAAGATTCATATTATCTTCCAGGTCACAGAAAGCCATCTCAGGTTCTATCATCCAGAATTCCGCGAGATGGCGAGCTGTATTAGAATTTTCAGCACGGAACGTCGGTCCAAATGTATATATCTCACCGAACGCCGTTGCTGCAAGTTCTCCTTCTAGTTGACCGCTGACCGTGAGATTAGTAGCCCTTCCAAAGAAGTCCTCTTTAAAATTGATGGTGCCATTCTCAGTACGAGGAAGATTATCGAAGGGAAGAGTCGTTACCTTAAACATTTCTCCGGCGCCTTCTGCATCACTGGCGGTTATTATCGGAGTGTGCATATACACAAACCCTTTATCATTAAAGAACTTATGTACAGCAAAGGCTAGCGAATGACGGACACGGAATACAGATCCAAAGGTGTTGGTACGAAACCGCAGGTGTGCTTTCTCCCTCAGGAATTCCAGGCTATGTTTTTTGGGCTGAAGGGGATATTTTTCTGCATCTGAATCGCCCAGGATCTCAACGTCAGTCGCTTTTAATTCAAGCTTTTGCCCTTTGCCTAAGGAAGGAATAACGGTGCCCGTTACTTTTAGGGAGGAACTGGTGGTAATGCGTTTCAAAAACTCATCGTCATGTTGATCCAGGGCAATAACAACCTGCAAATTTGTATTGGTCGACCCGTCGTTCAAAGCAACGAATTGGTTGTTGCGGAAGGTGCGCACCCAACCCATTACAGTAACTTCCTGGTTGTTGGGTTCCCAAGTCAGTAATTCTCTAATCTTCACTCGCTTATTGAGCATACACCAGTTTTAAAGTGCGGCAAAGATAATCCCCTGACAGCAATGTTCGATTTTCCTGAAAAGGGCATTTATTTTACCCATATCGTAAATTCCCGCCTATCGTATACTATATTTTTGCCAGTTGTGCCTGTAAGGAAGATTCATATAGCATTGGTTGGTAATCCAAATAGCGGAAAAAGTTCCTTGTTTAATGTACTTACCGGTCTCAATCAGAAGGTTGGCAATTTTCCTGGCGTAACCGTCGATAAGAAAGTGGGCGAATGCCGGCTTTCCGACACGACAAACGCGAAAATTATTGATCTTCCGGGTACTTACAGTTTGTATCCGCGCCGCGAAGACGAATGGGTCTCTTACAAGGTGTTATTGCAGCAGGATAGAGAGGTTCAACCCGATATTGTTGTTCTGGTTGCCGACGCCAGTAACCTGAAAAGAAACCTGTTATTCGTATCGCAGATTATCGACCTAAAGATCCCTATGGTCGTAGCTTTAACAATGCTGGATATCGCCCGGCACAAGGATATCACCATCGATGTAACTGAGCTGGAACGTGAATTGGGAGTTCCGGTTATCGCGATCAATCCCAGAAAGAATAAAGGGATCGCTCCTCTAAAAAAAGCAATCGAACATACTGCGCAGAATTTATACAAAACCCCGGTGCGTGATTTTATCAATAACAGGGCTTTCGCCACGAACGCCATCGGAGAGGTTAAAGAATTTTTCCCTGATTTTAGTGATTACAAAGCTATTCATTACCTGATCAATCATGAGCATTTCACTTTGACTGATCAAATGCAGGACAGCATCGAAAACATTGAAATAAAGAACACTGTTAATCATACAAAAATACAGGCAGAGGAAATTCTTCAGCGATACCAGCGAATAGGTGCGATCTTAAAACAATCAGTATCGGAGCCCTCTCCGTTGAAGAGGTCGATGTTTACTGAAAAACTCGATGATATCCTGTTACATCGAAAATGGGGTTACCTGATATTACTTGTTGTATTATTCCTTCTTTTTCAAAGTGTGTTCTGGATGGCGGAATACCCGATGATGTTTATCGAATGGAGTTTTGCCAAGGCAGGATCATGGTTCCATAATGTTTTGCCTGACAGCTGGTGGGCCGACCTTTTCGTAAATGGAATCCTCGCTGGACTAAGCGGCATTCTTGTGTTCATACCGCAGATCATGATACTCTTCGGTCTGATTACAATACTCGAAGACAGCGGGTATATGGCTCGGATCAGTTTTCTTACGGACAAGCTGATGCGGAAAGTTGGACTCAACGGAAAAAGCGTCATGCCAATGATAAGTGGGTTTGCCTGCGCGGTCCCTGCCATTATGAGCGCAAGGAACATTGAAAATAAAAAGGAGCGTCTTCTTACGATTCTCATTACACCGCTGATGAGTTGTTCTGCAAGGTTGCCTGTATACACTATACTCATTGGACTTGTAATCCCTAAGAAGAGTCTGTTGGGCTTTATAGGGCTCCAGGGCCTTGTAATGATGGGTTTGTACCTGCTTGGATTGGTCATGGCTCTTGTTGTATCGTATGTTGCCAAATGGTTCATCAATATAAAGGAGAAAAGTTTTTTCATTCTCGAATTGCCTGTTTACAGATCACCAAGATGGAAGAATGTCCTTGTCACTATGATCAGCAAGGCAAAAATATTTGTGTTTGATGCGGGAAAGGTCATTATGGTGATCAGTCTTATACTTTGGGCACTGAGTTTTTATGGGCCGAAAGAAAAAATGAATGCTGTTGCGAATAAATATGATTTGTTGATCCAACAAAATCCAACACAGGAAGGAGAACTTAATAAAAGAAAAAGTACCGAGTTATTGCAGAATTCATATGCTGGTTTGTTAGGTAGCAGTATCGAACCTGTGATCCGACCGTTGGGTTACGATTGGAAAATCGGTATTGCGTTGATAACCTCGTTTGCTGCCCGCGAAGTTTTTGTAGGTACGATGGCCACTCTCTACAGCGTTGGCGGCGAAGAAGATGAAAACAGTTTGTTGCTGCGCGAAAAAATGCAGCAGGCAAGGCGCAGCGACGGAAGCAAAGTGTATACCCTGGCTACAGGTATCTCGCTGATGATATTTTATGTTTTCGCAATGCAATGCATGAGCACTCTTGCGGTAGTTAAAAGAGAAACCAGGTCATGGAAATGGCCGATCATTCAACTTGTTTATATGACTGGCCTCGCATATTTGATGAGTTTTATAGTGTATCAGTTGTTTCAGTAATTTTTTAGTTTGACTATATTCCCTTGCCGGGATTTCTGTTCCATTCAAATCCCGTTAGAAGATTTGTGAGTAAAATGCATTTGCAATTCATGTCCACGTCGGCCCTCTTATTGTCATCCCGAAACCCAAGCAGGGATGCACATTCATAAACGCGACAACAATAACACGTTATATGTCAGGGCCTCTCAAATGCCTCATACCCTGGCATGACAGGGATGAGCGAGACCAGGTTGTTTCCTGCTCCAAGACCCAATTAGGGATTAATGTCTCCATTTTTTTATTTAATCCGCTGTATCTCAATACTCGAATATCGAAGCTTCAAAACACAACATTCACTCCCTCAAAACCGTTTTATGATACGAAATTTTCCTTATGAAAAAGACCCTGCTTTTTCCAATATTCTTACTTTGTTTTATTACGTCTTTTGGTCAATCCCCGTTGTATAGTTTCGCTGAAGAATTTTATTTCGTGAAAGAAATTTCAGTAAGCAGTTACAGGAGCAAACAATTCCGGTATGAGATTGCAGTACGATCAAATCCAGCCGATACTTTATCAAAGATCAGGATCCACGGCATTGCGGCCGGTAATGGGAAAGAAGATTTCATTAAAAGCAATTTTGTGTTGGAAACACGTGCTGAAGAAGACTGGACTGTTTATACAATTGTGGGAACGGTTCAGGAGAATGCCCATCGTTTGTTGTTCTATTCTTCGGTAAATGGCAACGGCGATTTCTATTTTGATGATGTGAATTTTTATATTGAAAACTCTCCCGGCAGATGGAAACAATTGGAGCTTTTCAATCCTTCCTTTGAAATCAGCAAGCCCGATATTTTCGCCGGCTACTATGTTAGCAAACGCCGATCCGAAGGATTAAGAGTGCATCTTTCTGAGTATGTTTTTAAAACCGGTCGCTCTTCACTAAATGTAAAAACATCTGGCAACATTCCTGTTTCAGGAATTGTTCAGGAGGTTATGAACCAAACGCCCCAAACTGAAGATGAGCTGAATTTTCACCAGGAATTTGTCGATATCGCGCCTTACCTGATGATACGTCGAACAAAAAAAGAGAGCTCTGAAACGAGCCCCCTTTTATCCAAATCCAAAACCAAATAAAAATAAACCGTCCGAGCTATTAATTAGTTGCCTGTTGTATTCTTCTGCGAAGATCAGGATACATTTTTCGCATAAGTGTATTCAAGACATCCCCACGAGATGGACTATTAAAATCATTCCGGTTGTTGATCATATACCAGTCGTCCTGGCTTAAAGCCCTCGAGTCGCCGGAATAAGTAGCGCGACTTTCAGTCCAACTTACATCATCCCTGAGCACGCCATAGTCAACATTATCCTTAGTTTGTACATCAACGATCCTGTAATCGAGATCTCCCCGTACGGTGTATGATCGCTGACTAACGTAGACCGTTGCATAAACCGTTTTATAAACCGGCTTGCCCGATGTATCGGATCCCACCTGTACATTCTTCGATGCCTGGCGATTGTATTGGTAAGGAGTGGAATGGATAGGATCAATATCTCTCCAGTTAACATCCACTACTAAATCCGCCTCGACCCGATCGCGATAAGCTTCCCTGTCTGTAAAAAATCTCACTGCGTTACTGTTACCATTTCTTCCTCCAAGATCACGCGCTAAAGATTGTTGAAAATCCTCCGCACGATAATTAAAATCATTCCCCCAACGGTTCGCTCCTGAGAAAAAGAGATCGTTGTCATTGATAGGATTAATCACTACGTTGATTACACTACTTTCATAAGAATCTTTCATTAGTGTTTCGACATCACGATATCCTTTCACATATTTATCAGCCTTTTTAAATGCCTGGTATGCCTTGAGGCTATTTTCTCTACCTTCTTTTTGAAGCAGAGCATTGCCTTCGCTATAAAATTCAGCAGCCGCTTCTTCTTTCACATTCTGTAAATCCTGAAAATAATTTCTTGGTTTAACCAATGATGCTGTTCCGGGCGTACTTGTGATACTTGTGTAAACGTTCTGCAATGCATTCAATTCATTGATGATCTTGTCCCATCTTCTTTCATCGTTGCTGTTCCTGTAAGCAGCGATCACGTTCTCATGACGATCAATTGAGACTTTGTAAAAGTCCTGAAGATCTTTTTGAGCCTTCCCATTCGCCGGCCTTTTATTCAACTCATTGATTGCAGCGAACAATGGTTTGTCCTCGCTTACTGATGCGTGGAACTTCTGGGACGTACCACAGGAAACCAGGATAATTCCTGCCAGCAAAACGATTATAACATTCATCTTTTTCATAAAAATTTGTTCTTAATAACCAATGTACGAACAACTGTTAGCGAATGATGTTATAGTATTCCTAAGATGGTTGCATAAACAACCTTTTAACAAATTGACAACCTTTTGTATCGCCGATAGTGGGCATAAAAAAACTGCCAAAAAAAGTTTATGAACATCTAATTTTTGGCAGTTAAGTAACAGTATTCCTGTGCCGACCGTTTAAGTTTTACTATCCTAATTGACGTTGTAAATCCTCGTGATCCCAGGTGATTTGAATATTATCAATCTTGTTCTCTTCGGTGAGGTGGAAAATGAAAATATGATCGCTGTCGAAATGTTTCCCTTTGCTAACGATGCCAGCAAAATCTTTCGCTTGTGTACCACGAATCACCACCTGGCAACGAATAGACTCACCATCTTCTGCAATCGCAGCCTCGACAGTATTGTCAATATCAGGAAAGCTGTCAATTAATCCTGTCCATATTTGCTGTCCAAGTTCATGAATTTTTCCCTTGCCGCCCTCGCCGAGTGGAGTAAAAAAAACTTGGCCGTGCGGGTCGCAAAAACTCAACATTTTTTCGACATTTTTCTGCTGGTATGCAAACATGAACTCAACACAGGCGTTCTTTAGACTTAACTCCTGTTGCTCTTTTACTAGTGTACTCATAAAATAATTTTTATTTAAAGCGAAGGTATCTCTGTAAGTCACCTGCAACATTGTAAGAATGCGCCAACCTGTTGTAAAAATGCGGCAACTATTTCAGAGCTTGTACTACAGGCTTTTCAACATAATTAGCCAGCTCGCTGTTTTCCTTTAGATATTGCTGGGGTGTTCGACCGGTAAATTCTTCAAAATCCTTGATGAAATGCGCCTGGTCGTAAAACTCGCACTCGTAAAAAACAGACGGCCAATCAACCTTCTTTCGGCCTGCGATAAGATTGCATAAATATCCGATACGGCGAATCCGCGCATAATATTTCGGGCTAAGTCCTACCTTCTGAAAGAATTTTCTCTCAAAACTGCGCCTGCTCATGAAGCTATTTTTCAAAAGATCAGTTACCGGCAACATGCCGTTCTTCTCTACGATAAGGTTTGCCGCCTCGTCTATGTAGTCAGGATTTGGTTTTTGCAGCTGGTATTGCTTCATGATAAACTCCTCAAGCAACTTTACGCGTTGTTCTTCTCCTGTTGCCGAGGAAATCTCGTTCACATAGTGATCGACGATGTTCTTTTTAAAAACTTTATAAAGGTCAATTCTTTCCTCCGTGTACTCATAGATAGGGAGTTGGAAAATAGTTGCCAACGCAGCAGGCTTGAAAACAATTCCCGTAATACCAATCGTGCCATGCAGAAATAGTTTGTAACTATAGATACTTTGGCCCGATACGAACTGTTTAGGCACCTGCATTTTTTCGTACTTCTTATTTTGCAGGTAGTAGCTATCACCGTAGTTGAAGACGATAGAACAAAATCCGTTCGGGGGCGATTCGATAGTGATCCCTTCTTCCATGGGTCCTTCCGAATCCCAAATGAAGTAGCATTCGATAAAAGGGTTCAGCAATTCAGATGGCCGATACTTCCGGTAAATCATTGCGCAGGGCTTATCTACTAAATTTCCTCAATTAAGCGGAGAACAGCAAAAGGATTTGTTGACGACTCCACAACGCCTCGAATCGTCCTCCCTGCGCCTCTGTGCCCACTGTGTTAAGATACCTTTGCAATTTTTGGAGCCTGATTGTTGGAAAGTTTTTTTACCACAGGGGACGCAGAGATAGTCATAGAGGCGCATAGAGGATGGAATTGACTGGAATTATGAATACAACCAGCGTCGAAATTATAGTTAACAGCATTGATTATCATCCCGAACACTGGGTTTCAGGTTTTTTTCGTTTATGTCATGCCGCGTACTAAGAAATCCCCCAAGCTTTCCCGTATAAGCAATTGCAGGCACCAAGGCATCGGGCGATCTCTTCTTCGGTCGAGATGAAAATCAATGGGGGGTCGTAACCTATGGGATCACCCGTAACCGTTGGAGCTCTTGTCTGAATTGTTGCGGAGATTGAAAGTGTATGGTTGTAAATCCTAATTCAGCAGCCGGCAAGAGGTTGCGAGCATTATCGTCAGTATAAATAGCCGTTGTCGGATTAATTTGAAAGCGCTCTATCAGGAATTGATAGATTTCCTTAAATGGTTTTCTTGTCTTTTCTTCTCCCGACACTATTCTTCCATCGAACCAATGTAAAAAATCATAACGTTTCAAGGCTATTGGGAATGTTTCGTGACTCCAGTTGGTGAGGGCATAGAGACGATAATTCGTATTGTATCGCAGATATCTGAGAATTTCGACGGTTTCAGGTATAGGTCCGCGTAACATTTCCTCCCATCGATCATAGTATGCACGGATATTTTTTTCATGCTCCGGAAATTTCCTAACCAAATCTTCAGTGGCTTCCCGTATGCTTCTTCCCGCATCCTGACTTTCGTTCCAATCGGGTGTACAAATGTTTTCATAGAACCATTTCATTTCTTCCTCCTTATTGAAGATAGTCTTATACACATAATCGGGATTCCAATCAATCAATACACCACCCAGGTCGAAAACAATCGTATTAAACTTAGACATGAAAAATATTTGGCTCCAAATGTCTATATAGTTTTCAACAATTCTTTTACTTTTTCTTCTATAAAATCACGCACTTTGTTAAACTCTTGCGGCTCCATATGTTTGGGATCAGGTACTTCCCAGTCGATAACTTTTTTTGCCGGCATCCAGGGACAGGCATCGCCGCATCCCATCGTAATCACCGCGTCGAAAGGAGCATATTGTTCAATCTCCGTTAAAGATTTTGAATTGTGGGTGCTGAGATCATACCCCAACTCTTTCATAGCCGCAATTGCTTTTGAATTTACTATACCACTGGGTTTACTACCGGCGCTATAGGCTTCTATCTCATCCGTGCCATGTATTTTGGCGAATGCCTGGCTCATCTGGCTCCTATTGCTATTCTCAACGCAAACAAAAAGAAGTCTCTTTTTTTTCATATTTTATGAAGCTCTTTCCTCATTACATTGCTGTGGATGGCACACAGTGCTAAATTCCAATGAAGATTTTATTGTTGCAGGCACACCCTCTCGATTGACCACAAAAAACCTTTCTTCGAAAAATGATGTTTGGCGCTCGTTGTGATCACAAGAGAGAAGTACGCTTCGTTCAGCGGCATTGAACTCCTCGGTTTTGACTTAGCACGATCGACAGGTTATAAATAAAGCAGGAGAACTTAACGTTCTCCTGCCGGTTTGTTAGCAGCATCCCATTTCGGTCATACCGCTGCAACAGTCGCTTCCGGGCATGCAACAGCCTGGATCGTTCTGCATTTGATTGTTGTCTTTCATGATTACACTATTTATAGTTAGGAAATCTTTTTTAAATAATTCGCGCAAAGAGCTACGCCGTACAGAATGACGCCATCTGTTGCGCGGGTTTTAACAACAGGCTTTTTCGTTTTGAACTTTTAACCTGTTGAAAAGATCATTAAATTCTTTATTGAACTTTTCGAACGCCTTCCAATTAATACAATAGCACGAACGCGGACCGTCGATGGCTCCCTCAATTAAACCGGCGTTCCTCAACTCCTTCAAATGCTGTGACACGGTTGATTGAGCCAGGGGTAACATTTCAACCAATTCGCCGCAAATGCATTCATTGCGCTGGGCCAGGAGTTTTAAAATGGCTATCCGCGCCGGATGGGAAAGCGCCTTTGCGAAGTCTGCCAACTCCTGGTCCTTAATCCCAAACTCCTCTTTTTTATGTATTGCCATTCGATGAATTTAGTGATAAAAAAAGACGAACACGTCGCCCCCAAGCCATTCTATATCGCAAATATACGATTAACAAGTCCGGACAACCAAAAGTTTTTTTTCATAGTTTGTTCTTTTTATGTCAGCTTCTGAAGTTTTTCGACCGCCTGCTTCAGTGTCTCATCTTTCTTTGCGAAACAAAAGCGAATTACTTTATTATCCGTACCCGCCTGGTAAAAAGCAGAGATGGGAATTGCTGCTACGCCAATTTCTTCTGTCATCCTGATGCAAAGATCTTTATCAGCTTCGTCACTAATTCGATCATATTTATAGCATTGGAAATAGCTTCCATAACTCGGCAGCGGGGTAAATTTTGTTTGTTTCATCAACTCCTGGAAATAGTCGCGCTTGTTTTGCATAAAGTTGCTAAGACCGAGATACGAATCTTTGTTACCAAGAAATGTGGCAAGGCCAACTTGCGCTGGCGTGTTGCAGCTAAAGCAATTAAATTGATGCACTTTCCTGAACTCCTTCATTAGTGGCGCCGATGAAATGCAATAACCGAGTTTCCAACCTGTACAATGGTATACTTTGCCAAAAGAGAAACAAACAAAGCTCCTGTTGAGCAGATCAGGATAACGTAAAATGGATTGGTGGGAAATGTTATCGAAGATCAGGTGTTCGTATACTTCGTCGGAAATGATGACGATGTTTGTTTCCTCAACAATTGATCTCAACTGCCCGATATCCTCCTCGCGAAGTACTGATCCTGTAGGATTATGGGGCGAATTGATCATTATGGCCCTGGTGCGCGGATTAATCTTGGCGCGAACTATCTCCCAATCAATTTTATATTCAGGGAATTTCAGATCAATCAACACGGGCACAGCTCCATTGACCTCAACATTTGGAATATAACTATCATAAGCAGGTTCAAAAATAATTACCTCGTCACCCGGTTGCAGAAACGTTGTTAGCGCTGTATAGATTGCATATGTCCCTCCCGGTGTGATCGTAATATCTGTCTCTGGATTGATCTTTGATTGATACAAAAATTCAATTTTACCGGAGATTGATTCCCGCAAGGGCTTCCAACCCGCCATGGGGGCATATTGATTGTAGCCGCTTTCCATTGCCTGGTTGACCAATGTTGTTAATTCCTTGCTCATCGGATAATCCGGGAAGCCCTGTCCTAAATTGATCGCTTTGTTCTCTGTTGCCAAAGCGCTCATTACGGTGAAGATACTTATGTCCGTATCCGGCAACTTCGACTTGATTGTTGGATTCATAATGCGAGTATGCCATAAAAATAACTGGAATTATACAATTCCGGATGAGCGGGATTCTTGTATTCAATTCATCAAATCCTGATTCTTATCCTTTGCATAGTATTTCATCAATTTCGCGAGGCAACACGTGTGGCCAATATGAAGCATACTCCTCGATGGTTTCAGCAACGCGGCATTTTGTGATGCCCGGGTAAATTTTGTTCAGGGCCTCGGTTAAAACAACATAAGGACGATGCCCTGTTATGATCATTGATGATTGCTGGGGTCTTCTGATTATAAGGGTCGGAAAGCGATTGATTTCATGATAACGTACCTGCTGCATGTCCTGTTTAAAAGCATCAAGGCCTCTGTCGTGATGCAAATCCTCTTCGAATATTTTTAGATCAAACAAAGGAAGTTCTTTTTTAAGTTCCCGTGCCACTTCGATCAGCACTTCCTGCCTCGCAACGTTATTTCCTTTTATCATTACTTCCTCCCGTAGTAACCGCAAACATCTATCTCCGGCGTGGAAAGATTGTAAGCCGGCGCACTTTACGGCTATACATGCCGGATATGATGAGGCAGGCGGATCTTTCATCCAGATATTATGTTGTATCGGCATTCCAGATAGCTGCGCTGCATGCATCCACACCGGCCCCATTTGTATAGGTCTGCTCACCGAATTAACAGGGTCATGAAAGTTCTTCCATCCCGGGAGCAATCCACCCATGCAGTACCTGTAGCTGATCTTATCCCCGTATTCAAACAACAGTTTGCGCCACTGCGGTTCAAAGGCCCAGCTCCAGCAGCAAAGCGGATCAGTGTAGTACGTAATGTCCACACCGTCCGCTTTTGTATCTCTGTATGGTTGATTATTTTCTGTTCCGGGCTGGCTTTGACCTGGTGCCATCTGATGTTTTTTGCTTCAAATTAGTAGCACTGTCCGTGCCATCCGCGTCATAGTCCGTCGGTTTATTCCATTGCTGCGGGCCCATTGGAGATGCGCTGTTTATTTCGGAGCTTCTAAGTTTGCTTAGCTCTTCGTTCATTTCCTGAACCATTTCCTCTGTTCTGCCCGTACCCTGTGGTTGCTGGTCGAGTAACTGGTTCGTTTCCATTACATGCCTGATCGGATCCTCAATAAACTGGAAAGTCTCCCCAAGTCTTGTACTCTGTCCTTCGTTCCAGGGTCCACGATAGTCATTTCCACTAGACATATTAAAATACAAATTGCTATACCTCGGATCGCTTTGTAGAATACCTGGAGGGAAATTGGGTTGGATGGATTCTAGGGCAGCTTCAAACATCTGAAAGTGCGCAACCTCCCTCGTCATTAAAAATCTCAGGGTTTCTTTTACATGGGGATCATCTGTAAACTGCAGCAGGTATTCGTACACGAGCTTAGCTCTCGTCTCAGCCCCAACATTTGACCTGAGATCTGAAGTAAGGTCGCCTTGGACATCTCCGTTTATATAAGCGGCTGTCCAGGGCACACCCTGACTGTTTGTATAAGCCGGACCTCCTGCTGTACCGACAAACAACTGGGGAGCCGTCATCCCCTGATGGATCACTTCTTCTTTAGCCGCTTTTCCATTTAGCAATTTCATGATCTCTGACTTCTCTGCAGCATTTTTCAGATCGCCATTTATCCCCGTTAGTAACATTTGAATGGTGGCTCCTACTATTTCGAGGTGACTGAATTCTTCAGTAGCAATGTCCATTAGCAGATCGTATTTATCCGGATAAGGATTTTTTGCACCGAAGGCTTGCCCGAAATATCGTAAAGCAGCAGCAAGCTCGCCATTAGCACCGCCGAATTGCTCAAGCAATAAGGTAGCAAACGCAGGGTCAGGTTTTGACACCCTTGCGTTGAATTGCAATTCTTTCACATGGTAAAACATAGAAAACATTTATGGGTGATGAATGATTTACCATCCGGTAAAATCATGCCACTCGCGAATCGCCAAATTCTGGGAATTATATTGTGCAGGAGGGAACCCGATGTAAGAAAAAATACACAGTTAAATTGCGTTTAGACATCAGGCTGGGCAATAGGTAGTGAAATACTTTTCCTTGTTAGCCGCATGACTGTGCACGCACAAAATTCGCAAAACAATACAACAGAAAAAACAAGGACACTAAGGAGTGATAAACGGAATCCGCCGATAAATGTGAAAAGAAGTTTATTCAACAACGGCTGTGGCCTCTATTTCCACCAGGAATGCCGGATCAATCAATGCGCTTACTTCTATCATTGATGTGCAGGGCTTGATTTCTTTAAAAAATTCTCCGTGAGCTTTTCCATACTCTTCCCACTTTGAGATATCTGTCACGAACATACGAGTTCGGATAACATCCTTCAAAGAGGCGCCTGCTCTTTGTAAGACCTTCTCTATTTTTCTTATAACGAACCTGGTTTGTTCATAGGGATCGTCATTCCCTGCAACTTCTCCATCATCATTGACCGCCACAGTTCCGGTAACCTCAATCACGTTTCCTACACGCACGGCGCGACTATAACCCACGATGTCTTCCCACTTTGCTCCGGATGAGTAATTAGTTCTGGCCATAATTTATTTTTATTATCAGGCATTAAAAGAATCCGTCAGACCACGAGGCATCATTTTATTTCAACATTTTCAGGCTCTATGAGCGGTTCGCGGTTTAATCGTAGGTAAACCTGAGCTACAGTCATCACATCTTTCTGGCAGTAATGGACAATTCTCGCAGTATCATGTTCATTCCAATAAATCTTTCCAACCATGCTTCCATCGATATCATCTTTAGGAGTTGGAATGCCAAGTGAGTGCGCCAAAAGGTTGAGCGAAGTATAACTTTTAAAATCCCCGAATTTCCAAAGCTCCATGGTGTCAAGGTGATTTACTTCCCACGGTTTTTTTCCACTGATCACCAACAAGCCAGGCACACAAACGTCATTGATAACCATCCGCCGGCACAGATATGGAAAGTCAAATTCTTTACCGTTGTGTGCACATAAGTATTTATTTCCATCGGCAGACCACCTCGTTAGCATATCGCAGAACGAGCTCAGTATCTCCTTCTCATCATCACCCGCAAAAGATTTCAGTAATAATTTTTTGTGGCCCCCATTTATTTGCAAAACCCCACAGCTTATACAGACAATCTTCCCGAATTCCGCATAAATGCCTGCCCTTTCATAGACGCTTTCAACTGTTTGGTTCTCTTTATTTCTTAATAATCCTTCGGCCTTTTTCGACCAGAGCTCCTTCCAGTCTTCCGGCAACCCCTCAAACCCCGCATACTGCGATACGGTCTCGATATCAAGAAATAATATATTCTGAAGAGGAACCATTTTAATTTGAAAATTTGAAAATTTGAAAATTTGAAAATGAATCAACCTGAGTCAGGCGTTGATTATGTATCAAATTATTTAATGTGTATTCCTTCTGCATCCCTGATTTCAATTTAGTTTAAAGATCGTATTCTCTCTCCTTTTTTAAAATCTTCAAATTTTCAAACTTTTCAAATTCGCTTAGAGGTACCGGCCTGCCTTATTGTCTTCCCACGCTTTTCAAATCTTCAAATTTTCAAATTCGCTCACAAGTATCGATCTCCCTTATTGCGTTTTATCTCCGTTACAAAATCCTTTATCTCCTGCTCTTTATCTTTTTTACAGATCATCAACACATCGTTTGTATCTACTACAATAAATTCTTCCAGGCCCTGTAGCACTACCAGTTTTTCATCCGGTGTATGCACCATGCAATTTTTTGCATCTAGCACCATCACGTTTTTTCCCGCAAGCGCATTTCCAAATTGGTCCCTATCCAGATTTTCGTAAGCGCTATTCCAGGTACCCAAATCGCTCCAGCCGAAAGAGGAAGGGATCACATATACATTATGCGCTTTTTCCATGATCCCAAAATCAATAGAGATGCTCGTACATAAGGGGTATATCGCCTGCAATGCAGATTGCTCTTCAGGTGTATTGAACTTTTCTTTTTCAGATGCAAATACATCATACATCTCGGGCAGAAACTTCTCAAAAGCCGTGATGATATTTTTTACCTGCCACACAAATATGCCCGCATTCCACAGAAAATCACCACTCGCCAAAAACGTCTTAGCCAACTCGAGGTTTGGCTTTTCTGTAAAGGTTTTCACCTTGTACACATTATCCGTGACTGGGTGCTGTTCATATTGAATATAACCGTAACCAGTATTCGGGAATGCAGGCTTGATGCCGAGTGTAATAAAAGCGCTGTGTTTGTTCACAAAACTTAAGGCTTCCCAACATACTTTCTTGAAAGCAACGGTATCCATTACCATATGGTCTGCAGGCGCAACAATAAGCGATGCATGCGGATCGAGTTGTTGCAATTTAAAAGAAATGTATGCGATACAAGGTGCAGTATTCTTGCGCGAAGGTTCCCCGAGAATATTCTGCAATGGAAGTTGTGGAAGTTGCTTCTTAACAATATTCACATACTCATTGGAAGTGACTACATATATATTTTCAGCCGGGATGAACCCGCAAAATCGTTCATAGGTAGCCTGAATCAGCGTTTTGCCGATATTCAATATATCGAGGAACTGCTTTGGAAAATTGCTTCTGCTCATGGGCCAGAAACGGCTCCCAATGCCGCCCGCCATAATAACTACGTAATGATGTTGAGAAAGACTGCTGCCGCTTGCCGGATTCAAAGTTGACTTAATCTTGGTGCTCATGTTACTGTAACGTTTGATGGATCAGATCAGGCCCTCCCTGACCAAATCGTGTAAATGTAAAATTCCAAGGTATTCTTCACCCTTTTTGACAAGCAATTGCGTTATGTCTTTTTTTCGCATTAGATCTAATGCATCAACGGCCAGCTGATCTGAATTTATGAATTTTGGACTTCTCGTCATAATATCGGCTGCAGTCGCCGAATCGAGAGGCAGGTTTTTTTCAAGCATTCGCCGAAGGTCGCCATCGGTTATTATTCCTACGCAACGTCCTTCAGAATCAAGGACAGCGGTAACACCCAACCTTTTTGCAGAGATCTCCACAATCACTTCTCTGAGCGAGGCCGCTTCCCTCACGCTGGGTTTTTCATTATGAACATAGAGATCCGACACGCGGAGATACAACTTCTTTCCAAGAATTCCGCCCGGGTGAAACTTCGCGAAATCTTCACTGCCAAAACCTTTCAATTCCATCAATGTCACCGCGAGCGCATCACCCATAACCAGTTGCGCGGTCGTACTGCTTGTTGGAGCCAGGTTATTCGGACAGGCCTCCTGTGAAACGGTCGTGTTTAACACAATATCCGATTGGATAGCGAGGTAAGAAGAAGTATTCCCGACCATTCCGATTAACGTGTTGCCGAAGTGTTTCAGAAGAGGTAACAATACTTTTATCTCAGGTGATTCCCCGCTTTTACTGATGATCATGATAACGTCATCCTGCTGAACCATTCCAAGGTCGCCATGTATAGCATCTGCAGCATGTAGGAAGATGGCCGGTGTCCCTGTTGAATTCAGGGTAGCCACAATCTTTTGAGCGATGATTGCGCTTTTCCCTATTCCACTGATAACCAGTCGGCCCTTTGCGTTGGAGATGGACAGAATCGCTTTTTCAAACTCCTCGCCAATCATTTTCTCCAAACCTGCTATCGCCTCAGCCTCAAGCCGGATCGTACGAAGGGCGATTGATTTAATGTCGGTAACAGGTATCGCAGTCATATTAAAGCGCAAACCTACAGAAAATGTTTGCATAAAAATGCGTGTTTGTCTCAACATGACCGACGCAAAAAAGGTTTCGAAAATGAGGACATAACGGATAAACGGTGGCTGAATCAGCGGATTATGCACATTTAACCCAACGTTGGCAATGAAAATCCTCGCGGCGCTTCAGATAAGACTTAAATGAAGTAAATTCGCGATTGTTCATTTTTTCTTCTGCTATTATGGCTCCAACCAAGAAAGTTATGAACCATCTAACGCTTGTACACGCTGTTTAACCTGCCAGATTTGGTCGAAGCAATGAGGAACGGCGGCCATATAATATTGATTTTTGACTAACTTTCTGCGAAGAAGGAAATTATTAAGAATGCCAACACCAAAAACAAGTACTACAAAATCCCGGGCTACAAAAAATATAGCCTCTGGTATTAAAAGCAGGATTACAGCAGTCAGCAATTCCGCAAAAGATTCAGGTTTACACAAAGCACTTCTCGAGAATTTCGGGTTCGATACTTTCAAAGGAAACCAGGAAGCGATTATTAAAAGCCTGCTGAGCGGCAGAGACACTTTTGTAATTAAACCAACCGGCGGTGGAAAAAGCCTTTGTTATCAATTGCCCGCGATCATCAGCAAGGGAGTCGCAATTATAGTGAGCCCGCTCATTGCTTTGATGAAGAACCAGGTTGACCTTGTCCGCAGTTACAGCAGTAGTGACGATATCGCTCATTTTTTAAATTCAACGCTCACAAAAAAGCAGATTACTGTTGTAAAGAATGACCTGCAATCTGGTAAGACTAAAATGCTCTATGTAGCACCGGAAACCCTCACTAAACAGGAAAATCTTGAATTTTTTAGCGACCTGGAAATTTCCTTTTTCGCGGTTGACGAAGCCCATTGTATCTCCGAATGGGGACACGACTTCAGGCCCGAATACAGAAGATTGCGGGAGATGATGATCCAGATAAATCCGGACATTCCGGTTATTGCGTTAACCGCTACGGCCACACCGAAGGTTCAAAGTGATATTATTAAAAATCTTGGGTTGCGGAATGCGAATATTTTCATTTCATCTTTTAATCGCCCGAACCTTTACTACGAGATCCAACCGAAGGTCAATATAGACCAGACCATCAAGAATATCGTCCGCTTTATTACCCAGATGAAAAATAAAACCGGCATCATTTATACCCTGAACAGGAAAACAACGGAGGAGTTGGCCGATATCCTGGTTGCTAATGGAATCAAGGCGATCGCATACCATGCAGGCCTCGATGGAAAATTGCGTGCTGAACGTCAGGACCTGTTCATGAACGAGGACGTGCACGTGATTGTAGCCACGATCGCTTTCGGTATGGGGATCGACAAACCAGATATCAGGTTTGTTATTCACTATAACATTCCCAAGAGCATCGAAAATTATTACCAGGAAACTGGTCGCGCCGGACGTGATGGCCTGGAAGGAAAATGTATTTTGTATTATTCGCACAAAGATGTTTCGAAGCTCGAGCATTTGATGCGCGACAAACCCTTAAGTGAACGGGAGGTCGGTGCACAGCTGATTAGCGAAACAGTTGCCTTCTCTGAGAGTGGAGTTTGCCGCAGGAAGATCCTGATGAGTTACTTCGGTGAAGAATACACTGATGAGAATTGCGGACAGTGTGATAATTGTCTTCATCCAAAAGAACAGCATGAGGCTAAAGAAAATGTTGTGAAAGTATTGAAAGTAATCAAGGCGCTCGATGAACGTTTTGCTTCTGATTATGTTGTCAACATTTTAATTGGACGTCTTACTCCCAACATTACGATGTTCCGGCATGAAGGCATCTCGGAATTTGGCATCGGTAATGACAGTCCTGACCATTACTGGAATACACTCATTCGTCAGATGTTGTTGGATGGATTGTTGAGTAAGGATATAGAAGATTACGGTGTATTGAAGATTACAAGGAAGGGAGTCGATTTTGCCAAGAAGCCCAGGACTTTCAAAATTGTTTTGAATAACCTGTACGAAGAAGCGAATGCAGATGATGAGGAAGAGAGCGATGCAGCCGCAGGCTCTTCTGCAACCGATGAAAAGCTGTTCGAAATGCTGAAGGAACTGCGTCAGAAGGAAGCAAAGAAAAAAGGCCTTCCGCCTTTCGTCATTTTCCTCGAAACATCGTTACAGGATATGGCTACTCTGTATCCTACCACATTGCAGGAACTTGAAAAATGCCAGGGAGTAAGTAAAGGAAAATCGATCCGGTATGGCAAGCCTTTTACTGAATTGATCGCAAGGTATGTCGAGGAGAATGATATCGTGAGGCCCGATGATTTTGTGATGAAGAGTGTCGTGAATAAAAGTGTCAACAAAGTATATATTATCCAACAGGTAGATAAGAAAATCCCGCTTGAAACCATCGCAAAGAATAAGGATATGCGGCTCGATGCGCTGCTTGAGGACATGGAAACAATTGCCGCAAGCGGAACCAAGTTGAATTTGGATTATGCGATTGATGAAATGCTCGATGAATACGAGCAGGAGGATATTCTCGAGTACTTCAAGGGTTGTGAAACATCTTCGTTACAAATCGCGCAGGAGGAAATGTCCGATGCCAACTTCACGTGGGAGCAGTTAAAGATCATGCGGATTAAGTTCCTGAGCGTTTATGGGAATTAAAACTGAAGCCCTTTTTCAGGATTTCATGCCATTCCTTTCGGATTTTTAACTGGATTCTCCTATTTTTGCTGCCCGATAAAGGATGGTGCGGTAGCTCAGTCGGTAGAGCAAAGGACTGAAAATCCTTGTGTCGGCGGTTCGATCCCGCCCCACACCACGGAAAAGACTCAACATTTTGTTGGGTCTTTTTTGTTTTATTTGTAACCCGAAGCCGCAGGAAAAGAATGTATTCCTAAAATCGAAACTCGGCTGGTGTCAGACTTTTTGTTATATTTTCGAGATGTGTGAGAAGGAAAATTTTCTTTTTAATACCAAAACTTAAATTGAATGAACGAAAACGTAAACAAAACCGCCCTCTTTAACGGTAGCTGTTTTGCCCTTATTACCACTGCTTTCACATTTTCGATAAGAGCAGGAATTCTGCCTCAACTCGGCGAAAAATTCGGCCTATCTGCAGAACAATTGGGATTTATTAATCTTATGTTCTTTTTAGGATTTCCTATTTCCATGATTCTTGGAGGACTCTTTTATCATACCATTGGCCCAAAAAGAATTATGCAGGTGGCATTTATCGCGCACTCTATTGGAATATTGACGACAATTTTTGCGGGTGGATATACGACCTTGCTGATCTCAACTTTATTTATCGGCTTCGGTAATGGTTGTACAGAAGCTGCCTGCAACCCGATGATCGCTGACACTTATTCAGGCGAAAAAATGAATAAAATGCTAAACAGGTTCCATATGTGGTTCCCAGGGGGTATTGTAATGGGAAGTCTTATTTCAAAATTCATGACAGACAACGGACTTGGCTGGCAGGCACAAATGTGGGTTACTATGGTTCCGACAATCATTTACGCGATATTATTTTTCGGAAAAACGTTTCCAACGCCCAAGTTCCGGGACGCAATGTCTGTTCCCCAAAACCTGAAGGCGATGATAACACCGACATATCTTTTTCTCTTTGTTTGTATGGCATTTACTGCTATCACAGAATTTGGCCCACAGCAATGGGTAGGGTTGATCATGAGTAAGAGCGGGGCAAGTCCAATGCTAATTTTAGCATTAGTAACAGGGCTGATGGCAGTAGGTAGATTCTTTGCCGGACCGGTTATTCATGCGCTTGGCCAAACTGGGGTATTGTTGTTGGGAGCTATTTTTGCGGCGATTGGCATTTATCTCTTCAGCATAGTTACCGGATCCGCTGCATACCTGGCCGCCATCTTATTCGCTATCGGAGTTTGCTACTTTTGGCCAACCATGGTGGGAGCCGTGGCCCAGAGAGTACCTTTAAGCGGGGCGTTAGGTATGTCTATCATTGGTGGAGTAGGTATGTTCTCTACTTCTATCTGGCAACCAATCATCGGTCGGTGGATAGATAAAGACAAAGCCCGGATTGCAGAATCCGGACTATCAGGTGATCAACTGGAACTGGTAGCAGGACAGGCAACTCTGCAAAAAATGGTAGCCTTCCCTGTTATACTGATCGTATTATTCCTGATATTTTTCTTTTGGCAAAAAAAAGCAGCTCCCCGCACTGAAAAAACTGCTTTGGCGCATTAATTCTTAGAATTTTTAATAAAATATTTTCGGCTAATGGCTGCTGTTATATAACAGTGGCCATTAACTTTTCCGGTCGATTAGCGATTCAATAATAGATTGCTTTACCTCTCGCAAACACTAATTAAGGTAATCCCCCAAAAGCAAGTAGGTCCTAGCTGTTTACAATTTTCGGTCAGCCATTCAATTGTCTGAACCATGATTTACCTGATCAGAGGATTTACCTGATCCAATCATGCAAACCTTCAATCAGGTAAATCATGGTTCAGACAAATAAATCAGGCACAAGCTGAAGGACCAGGCTGCCCATAGGGGAAATTGCCTCAGCGAGTGCTAAGCTCCAAGGGTGCCAGGGTGCCTGGCAGGGGTCTCTGCTATGTTGCTGCGAGGCATATGATTATAATGTCGTGGGATAGAATATCAATATGCTTCTTTACACAATAAGGCATGCTCGGGGGAAAATATTTATGCTATCGGGTTATTGGTTGCCATCGGCTCGCGTGTCTTTATATGGTTGGGTAAAGCAGAGTTTGAGGGGAAAAGTTGTAAATGGTTGGAAGTGAAGAAAACCAAGATATTAATACAGCGAGCTCAACATAATAGATTCCTTATTTCTCAAACCGTTAACTGCCGGTAAAGAAGACCTCGAAGAAAATTTATAAATAATCAATATGAAAAATTTATTGCAGAAGGTATCCACGTCATTGATCTTCTCGGGATTAATGAGCCTTTTATTCGGAATACTATGTTTTGCCTGGCCCGACATTACGCTTGTAGCATTAGTCTGGCTTTTTGGTATCTCTATTATTGGCCAGGGCATCGCCTTTGTATCCTCCGCCGTCACGCACCGTAAAGAAGAGGATCAATGGTGGGTTTTGTTGTTAATTGGCCTCATAAATATCGTCGCCGGTTTACTTGCTATTTTTTATCCGGGTATTTCAGCTTTATTCCTGGTGGCATTGATGGGAATTACCTGGCTGATAACAGGCATTATCGAAGTAATAGCAGCCATACGGCTACGTAAGGAAATTGAAAATGAAGGGTGGCTGATCCTCGGTGGATTGCTTTCAGTAATTGCCGGAGCTTATATATTGGTAAGTCCGGGAAGCGGGGCGCTCGCAATATTATGGTTGATTGCCTTGTATGCAATAATTTTTGGAATTCTCCTGATACTACTGGGATATAAAGCAAAAGGATGGCAGCGTCGTATAGCGACTCGCCAGACAATAAGGTGATCGGGCGCGCCGTATCCTCATCCGAAATGGTATTTCAAGAGTGAAAAAAATGGATACCCGCAATATTTTTTTAAACTAAAAAATGTCATTATGAAACGAATACTATCAACGTTAATAGCGATCGGCTTTTTTTATCCTGCTTCCATCGCCCAGGAATTTCGTCTGAATGGCTTCGCAGGTTATCTTTTTGATGACCATGTCGATTCTTATTACAGTGCTACTGAATACTTCGAGGGAACGATCAAAGGAGGTTTTCGGTGGGGTTTGGGAGTTGAGTACATGCTGCATCCTCAATATGGCATCGGTATTAACTACTTCAGGCAGGATACAGAAGTGCCTCTGACTTATTACGATCGGGGAGTCAAGAATAGAGATTTTGATTTGTCGTGTAGCTGGATAATGGCAGCATTTACAAGGTATATGAAGAAAGATAATATTGAGCTTTACGGTGGTGGCGAATTGGGCGCTGTCTTTTTTGGCCTGGACAATTCAGTAAGTGGTGATAGTGAGTCGGCAACCAAATTTGCGTGGGGCCTGAACCTTGGCACCAATATTTTTTTTAGTGAGAAAGTGGGACTCAAAGTGCAGATTGACCTGCATTCCGCCTCCCAGGCTGTTGGAGGAGGGTTTTATTTTGGTACAGGCGGCGCTGGCACGGGCGTTTCAAGTTATTCAACCATCTATCAGCTTGGAATAGGTGGGGGACTTGTTTTCCGGTTTCCCAAAACCAAATAGGCTTCGGACCAATAGTCATGATACTTCGCTCTTAGGCTAAAGCTGGTTACACCCTTGCAGACAAAGTTTGGTTCCGGCCTATCCTGGCCTGCGCCCCTGACGTGTGCCTTAACGTTATAAATTGTTAGCGCTCCCGGATGAGTATATGATTCGTGTCCTATTTCGATTTTTCGTCGGTAAGGACCGATCAAATACCGTTAGACCCGACTGTGTTTCCCTAAAGCTTTCCATTTTCTCTTACCAACTTATACACCTTTCCATCCGGTTTGGTGAACACATATATTTCTCCCCTGCTATCCTTTCCAAATCTCATCTCCACCCTTTTATTTTTGCAAAGTTTAGCAAGAGTAGTAGGCGCGCTATTCATGCTGATATGCCATTCCTTGATGGTGGCCTGTTTGCCTAATTGAAGTTCTTTTGAGTTTACGTAAAACAACCTGCCAGAATTCAGATCGCCAAAAACATATTTTCCTGCAAGCTCAGGCACTTCGCGCCCGGTGTATTCAAATCCACCGGCAATGGCTATTCCTTCATCATGGTCGTATTCGGCAACCGGGTATGAAACATGATAAACTGAATCATCGGAAGGAAGGGCATACACTTTGCCAACATTATTAAAAAAGCGTTCCTCGAAATTTCCCTCCCTGATCGGCCAACCATAAAAATGACCGGGAAGGATTATGTTGACTGATTCAATATTAGTCTGCCCAATGTTGACGGCAAGCAATTGACCCGCCTTGGTCCAGTTGAAGCGATGCGGGTTTCTAAACCCATAAGCAAAAACTTCCCTGGCAAATTTGGTACTGTCGTTCTTACTAAAAGGATTATGCGAAGGAATTCCGTACTGCCTGTTGCGGCTATTGGTTCCCGAAGGATCGATCCGCATAAGACTTCCCCATACCCTGTTCGGAACTGGAGACACCAGTGATTGTCCAATCTCAGCGCTACCTCCGTCTCCAATACCTACATACAACAAACCATAATCTTTGTCGCCGGCCTTTGAGCGCGGATTAAAAGCGATTTCCTGCATTCCATGAATAGGAGTCGGCATGTCTATTCGCAAAAGCTCCCTGCTCTTCCCTGAAAAAGGAAAAGCGGCCGGGTCGCATTTCCATTCGTTCAACACCCATTGCAGCGCAACTGGTATCGAATCGGGATAATCAAAATCGGCTTTACCCGCGAATGCGGGTTCTGCATGGGTAGTGTACAGCAGCCCATTTTTTGCAAACCTGGGGTGGAATGCAAAGCTGCCAAAGCCGCTATTGATTCCGGGCTGGGTTAACAATTTGGGTTTTAATGTGGCCATATCCAGGTACACCACCGGCTGCCCATCTACCAGTTTGTACATCTTGCCGCGAAGATCTGAGATGTATAAATCACCCGAAGAAGGATGATAGTCCAGTTTAATAATTCTTGTGAATGGTAGTTGGTTAGCAGAAGGAGGAACCTGGGTTAACAACTCGACACCAACGAGGAGATCAGAGCTTTCAATAGAATCGGGAATCGGATTTTTGATATCGTTGGGATCTGCCTTCACCTCTTTCCTCACCGGCTTTTTTTGTGTATGCATATAAGCGATGATCGCATCAATCTCGCCACTAGGTAAATGTCCAAATGAAGGCATTACAGCTTTGTATCTCTTAAACAATCTTTGCGCTCTTGCATCCCGGGATTCAATCACTTTGTTTGGATCACTCACAAAATTTTTGATCCATTCAACCGATGTGTCAGAAGTAATGCCCCCCAACTGGGGACCGATCCCATTGCGTTTAAAATTGTGGCAGCTGGCGCAGTTAGACAAAAAAGAATTCTCGCCCTGGGCAATTGTTACCGAATCTGTTGGAATGGACTTCTCATCCGAAGACGATTCTGAACCACAGGAAATGACGAAACAAGAAAACCCGGTTAAGATTAAACTGGAGATGATTAACAGTATCTTTTTCATTGGCCATCCAAGATAACATTTTGCCTTTGAACCAAGCCGCAACTATCGCTCTCAATAGAATAATCGCCCAAGATTATTATGCCCAATTTTGGCAGCGCTCCTATCGTGCGTGGCATCCTTTTATTTTAATATTTCCGTATGCTTAATAAGCCCCCAGATAATGTGTCTCCAAGCAGTATCACCATAATTATGAATGAACAATTATTTTCGTGAAATGAAAAAAATAGTTTTTGATTTGGGTGCACATAAAGGCGAGGATAGTGATTTTTACCTTCGGAAGGGATTTCGTGTGATAGCTGTTGAGGCTTCCGAAAAACTATACACCTCGATCCTCGATAAATTCAGAGATCATCCGAATAGGGCTGACTTTACAGTTGTTAACTATGCGATCACAGAACAGGACGATCAACTAATTACATTCTATGAGAATATTGAAAAAAGTGTATGGGGAACGGTATTCGATACCTGGAATGAAAGAAACATAAAACTACATTCCGGTTCTACGAAGACTACGGTTAGAACAATCCGGCTTGACACTTTAATTAAACAGCAGTTAGAAATAAAGGACAGTATTGAATACATAAAAATTGACATAGAAGGTGCCGACATGATGGCTATAAAATCTTTAGCCGGTGTCAAACAACGACCAAAATTCATATCGCTCGAATCGGATAAAATCTCGTGGCCGGGCTTAATGGAGGAATTCAAGGTATTAACTGAACTGGGATACTTGAAATTTAAGATCATCGATCAATCAAAAATCTGCAGCCAACAATGTCCTTATCCCAGCAGGGAAGGAGATTATATCGACTACAAATTTGCTACGGGAAGCAGTGGGTTATTTGGGGATGAGTTGCCGGGAGAATGGTTGAGTCTCAACGACTCCATCAAGGTCTATAAAAAAATATTTGCCGGCTATAAGTATTTTGGGGACTACGGCATTTTCAATAATAAATATTTAATGAAAAACCGCTATTTAAAAAAGGCTATGCGAGTGCTCAACTTGCACTTTCCGCAAGTCGGGTGGTATGATACACATGCAACCTTTTAGGATTAGTTACCCAACCACGTCCCGCCAAGGCGCAACAACCATTTCGAAACAGTACATCGGTTGTAGATTCTTGTTATACGGTTAGCATAAAGCGCAAAACCTATAAGGTGTAATAAGGGGTCCTTGAAACCAGGCCCCAGGACCTTGTCGATTTTAGTAAAAACTGTCAAAGCATATCTTTCAACTTGTAAGCAGCCTCCTCGTGCTTTGCTTCAAAACTGAAAATCTTCTTCACCCACGAACTCAATGAATATTCTTCGAATGAGAGCAACTGATCATGACTGTAATCCTGTTGAAGTAATGCGGGTATTGATTCCTTTAGTGAATCGGGTTCAACGATAAAAATATGTTTGTCACTAAAAAATGGTTCCTGTGCGATCGTTTTACTCGTTGTTATCAGTCCGCAACCGCTGGCTAGCGCTTCGTATGTGCGCAGGCTGACACCTGTTTGTTTGGGAGAGGGCAGATCTAACACATATCTCGATCTCGCCAAAATTTTTTTGTATTTTTTCCTGGACAGAGGGCCCATCGTAAACTCTTCGCGCTTTATCTTCCTTGTTATGAGTACACTTTTGATACCCACCATAACAGGTAGATAAATGTAAAACCTGTAACTCAGATTCAACTTTTTTAATTTGTCTCTTAATCCTCTCAACAGTTTTATCCGATCGCTATGGTTGGAACCAACGAATGAAATATTGATATCCTGTTTTATCTTTTGTCGTTTATTATGCAGCTCAAAAAAGTCATCGAGCGCAAATGTCGGCATATACGTTAGTGAGGGCACGTTGTCTGCATCGGCTCTATCAAATGTATAACTGATATCGAAACACGGGATTAAATGTGCATTATTGAAGTTCGATAGACTATCCCACTGGTACTGGATCAGTAACGCATTGGGATGATCGAAGCGTAATCTCTTGAGGAAGGGTTCGCTCATGATAGATCCTTTCAAAAAGAAAATGTAATGGAATGTAAGATTGGCAGTTTTGCGCAATATATACGAACGATAAAATTTATTCACCTCCGTTCTGGTGCGGCGACTGATTGCATTCTTAAGGAATTTTATCCGGGTGTAACTGACTGGGTCATCATAGTAAACTTTAAGATCTGCTCCATGATCTCTCAGGCACTTGATGACCGCCTGCTCATATCCGTAAAATTGTGTGGTGATGAGTAATATCTTCTTCCCGGTTAAAAACTCGCTCATGCTCGATTGATATACCTTTGCTATCAAGATATAATTTCAATCGTTACCGTCCAAACCCGTTGCAAAAGTATTTCGTATTTTCACCCCCCTTGGTTTGACAGCCGGTAAAATATTCGCAGATACAAGGTTGAGCAGAAAGATCATTCCCATGCACGGCGTTACTTGCTACTTCCAGAATTTTCAAAATCCTGCTTCTCCTGATCGTCGAAATCGCCCTGGTCCATATGCCACTGCTTGTTGTCGCCCCCTTCCATATGACCCCCGGCATTTGCTATTTTGACCTCTGAAGAAACATCATTTCCCATCCGGTTTCTATCTTCGTCTTTCCAATGCTTCAAAGGATGTGAAGAGTCATCCTTCTTCTTTTTTTCCTGGCTCTTTCCTTTTTTATCCGATTTATTTTTCATAATGATATGTATTGATGTTGAAAAGCTTTCCCCTTAATAGGATTATAAAAGTTATGCCCGGGTTAGATATACAATATGCACTGTCCAAAGCGAGACACGTCTTATCATCCGTTGGCAGGTACGATGCAGCTTTTGGTGTTCAATGTCCAAGTTACTATTACGAGAGGCCGGTAGTTAAGGCCCAAAGAGATCCTTCGTTTCTCGGCATGGCAGCAAAAAAAAATTCCGCAGAAGAGAAGGCCTCCTATCCTGTTGAATGCGCCCCGGTGGCTTGGAATTTGAGACACTTTTTCCTGTAAAGTTTTTCCTATGCCACAACAGTCTTCAATTGCTGTCTTAATATCTTTACTGCTCGTCGTGTTGATTGCATGCAAAGCCTCCGGTCCGGGATTATTCGGCAAAAAAACTCCCCATGAACAATATGCCGACGGCCTGATCAATGCGGGCCTTCGATCTACTGCGTTGGGAAAATCATGGTTCACAATAGCGGAGCAAAGTCTTGCTTTTCCCTTAACCATCACCGTTCCGTACAAGGAAACAGGATATTTTTCCGCCGATCGCCCCGCGGCAGCCGGTCTGCATTTCAAAGCACTCAGGGGTCAGAAACTATCCATCACTCTTGAGAAGAAGCCAACCACAAATTTCGCGGTGTACATTGATCTGTGGAAAGCTCCGGAGGGGACCAACCAGCCTAAACACATTGCTGCCGCAGATACCACAACCAATTCCATCCAGTATGAGGTAAATGAAAGCTCCCACTACATCCTACGTCTACAGCCAGAACTCCTGAGCAGCGGAGAATATACGATCACCATCACTGCGGGACCGGCCCTCGCATATCCTATAAAAGCACCGGGAAAAGACCATATAAAAAGTTTGTGGGGTGCAGACAGGGATGGAGGAGCAAGGAAGCATGAAGGCATCGACATTTTCGCAGCACGCCGAACGCCTGTGCTGGCAGCAGCGGATGGAAGAGTCACAAGGGTCAATGAGACTTCGATCGGGGGAAAGGTAATATGGATAAGGGTGAAAGACCGCGACTATACTTTATATTATGCTCATCTTGACTCCCAATTGGTCAGTGATGGCCAAACTGTAAAAATCGGCGATACGCTCGGGCTACTTGGCAACACGGGTAATGCGCGCAACACTTCGCCTCATCTGCACTTCGGAATATATACTTTGAGTGGCCCGATCGATCCAATAGCATTTGTTAAGCCGGTGGAGAATAAGCCGGATAATATATCAGCTTCCACGAAATTGATTGGGAAACTTGCCCGGGTTACCAATGTCTCTTCGGGAATCTATAATGAGCCTCGAAGTACAACCGCGGAAGCCATCTCTGTCTCGGCAAATACTCCAGTCGTCGTTGAGGCTGCTACGTCCAGCTGGTACAAAATTTCATTACCCAATGGCAAGCGCGGATTCATTAGGCACACCGGGCTTAGTGAGATCGACAGGCCTGTGCGTACTTTCTTGCTCAAAACGACAGTTCCTTTGTTCGATAAACCCGACACCCTTGCACCCAAAAAAACAAGTATACCTACGGGCGAAACCGTGAGTATACTTGGAAATTTTGCTAATCACTATCTCGTCAGGACCCGGGAAAATATTACAGGGTGGATAACAAAATAATACTTCTCAGCTTATCTCTCTGAACCTCTTCCAGAGCCTGATTCCGACTTGCGACCGGACGATTTTGAATCACCTTTTCCCGAAGACGAATTCTTAGCCTTCTGGTATCGCTGTTCGTGTTCTTGCTGACTTACCTGTTTGCTATCTTTTTTCTTTTTGTTAGGATTATCTGCCATAAAATAAAGTTTAGGTGTTTGCTAAAAATTGCATGCCATCACTATACGTTAGTCAAACTTTAACGTTGCGCTATTGAACCTCGGGTCTTCGTTTTCATCTTATATAAGAACAAGAAAAGAGGCTAAAAATGAAACGAACGATACACGAAATACGAAAAGAAACATGTAAGCTGCTCAGCAGTTATTTTGGATTTGATGTTGCAAATATTCCGCGGAAAGCAGAGAGCAGACCAGGTACGACAAATTCCCAAACACCGGACTCCTATAATGGCAGGGTAAATAATATGACCAGAAAAAACCTTGGTTCGAACAGGCGTCCGTAGTAGTTTCAAATCAGCTTTTGAATTAATCCCTTTGTTGGTCGGGCATTTCTCGAGTTTGTTGTGAACTCCTTATCACCATGGAAGTTCTGTATCCTTCATTCTTCGCGTAGTTTTTGTAGTAATTAAAAAACCCATCCCAGTACCAGGCAGATTAAAACCACGATTGGAGAAGGTATCCTCGTGTAAGAAAGCGTAAGCCAGGTACCTACTATTACTCCAATATTTAAGGCGCTGATCGTTTTAAGTTCCGTGAGCGAAATGTCCTTCATCATATACAACGTTGAGGCCGCCATAATACCAACCACCACGGCATTGATACCTTCAAGCGCCCTGTACACGACGGCAAACCTTTTTAGATTATGCCATATCGGGAAAAAAAATAAGACAAGAAGAGCACTTGGTAGAAAAATCGCAATTGAACCAATCACAGAACCCAACAACTGCCAGGATAAATTCCGATCTTTCATGGCCAATCCACCGGTAAAAGAAGAAATTGAAAACACCGGACCCGGGATAGCTCGTACAATGCCCGCTCCTGTATAAAAGTCATCCTTGTCGATGCTGATTACATTCTGCGATTTATTTTCATTTTTCCGTATCACGATGTCCGACGTCGGCCTTTCCACAAATTGTTCATACATCATTGGTATCAGTACCTGTCCGCCGCCAAATACAAGACTTCCAAAACGATATGTGTTTTCAAACAGGTTAAGCGGACGGCGATTTGGCCAATCGTTTTTCCTTGCCAATTCACTGGTAACCCCGGCGATGAGAAAAATAATTCCAAATAGCCAGATGTTACCCCATTTGATCTTTTTGGGTGGATCGCCTTTCTGAGGTATCCGCCTGTCACTGAGATTCGTTATTACGCCACCGAAAGCAATCAGCAGGGGAAAAATCCAGGGAGCCTTAAAAAGCAAAAAGGTTATAATGGCACTCCCAAGCAGAATGGCCTTTGTAATTGTGTTGTGAATCGATATGCGATAAGAATTTGTTGCGGCATAGGCCAGAAAACCGACTGCCATGGGCTGTATGAATTCAAATAGACTATCATTTAATTCTCTCTGATCAATATACTTTAGTAAAAAAGCCAGGGCGCCCATTAAGAAACAAGCCGGAAAGATCCAAATCACAAGGGTTAATACCGCAAGTGGCGCACGCCCTCGTTTGTATCCAATTAACGTGAGCACTTGTGTGGAGGAAGCGCCAGGTAAAAGCTGGCAAAACGAATTATACTCCATCAATTCAAGTTCCGTTACGTCATGCCGGCAATGGACAAACGTTTTAACCATCATTGCAAAATGTGCCTGCGGGCCACCAAAGGCGGTAATACTATGAATAAAGACAGCGCGTAAAAAAGAAATATGTCGGAGAAGAATCATTTAGAACTTTCCATTTTTCTAAACGTTAGCATGTACAATTTAGGAAAACCGTTCAGTAAAGACATTTTTTTTACCAGCGACTACTTGTTTACCCTAAATCGTCAATTGAAATTATCCCATAATATTTTAGAAATCCTTCTTGCAAGTTGCCACGCTTCGTTATCTGGTGTCCATCGTTCATCCTTGTTGTTTTTTGTCGAGATGCAAAACACATAAGGTCTCTTGGGCGCGTTGACCAATATAACTTCGCTTCGCGATGTGTTCACGGCACCGTTTTTTGAAAACACCTGGATCGTCGGCGGGATTACAGATAACGCATTTTCATCCCAATGATTTCTACCTAGTAGACGCATCATCCGGTTACTCGCATTCGCAGTAAAGATTTTATGGCGATAAATTTTTAACACGAGTTCCGACATCTCACGCGGAGTCGTCTGTCCCCATCCGTAAATCGACCGATTCACTTCACGCCCTGGAGTTCTGGAATTAACCTTGGTATGTTCAAAGCCGATGCTATCTAATATCTGGTTGATCCGTGTTCCGGTACCTGCTAAACTTTGAAGCCATAAACTAGCGGTGTTATCACTCATGGTGAGCATCAGCATCATTACTTTACTGAGCTCGATCTTCTCATCGTTTTTGAATGATCCCAATATATCAACACCTTCGTAGAGCAAGGAATCTTTATAAATAACGTCATCGTGATAGCGCAATTCTCCCCTTTCAATCTTGTCCATCACACCAACGAGAATAGGAATCTTCACCATGCTGGCCGTGGGAAAAACAGTATCGGCATTGATCGCAACAACCCGATTTCTTTTAATGTCTTTTACATACACGCCAATGTCTCCCTGAAAACCGGTTATCAGCGTTTCGATTCTTTTTTGAAGCCTTTTATCTTTTTTCGTTTGAGCAACTGAAGAACTAAACAGGAAAGCTGAAATGACAATAAAAAATATCTTATTTACCAGCATTGATAAATGTATCAATTGCGATAATAACCATTTCTTGTGATTTCTTCCAACACTTTATCTGGCACAAGATACCTTATCGATTTGCCTTCTTTTACATTCTTACGTATAAGTGTAGACGAAATCCCGAGGAGAGGAGCTTTTAACGTGGTGATATCTGCGTTTGGGTAAAATGATATTTCTTCGTGCCCGGTCCGAACATAGACATAGATCGGATAGTGTTGAATGATGTGAAAGTAGTTTTTCCACTTGGGCAGATTCTTGAAACTGTCGCTTCCCATAATCACTGAAAAAGAATGATGAGGATACTTTTCCTGAAGATAGGAAAGTGTGTCAACTGTGTAAGACGGTTTAGGTAACCGGAATTCAATATCATTCACTCGTAAACCATTTTCTGCTTCCACTGCTAATTGAACGAGGTGTAGGCGGTGATATTCGTTCAGCAACCCGGCGGAAGACTTGAGCGGATTTTGCGGGGAAACGATAAACCAAACTTGCTCAAGCTGAGTATTTGCCAAAACATGGTTCGCAATGATACAATGACCCGTGTGAATGGGATTAAACGATCCGAAATAAAGTCCGATCTTCATATAAATATCTAATATACAGCAGTTTATAGTTCCTCTACAAAAATTGTCCGGGCTTCATTAAGCCGCAGGCTTAAACTGTACCCGGCAACGCTAATAGATATGGGATCGCCGAGAGGGGCGACTTGTTCAACTTTGATATGTTCGCCTGGCAGGCAGCCCATTTCCATGAGCTTTAAAAAAAGGTCATTGCTTTCGAACGAGTATACTTTAACTGTCTTGCCGGGCTTTATCTCCGATAACCGTTTCATGCTCACAAATGTAGCTTTGTGCTTCCCCATAACATTACGAATTTTGGAAATGAGCAACCGAACACTCCGAAACAAGGTGAGCTTTCACGAATTTGAAAAAGCCCCCTGGCTCAAAAACCGGAGACTGTTGAAGCAATTTATTCCCTCAATATTTCGGTCCGAAAAAACAGAGCTCGTAGAGTTACTCATTATTTTCTGTTCAGACGAATACCTGCTCAGGATAAACCAGGAATATTTGCATCACGATGATTACACAGATATTATAACATTTGACTTATCTGATAACACAGCGCAGATAAGGGGCCAGATCTACATAAGTCTTGAACGAATTACAGACAACTCATCGCTTTACGGAATAAAACCATCCCAAGAACTGCAAAGAGTTCTGTTTCATGGCGCACTCCACCTCTGTGGTTTTAAGGACAAGACCGCCCCAGAGAAAGAGCTCATGCGGGCCAAGGAAGACTACTACCTCAAAAAATACCATCAGTATGTTTCACGTGAAACACGTTCCACGTGAAACATTATCCTTTCGTAATTTTGGCGAATGTTTCCGAAATATGACGTTATCGTGGCCGGAGCCGGACACGCCGGATGCGAAGCGGCCGCGGCCGCAGCTAACTTAGGGTCGAAGGTCCTTCTGATCACCATGAACCTGCAGACTATTGCCCAAATGAGCTGCAACCCAGCAATGGGAGGGATCGCAAAAGGACAAATAGTGCGTGAGATTGATGCCTTAGGCGGTTATTCAGGTATCGTGACGAATGCCAGCATGATCCAGTTCCGTATGTTGAATAAATCCAAGGGCCCAGCCATGTGGAGCCCAAGATCGCAAAATGACAGGATGCAGTTTTCACTGAAGTGGCGAGAAATGCTAGAACGCACCCCGAACATTGACTTTTACCAGGATATGGTGAAAACGTTATTAGTCGAAGAAAATAAGGTGACGGGGGTTATAACTGGTTTAGGCCACCGAATCATGGCAAAAACGGTAGTATTAACAAACGGGACATTTCTAAACGGAATAATTCATATCGGTGAAAAGAGATTTGGCGGGGGCCGCGTGGCAGAATCGGCCGCTACCGGTTTGACTGAGCAGTTAGTCGGGCTGGGTTTTGAAAGCGACCGTTTAAAAACAGGAACTCCCCCCAGAGTAGATGGTAGAAGTTTGGACTACTCAAAAATGGACGAACAGGTGGGAGACGAAGAGGTGGTTGGCTTTTCATTTTTAGAGCAACCAGATCTTAAACAACAAAAGAGCTGCTGGATAACTTATACGAATTCTGACGTTCACGACATTTTGAAAACAGGGTTTGATAGAAGCCCCATGTTCAGCGGAAGAATTGAAGGAGTAGGGCCCAGGTATTGTCCAAGCATTGAAGATAAAATCAATCGATTTGCAGAACGTGACAGGCACCAGTTATTCGTGGAACCGGAGGGATGGAATACTGTGGAAATCTATGTAAATGGATTTTCAACCTCCTTGCCAGAGGAGGTTCAATACGAAGCTCTTCGTAGCGTTCCAGGGTTTGAATCTGTCCGAATGTTCAGACCTGGCTATGCCATAGAATATGATTACTTTCCCCCGACCCAATTAAATTATTCCCTTGAGACAAAGCTTATTAACAATCTTTTTTTCGCCGGTCAGATCAATGGGACCACGGGATATGAGGAAGCCGCATGCCAGGGTTTGATGGCTGGCATCAATGCTCACCAGAAGGCCAGAAACCTCGCGCCTTTCATTTTAAAAAGAAGCGAGGCATACATTGGCGTTTTAATCGACGACCTGATTAGCAAGGGTACAGATGAACCATACAGGATGTTTACCTCAAGGGCAGAATTCCGGACCTTACTCCGACAAGACAATGCCGATCTCCGTCTTACTGAATTAAGTTACCGGCTCGGCCTGGCCTCACAGGCAAGAATGGATAATGTCATAACAAAACAAGAAGGAGTACAAAAAATCAAGCGGATCCTGGAAGGCATCACCCTGGATAATTCCGAAACGGAAGCTTATTTGCTGTCCAGGGAGAGCAGTATATTGTCTCAAAAGCAAAAAGCAATTCAGCTACTTTTAAGACCTAACGTGGACTTAATTTCACTCAAAGCGCATGTTGCGCGTTTATCCAAAGCTTTGGCGGAATTTTCGGCCGATGTTCTAGAACAGGCTGAAATACAGATAAAATATAATGTGTACATTGAAAAGGAAAAGGATTTGGCTCTCAGGATTGGTCAATTAGAGGAGCTGGCTATCCCAGTGGATTTTGACTACGACCGGATAGCCGCCATTTCATCTGAGGCCCTTCAAAAATTTAAAAAGGTCAAACCAAGAACCCTAGGGCAGGCTAGCCGCATTAGTGGCGTTAATCCCAGTGATGTTCAGATCCTTATGGTTTATATGGGCAGATAAATGCGTTGAATCTAGTCCACGAATTTTCAGCCTTGGCAAGGCTAAAGACCAAAGTTGCGGCTGATTTCCAACATCCTCTCAATAGGACGCCTTGCAGCGATTCTAATCTGTTCGTCCATTAGAATCTCCGGCATTTCATACTTCATGCTGATGTACAACTTTTCAAGAGTGTTAAGTTTCATGTGAGGGCAATCGTTGCAGGCACAGCTATTATTGGGTGGGGCCGGTATAAAAGTTTTATGGGGTGAAGATTTTTGCATCTGGTGTAAAATGCCAGTTTCAGTGGCGACGATAAATTCATCATGTTCCTCTTTCTCAGTGTACTTCAATAGCCCGGTAGTGGATCCTATAAAATCTGCCAGGCGAAGAACATTTTCTTCGCATTCCGGGTGCGCTATGAGTTTCGCCTTAGGGTGGCGGATCCGCAACTTCATGATTTTCTCCAGGCTAAATATTTCGTGAACCATGCAGGCGCCGTTCCATAGTACCATGTCACGTCCGGTTTTCTTAATCAACCACGATCCAAGGTTTTTATCCGGCGCAAAAATAATCGGTTGATCTTTTGGCACACTTTCCACAATGTAAGCAGCATTGCTGCTTGTGCAAATAATATCACTCAATGCTTTAATACCAGCCGAACAATTTATGTACGATATAACGATATGATTCGGATATTTTTCCTTGAACCTTTTGAATAAGGCAGGTGGTGCTGAATCAGCCAGGGAACATCCGGCGTTCAGGTCGGGCAATAAAACTTTCTTTTGTGGGTTTAATATCTTGGCTGTCTCAGCCATAAAGTGAACGCCAGCAAAAAGGATTATATCGGCCTCTGTTTTTTCTGCCTGCTGGGCAAGTCCTAAACTGTCACCAATATAATCTGCAATATCCTGGATATCGGATTCCTGGTAATAGTGGGCAAGGACTATTGCATTTTTTTCCTTCTTCAATTTTTCAATCTCTGCAAAGAGATCTAAAGAAGGATCCGGCTCGATGTCGAGAAACCCGCGTTCATTTATTTTTGTTTTGGCAGTTTCAATGTTTAAAACTTCCATAGTATTTAATAATATTTAATTATTTATATATAGTCTATTACTATTAGGGATGTTAATTAGGGGATAAAATTCTACAGATAATTTTGGTAAAATTACAGAGAACAGTTTATTAACCTTAATTCACTTTCTGTGCACAGATTCAAATTGATTGGTAAGGCTCAGACTCAATATTTCTTCACACCTGTTAAAAACAGTTGTTTGGGAAAAATAGTTGCAGCTAATAAAAAACGACGGCGTTAATTCAACTGGTATAACATGCAATTTATGTACGGAGTTGCAGGGGATAGTCATTTTCAAAAAAGTTTTGATCTATATTTCCCCATTTAATAATACCAGATTCTGGTATTATCCACCGGATTCAACTCTTATTAAGATATGCTGTGTGAATCATGTTTTCACGACTTGGTTCCACACTAAATAGCGCACCGTCCAACTTTCAGAAATTTTTCGAGGCCCAATTCACGGGAAGCCACGATTGAAGCAGTTTGCATCGCTTTTCCACACTTTGTTCATAACCGATTTTCCCCTATTTTTGCCGTCCATTTTCCTAAACCGTACGTAATAAAAAGAATATGTCGATCATTCAAAACATTCGTGATAAAGCTGCCTGGATTATTATTGCAGCAATTGCCATAGCACTTATAGCATTTATTGTACAGGATGCTTTTCAGAATCAGAGTATGTTCCAAAGTAATCCGTCTGTTTTGGGAAGAGTTGCCGGGAAAAAAATCGATGCTGCAGATTTTGAAGAAAGATATAAACAAACGGAAGCCCAGTATACTAACCAGGGTTATCCAATGAATGAGGGTATGCGCCAGAACATTCGTGAAGCTCTTTGGAACGAATATGTAGACGATGCTATCATGAGTGACAGGTATGAAAACCTCGGTATACAGATAACCGATAAGGAACTAAGTGATCTCTTGTTTGGAACCAACCCGCCGCAGGAACTACGTCAGCAGTTTACCGACCCCAACACGGGTATATATGACGCCAACATGGCGAACCAACAAATCCAGGCACTGAGAAAACAAAAGAATACTCCTATGTACAGGAGTTTCTTCGAACAATATGTTCCAAACTTAAAGAAAGGAAGACAAAAAGAGAAGTACATGGCATTGTTGGCGAACAGCACTTATGTAGCAAAGTGGATGGTAGAAAAAAACAATGCTGATAATAGCCAGAAAGCAGCTATTTCGTTTGTAAATGTCCCTTATTCAACAATCTCTGATTCTGCAGTAAAAGTAACCGATGACGAAATCGTCACTTATGCAAAGAACCACAAAGAAGAGTATAAACAAGACGAGTCGAGAGGAATCCAGTACGTAACCTTCAACGCGGCTCCGAGCAAAGCGGATAGCCAGGAAGTTTATAACCAGGTAGTTTCTTTAAAAGAAGAATTCGCAGCTGCAACAGATCCTACGGCTTTCTTAGTTCGCACAAGCAGTGAAACTCCATTCTATGATGCATTTGTATTGAAGTCAAAGATGCAGGTCTCTGCTACGGATACAATTCAGAAATTAACTGAAAACGAAATTTACGGACCATACCTCGACGGCGGTAATTATGTATTGGCAAAAATGATCGCAAAAAGAAGTGTTCCCGATAGCATAAAGAGCCGGCACATACTTATTAAATTTTCTGAGAGGGGAAAACCTATCCGGGAAGACAGTGCTGCGAAAAAACTAATCGATAGCATCGTTACCGCTATTCGCGGCGGAGCAAATTTTGATAGCATGGTTGTTAAATTTAGCGAGGATGAAGGCAGCAAGGAGAAGAAAGGAGAATATGATTTTTCTTCTTTACAAATCGGAAATCTGAGTAAGGAATTCGCAGATGTTGTTTTTTACGGTAATGCCGGGGATAAAAAAACAGTCAGGGTTGAAAACGCTCAGTATGGAGGATACCATTATATAGAGGTTCTTTCGCAGAAAAATTTCGAACCAGCTTTCAAGGTGGCGTACCTGACCAAAGCGATTGTAACAAGCGACGCAACAGATAACGCTGCGATGGGACTTGCTTCGCAATTCGCGGCAGAGAGTCGCAACAGGCAGAAGTTTGAAGAGAATGCAAAAAAGAAAAACCTGAACAGGTTTACCGCGGCGGAGATTAAGCCCCTTGAAAGCAATATCCAGGGTCTTGGAGAAAGTCGGGAGTTGGTTAAATGGATGTATGAGGCTGAGGTCGGCGACGTTGCCGATCGTCCTTACCTCGTTGGTGATAAATATGTAGTGCCCGTCTTGATACAGGTAGCTGAAGAGGGAATCATGAGCGCTCAAAAGGCCAGGCCGCTTGTAGAATTCATTATAAGGAACGAAAAGAAAGCAAATCAGATAATCGCCAAAATTGGATCAGCAAATACGCTTGAGGCGATAAGTAAAGCAGTTAATCAACCTGTTTCACAAAGCGATAGTGTTTTATTTAGCAGTCCTTATATTCCAAATGTTGGACAGGAATTGAAGGTGGTAGGCGCAGCGTTCAATAAGCAAAATCAAGCCAAGGTGTCCCCGCCTATACCGGGAAATGGCGGTGTGTTTGTGTTGAAGGTTAATAATACAAGTGCTGTTGCAAATCCAGATTTCGATGCGGCGCAACAGCAGGCGACGATGCAACAATTGCAACAAAGATCAATCTCCAATCCGCAGGCCCTCCTTGAAATATTAAAAAAAACAGTTACCGTCAAGGATAACAGGGCTAAATTCTTTTAACCGATCGAATATCAAAAGAAAAAGCAGGCATCGGTCTGCTTTTTTGCTTTTAAGCTAAGTGTTAATTGTGAATCGCAGATACCAGCTACACTTTAATAAGCCGCAATTAGGCCGTAACTTTGATGTTAAACATTCCCCGATGTATGACCGATGCTATCGTAAATAAAGTTGCTTTAAGCCCGTTATTAAGTCTTGACCTGGAGGAATACTATCCGAAAGAAAAGATTGTTGTGTTCGATCTGAAGCCTCATTTATTCAGGGAACTTATCTTAAAGGAAAAGGAATTCCGCGTTGCCTTGCAAAATCACGATTGGGAGCAATACAGGGATAAAATAGTGGCCGTTACCTGCACTACAGATGCCATCATTCCTGTTTGGGCCTATATGTTGGTTGCGTCTTATCTTCAACCAGTAGCAAAGGACGTGATCTTTGGAGATGATAAGACAGCACTTCAAAAGCAGTTTCTGAAAAACATCGATGCTATCGACACCAATGAATTTGTCGACAAGCGAGTGGTGATAAAAGGCTGCGGCGACCTTCAAATCGGGGAGTTTGCTTACATGGAGATCACAAAAAAATTACGGCCCGTAGTTAAAAGCATCATGTACGGTGAACCTTGTAGCACCGTTCCGATCTTCAAAAATAAGTAACCGGATTCTTCAAAGTACATCCGCAGGAATTGACAAAATTCATGGATCGTTACGATTCAAATTTGCTTTGTTAATAGTACTTTTTGATTTTTTGTAAAATCGCCTGTGCTGTGCACGGACGTCTACCTTGCGTGTCATCCGTAGCGATGTTATGTCTCACAATGAAAGAAAGTTTTCTAAATCAAAGCCACCTCCCCGGCTGCCTAGCCGGATTGGCACTAATCATCGCAAATTCAGAATCAACAAGGCCGTCTGAGGTGGAGAATATGCTAAGAATCGAGGCATGCAACTAAGCGGAGCACACTTCCGGGGATGAGAAAAAAACACAATCGGTCTTTGTTACAAGTTTTCCGTCTCAGCAGGCCTGCACCTAAATCCCCCTAACGCTTGCGCTAAAGCTTCAGCGTCGACGCAAAGGGGACTTTGAGTGCAGCGTTGGGGCCTGGAAGCAATTATCGCTGTGAATAATATCAAAAGGCCAATTAATTATTCCCACCAACAGACTTCAAGCTTTGTTTAAACATTATGCATAGGTTCCCATATGGTATCCATATTGATGACCTATTGTTACTATACTGTTGCCTTATTGATGGGTTAGTGTTTGGATCCTTTTTATTGATCCTTTTTATCACCCCCAAAACCCTGAATCACGCATAAAGCGCATGTTTCGTTTCGAAACCAGTATCTGCGAATAGTAACCTGTTATGTCGATGGACCATCATGATGAGGCTTTACCGGGATAAGCCACCGAAAACATTTCGAATTAATAACAACTAAGCAGTCGAACGATTTCTGTTCTGAGGTGGACACGAGAATGTCAAAACCAGCCTCTCTTTCTAAAGATAAAAAGCATCAGCAAGGGTATAAAGAGCATTAAGCCGACCGCGGTATAAAACCCCCACTGGTTATGCATCGTCGGAATAACATCGAAGTTCATTCCAAAAATGCCACCAATGACAGTCGCGGGCGCCAGCAGGCAGGTCACAATTGCCATCACCTTCATCACCTCATTCGTTTTTCTATTGAGGGTACTCAGGTACAGATCCTGGAGGTTCATCATCATATCACGGTAGTTTTCGCTGAGGTCATTAGCCTGTACTATATGATCATAAATGTCTTTGAAGTATTTTGTAGTTCTATCATCCAGGAAATCACTTTCACTGCGAATGAAGCCATTGATCAAATCACGCACGAGAGCCATGTTTCTCTTCAAAACAATGAGTTCTTTTCTCAGCTGGTTAATGCGCGCAAGGCTCCTGTTGTTACTGTAACGAATCACTTCGTCTTCTAAACTTTCAATCCGGTCTCCCAACTTTTCCATGACAACAAAATAATGGTCAACGATCATATCCAGCATTGAATAGCAGAGGTAGTCAGGTCCTCTTTGACGAATCTTGCTGTTGTTTAGTTTCAATTTATCACGGAGAGGATTGAACACGTCACGCTGAGCATCTTCCTGGAAGGAAATCACGAAATTTTTGCCCAGCACAATACTGATCTGTTCCTGCTCAACAGTATTATTGGAAGCATTAAAGTAGAGCATATTTAGCAGGCCGTAGAGGATCTGCTCAATTTCATCCATCTTTGGTCGTTGGCCTACACTAAGTATATCTTCAATAATGAGATGGTGAATATCGAATTTGTTACAGATCGTTTCAATATCCGCCTTTCGAAGGCCGTCGATATTTATCCAATGGATGAAACCATCCTTTTGTGCAAAATGGAGGCAGTCTGCAATATCTTTAAAACGGTGTTCTGTTACTTCGGTTACAGAATATTCAAAAACTGTGATGTCTACTTCAGCAGCTTCTTTCCGTTCACAGGCAATACAGGGTTTACGCTCAGAATTTCCCTGGTGCGCCTGGTGTTAAACACCGGTAGTAAAATATTAAGATATTTCTGTGGCCGCATATTAAATCGTGCACGTGTTCAGGAAAGTTAGTAAAAGAATATTAAAGGTTGCAATGATGTGATGTATCGCGGTTACAAGAGATAAAATTTGAATGAATCCTTAAGTTTGACCAACGGTTTATTTAGTAATTTGATCGATGTTATCTTTCCTTTTTAAAAAGTCCCGAATGCTTAAATTTCTTTTAGCCTGCTTTTGCAGCTTGTTGCTTTCGCTCGCCTGTGCGCAAAATGGTTCAAAAATGGATTTCGAAGCGTATGAACCTGTTTCCACTCTCGTAGTGCCGGAACATAAAACGGTTAAAGCCAGGTTTCCTTTCATTGATGTGCATAACCACCAGTGGAATATGCCTACACAGGATCTCGGCCCCCTAATAAAAGACATGGAACAACTGAATATGGCTGTTATGGTTAATCTCAGTGGCCAGGGAGGTGATAAGATCAAGCAGTCCGTTAAGAATATCAAAGACCATTATCCCAAACGGTTTATTGTTTTTACGAATATAGACTTCAAAGGAGTTGGCGAAGCCGGCTGGGTTGAAAAAGCAGTAAGGCAATTAGAGGACGATGTCCAAAGCGGAGCAAACGGATTGAAAATTTTTAAAAATCTCGGGTTTTCTGTGAAAGACAATTCTGGCAAGAGGGTAACAGTAGACGATGCGCGATTAGATCCTATTTGGCAAAAATGCGGGGAATTAAAAATACCTGTCTTAATCCACACGGCTGATCCAAAGTCATTTTGGGATCCGATGGACGATAAAAATGAACGTTGGCTTGAACTGGCAACACATCCAAACCGGAAGCGGGGAGCTGAGAACCCAGTTCCTTTCGAACAGTTGTTAGAGGAACAGCACCGAATGTTTAAGAAGCATCCAAAAACCACCTTTATTGCCGCCCATTTTGGTTGGTATCCGAATGATCTTAACAGGCTCAGTGAATTACTGATCGAAATGCCAAATGTATGCGTTGAGTTCGGAGCAGTAATTGCGGAACTTGGGCGGCAGCCAAAAGCTGCAAAGGCATTTTTTGAAAAATTTCAGGATAGGATTTTATTTGGAAAAGATAGCTGGGTACCCGCAGAATATGCTACTTACTTTAGAGTCCTTGAAACAGAAGACGAGTATTTTCCATATCACAAAAAATATCACGCCTTCTGGCGTATGTACGGACTGGGATTGAGTGACACGATCCTGAAAAAAGTGTACTATAAGAATGCTATACGAATAATACCGAATATTGATAAGTCGCAGTTTCCGGATTAAAGGTTGGAATTGAAAAGTTCACAATCCAGAACTTAGAGTGGGTAGCCCTTATCTATTACGCGACTCTTGCGTTCCCGGTTTAGGTTCTATTGGCTCGGATCCAAAGTGCGGGCACTATCGCCATGCGCCAATGATAGCGCCCATCAGGCCAAGCGCAACAAGCATATATCCGCCATTGATGAAGATATAACGTGCGGATTTGTGTTCAAACAAACCCACGATAGCTATTCCGCAAAAGATCCAAACGCCGGTGAGCAAACCGTATACAATAGCCATTGCCAGGTCAATTTTCGGATCGGCCAGGAACATCGCCAGGTTGGCAGCCATTAACAGAGATAGAATAAAAGACCAACCGAATATTTTCGCCTTGTTTCCTTTTTGAACATCTTCTACTGTCATATCATTTTCTCTCATCCAGCTTTTGCCGAACAACGCGGGTGAATACCAAACGCCACCTAAAATAAATGCGGAGAGACCTGCCACCAGAACGGCAAACCAATTGATTGAATTCATGTCCATAAATAAAAATGTTTAGGGATGAAAAAAGGATCGTTCAATACGAATCTATTTTTATAATTTTTACCGCACAAAAAGGAGACACCAGGGTTGGAAGATTTACCGACCAATATTGGAATAGGGACGACGAAGCCGTCGGTGAACGACGAAAAGCTGAATGATATCGGCTTTCGTGTTATCTTAATTCCCTTTTTCGGAATCGCAATCCCCCTGATAACGGGAATGATCGATTACAGTTCATTCACACTTTGGAAAACGAAATTCGGATTTCTGTATACGATAGGAATAGCGTTTGTTATCTGGCACGGAAACCGTTATTTGTTATTTACGCTAAGAAGCTACTTCGATTGGTTCAATAAGCCGATCCGTAAAATCATTGCTTTACTGCTTGCAGTTTCTTTTTATACGATCCCGGTAAGTGCATTGCTCTTGACGGGATGGTATCACGTTTTTGCAAAGGGGAACGTACAATGGGATACTGTCTTTACGGCTACGCTGATCATTATGATTTGTGTTGTTTTCATTACACATGTTTATGAAACCGTATTTCTTGTGAGAGATTCAGAAAGCGAGATGTTAAGGAATGCCCAACTCGAAAGAGCAAAGGTGCAGGCAGAACTCGAGGCGCTAAAGAATCAGATAGACCCGCATTTTATTTTCAACTCGCTAAACACCCTTTCTCATCTTATTGAAGAACGGCCCTCGAAAGCGAAGCAGTTCAATGATAACCTCGCGGATGTTTATCGTTATATTCTGCAAAACAAATCCAGGGACCTTGTTTTTTTACAGGAAGAAATTACATTTATAAAAGATTATTTTTCTCTTCTGAAAATACGTTTTGAAAACGCGGTACAACTAAATATTAATATCGCTGAAGATCTTTATGAAAAATTTCTTATTCCGCCAATATCGTTGCAGGTTCTGATAGAAAATGCTATCAAGCATAATGAGTTTTCCGATGCATCGCCCCTGATGGTTACAATTACACTGGCCGGGGACGAACTAATCGTTCGCAACAAAATAAATAAAAAAATTCTCAGGAAGGCATCATCGAGGATAGGACTTGAAAATTTGAACGAGCGGTATAAGCTTACCGCAGAGAAGTCGATTATCGTACATGAACAGCCGGAACAATTTCTGGTGCGGTTGCCGGTGCTGCGAATTGAATAGAGCGTGGAGTGATGGGAGGATTAGTTGATTAGCCATTCTTAAATAATTTGAAGATTTGAAAATGAAGAACGTGCCGATGTGCTAATCTGTTGGCTAAGTGACTAACGAGCCAGCGGCCTCTGAAATTATTCCCATTTGGTGTACCGAGACATTTTCAAATTAAAATGAACAGCATGAAAGTTGTTATTATAGAAGATGAGAAGCCAGCAGTAGATAAGCTTCGAAATGCGCTTGGGAAATGTAATAGCTCCATCCAGGTAATAGTTGTTCTAAAAAGCATCAGCGAGACACTAGCTTGGATTCGAGAAAATGAAATGCCCGATCTGTTTTTTATGGATATAGAACTTGCTGATGGGTTGTCATTTAAAATATTTGATGAAGTTAATATTACATGTCCCATCATTTTTACCACCGCATATGATGACTATTGGCAGGAAGCATTCGAACACAACAGCATTGATTATTTATTAAAGCCAATCAGGCAGGAAAAGCTTGAGACAGCGATTGCTAAGTATGAATCACTTAAAAGGCATTTTGCACAGAACCTGCAGCAGTTGTTATCACAAAAATCTTCGGCCAACGGAATAAAGAAGCGATTCCTGGTTAAGAGAGGCGTCGATTACGTCAGTATCAAGACTGAGGAGATAGCATATTTCTATGCCACGCATAAGGTGGTATGCCTGGTTGACGTCAAAGGAAATAAATTTATACTCGATCAGTCTTTGTCGGATCTGGAGAGACAAATTGATTCTGCCGTCTTTTATCGCGTGAATAGAAAGTACCTCATTCATATCAACTCGATCAAGAAAATGAAAGCCTACCCGAAAAGCAAAATTCAAATTGTAATAGAACCGCCTGTGGCAGAAGAGATCATTATAAGCCAGGAAAGCGCTGCATCATTTAAAGAGTGGATGGCCCAATAAAAAACCCCGGTTAGAAAACCAGGGTCTATATAGCCATGAAAAACAAAAATCATTATCCCTGCCGACGCCTTGGTCTTAATGCAGGTTCAATTTCATCCTTGAATTTTTTAAATTGATCTTCTGTCAATACTTTTTTTAATTTTTCATCCCTTTCAGCGGATAATTTCTCCACCTGGGTTCTGTCAGGACGTTCGCCTTCCGGTAAATCCTCCCGCAACTTGTCTATCGCCGTATAATAGTCTGTGAATACCACGGTTGTCTGGTCCTGACCAGTTTTGTCGAACTTGAATACAGTGGTGAGAGTATCCACAACGCGCTTTGTACGTTCTTCAACTGTGCGACGTTGAAAGCCCTGCGCATGGACCATCACGGATGCAACAAATACGAACAGGCAAACAAAAGCGATTTTTAACTTCATAATTTTTTTCTGAGTGTCTAATTAGTATATGATGCGTTTGGTGTACAACACTTTCACCACGCCCTATCGATTAGTCTTTTTAAGACCCTCCTCTTTAGGACTTCCTTTACGGATATGGCCGGCCATCTTATAGGCGATTTTCGGAAGAAGGGAGTCAAACCCGACCTGTTGCTGTGGTGTACAGATATTTCTTACCTCGCGGATTGTTTCAAACACAGTTCTATCGAGTGTTCTTTGCTTCTCGCCAATCACATTGGCCATAGAATCAATATAAGAATCAGGCTGGGAATCTTTTACCATTACGAAAAACTGATCCTTTGTTTTACGAAGATCTTCGAAAAGAGGAAAAAGCTTTGCATGATGGACCTCTTTAAGCTTATTGAATTGTTCTATTTGCTGATCTGTAAACCCAACTTTTGTTTGCAAAAAAGATTCTGTTGCATGTGGAGGAAGCCTCTGCTCTCCGTGATTTTCCCTGTCAGGCTTTTTCATGCCTATAATAAAAAAAACCAGCATAGCAATGTTGGCCAGCAACAAAATGCCGATGATGCTTACGAGAACCTTATTCTTTAATACATTTCTCATTGAGCGTCTGTATTATTGGTTTCTTCATCATAAAAGGCAAAAACATCTGCATCAGATTCATCGGAAAGAAAACTGTTCTTTTGTTCCGTATATGAAGGCGAAGAACTTGATTCGGTTTGAAAGATAACAAATGTGTTCAGGGAGATAACCAAACAGATCACCGAAAAGGCAACGGCAGGTTGTGCAATGAATGCGCTGACCTTTTCCCACGCCGTCCTGTCCTTTCTTAACCTGGCCTGAACCCGCGTATAAAAGAAAGGGCCTGGACCCACACGAGCCACATGCTCGAGACTATTCAGAGTGGCTTCAATCTTTTTCTCTAATTCATGCTTCTTCATAACATGGTATTTGACGTTAACAGGGCTTAAAACTTGTTCTGATCATATTTTTCCCTATAATAAATTTCCAAAAGTTTTTTTAAATTGTTCTTTGCCCTATGCAACAGCGACTCTATCGAAGGCACGGTCGTATTCATAATTTCACTGACCTCCTGATAATTTAGTCCTTCCAGCTTGTTCAACGTGAATGCTATTTTCTGATTGTCAGGCAATTGCTCTATGGCCTTGAAAAGTTCCGTTGCTGTTTCCTTTTTATCCAGTACTACACCCGGGTGATGAAAATCAGGAGGATCATGTGCGATTTCATCGTTGGCTCCAAAAAGGCTCTGAACAAATGCAAACCTTTTTTTTCTCTTCTTCCGCCGTAAATGATCCATCGTTTTGGTAACGGTGATCTTATACAACCAGGTAGAAAACTTTGCCTCCCCTTTAAATGAATGTATTGATTCGTATACCTGTACAAACACTTCCTGCGCTATATCTTCTGCATCTTCCGGATTTTGAACAATACCTAACGCAGTGTTGTAAACCATATCCTGCCAGGTTTCTACAATGGTTTTGAAGGCTGCTTCATCTCCCTGCTTAAGCTGTTCAATTAATATCCATTCACTCAAAACGGTTTAGTTTATAACTCCGGTACTATATTACTGAAAATTACTGATTATTTCTTTGCCTCGCCGTAACCCCGAAATTTCTAAGCCGATATGAGAATGTAAGCATAAAATATTGCTGCAGCACTTGATTTTGTACATCTTCTGTGTAAGACTCTGTTACCGTTCTATTGATGCTGCGGTTTTGTTTTAGCAAATCGAATACTGATAATTTCACCTCCCCTTTCTGATCCTTTAGGAATTTCTTGCCTGCGCTCATGTTCCAAAGCCAGAAATTCTGGTTGAAGCCATCTGAAAGACCCTGGTAATATTGATTACTCAAATCGTTTTGAAAGAGCCAGCCGTTCTTCGAAAGCAGGTTTAATTGAAAACCGGCAGAATGATTGAAGTAATTGTTATCCAAATCTGGTTCAAGAGTGCTTTTGACAACGTTGAAATTAGCCGAGTAGCTTAAGTTAAAATCCACATACTCATTGATATTACTTGCAAGAACGGCACCGATATTATAATTATACGTGTTAGAAAAAGTCTCCTCGATGGACTTCATTCCCTGTAATTTGACGATACCTGGCAGCTTTGACCAAGTGAAGCCCGCGTTCCAGTTCAGGCTTGACTTGATAAACTTTAACGGCATTCCATAAGTAAGGAATGATCGCACGCTCCAGTAACCATCAAGGTTCACTGGCTTTGAAAACTGGGATCCTTCGCGCAAGATAACTGTTGGTGTGAGTACGGAATCGCGGTCGGCGAAATAAACGAGGTTCCCGATGTAGTCATTCGTCTTCTCAATGAAAAAATTTGCGAATAAACTGGACAGCTTCGCTGAATTTGTAAAAGAATACCTGGTAACCAGTCGATGGGTATATTGCTGCTGCAAATCCGGATTTCCGGTTGTAATGTACAGAGGGTTATTGTTGTTGATCACGTTCTGCAGCTGCGTTATGGAAGGTTCGTTGGTTGAGCTTCGGTAAAATAACCGGAGGTTGCTTTTAGCAGAAAGCTTTTTGCGCCACATCATCTCCGGTAAAATATTGCTGAAGGTCTTGCTGATGGTTGCCGTGGTAGGAAATACCTGATCGCCTTCTAATGTAGCGTGTTGATATGAAGCCCCTATGGAGAACATATTATCTCTGTCTCCTATCCTGTAACTAATACCACCTCTCTGAGCAGTGTAGTCGTTATCGTATTTGTTCGACAGGCTGGTATCAAACGATGAATATTTTCCCTGGCCTTCATTGAACTGAAACGTTTGCTGGTCGGCTTTGTTTTTGGAGTAGGAGGGATTATAGTTTATCTGCAACTGTCCCTTCTTCCCGATTGGTTCGGTGTAAGCAAGATTTGCTGAAAGCTGGTATCCATTTGTTGCCTGGTCAGAGTATTGGCGTAGTGAATCTGTTTCTGTCGGCAAACTTCCTTTGTAAAAATTGTTGATCGCAGTAACATAGCTTTCCCGGTCGTTCTTACTAAATCGTGTATTCAGATTCAAGGAAATTGTCCGGCCTCTTTTCGCAAAAGCATGCCGGTATAAAATGCCGTTATTGATATTGTACCCGTCGGAAAGAGAATTAGTATTATTGAAAGCTGTGCTTATTGGATTGTCGGGCTTAAAGACATTTCGAGCTTCGAAGGTGGTTATAGATTTATTGCTCTGTAAGCTGACGCTCGGGGTGATGATCAGGGAATTGTTCGAATCGATCTTATATTCCATTCGCAGGTTTAGTCGATGGTTTGTATTCCTGCTGTCAGAAAGGCTTCTTTCATTATCCACGCGTATCGAATCAATACTGCCAAAGTATTCCCGGGTGGATACTTCGCGGTTTGAATTGGCATTATTGTTAAAGAAATAACTTCCACTGATCTCAAATTTCTTACTCCACAGGTCCGAAAAATTGATTCCAAATGAATTCGTTTTGCTAATCCCATTCTGCTGACCCACTAAAAAATTATCTGAATTACCACCTCCAAAGCCGCCACCACCACCACGGGGGCCACCACCTCCTCTACCGCCGCCACCACCGCGTGGTCCACCACCTCCTCGACCCTGGCCGCCTCTATTCTGACTACTGGTAACTCCCAACAAGTCCTGAGTAGAGAAGTTTTGTTGATTAATGTTGTTGCTAAGGCCAACGAGTGAAATCCTTCGATTGCCTTTGAAGAAGCTTACATTGCCTCCCGCGGAATACCTGTCATCCGTTCCATAACCCGCGTATAGTCGTCCGAACTGGCCATTGCGCATATCAGCCTTTGTAACAATATTGAGCGATTTCGTTGCACTACCGTCATCAAATCCGGTAAACTGTGCCTGATCGCTCATGCGGTCAAACACCTGGATTTTATCTATCACCTGCGCCGGCAGGTTGCGTAGCGCGGCGGTGGCATCATCACCAAAAAACTCGCGGCCATCGATTGTCACTTTCCGAACCTGTTCTCCCTGGGCGGTCACGGTGCCTTTATCTACCGTTACTCCAGGCATTTTCTTCACCATATCCTCGGCATTTGCATCGGGATTTACCTTAAAAGCATTGGCTGAATATTCAAGGGTGTCGGCTTTTTGTTTTACAGGCGGTGTGGCCGCTTTGATAGTAACCTCTTCTAACAATTTCGCCTGCTTTGAAATAGCAATTATCCCAAGGTCCTTGCTGCTATCTGTCAGAACCACAACCTGAGAGTCGATTTCGTGCCCGATGGAGGTAATCTTCAAAACATAGGTTTGAGGAATGAGCTCCGTCAATTCAAAAATACCGTCTCGGCCCGAGATCGTATTGCGCTGGTTGGTTGAATCGTTTTGTACAGTAAGTTTAATGGTGGCGCCCGACAACGGAAGCTTGTCGGTTTTATCCTGCAATAAGCCTTTTATGGAATAGGTTTGAGCCTGAGTGGCTGAACCAAAAATTATTAATAGGCCGAAAATCAATCTTGACATATTACCAGTTGTGCTGGTTGGACGGTAAACTGGCCAAAAACCTTCGTGTTGTAATCCCCGATGGGATTAAAGGGCAGGGAATCATCTCAAATGAAGTAATGAACCGCAGTTACTACACCGGCAGGTTGCAAACGAGGCGGATTCCATGCATCGGATATTGATAAAGCTTCACCGTCTAAGATCCATTTTTATCCATCCACAAACAGCCATCTTCTGCAAATGCTCTTACAAGCCCTTTTTAATTCATTAAATATTAATACCTGACCCTGAAAAGTTATCCGAATGGCAGGAAATACTTTGTCGAGCTCGCTTGTTCCAAAGATGTTGCAGGATCTGCAATTTACAAGGATTGACAAGTAAAAGGCAATTAGAGTTCCCTTTAATACCTGTCTACTTTACACGGACATCTACAAATAAATAAAATTATGATTCCGACATTGATAATTCTTCTCCTAAAGAAATATAAGGCCTGCGGGAGCTGGCGGCTAGTGGCAATTGAGTTGCAAACAGCCGTTTTACCTGCCGTTAGAAAATTTTTCGGATTGCTTGTACTTGGCTTGTTATTGGCCTTTACTCTTTGCGGGCAGAAAACAATGTTGCAATACGCCATCTTCCATGATGGAGAAAAAGTGGGACACCTGAATATAAATTCTTCTTGCACAAGTGACAGGATCCAATTAAAAATGGAATCCGAAGTAAAGACAAGAATAATTTTTCGAATAAATGTTTTCAGTAGGGAGGAAACGATCATCAGTGACGGTAAAATAATTTATTCATCGATATTCCGTAGGATAAATGGAGATGAGAAAGCTAATCAACAATTAAAGAGTATACATAACGGATACCAGGTCATCCGTCCCGGTCAAACAAAAATACTGGATCATGAAGCATTTGAGTATAACATGCTCCTCTTCTATACGAAGGAACCAGTCGATATCCACCAGGCATATTCTGACAATTACCAAAAGTATATAAATATCAAGAAGGTAGACAGCAACCGGTACATGGTTTCGCTTCCGAATGGAAGCAAAAACGTCTACACATACAATGCTGGCATTTGCACAATGGTAGAAGTAAACCATTCCCTGTACAACCTAAAATTTATTCTTCAGCGATAAATATTATTAAAATGACAACGATCAATCAATTGATGTTGATTTCATCCTTTTCGGCCTTGTTTTTTTTGGTATCTACGCTGTTGTCGGAAAGAAACACGAAAGACTCTTCCGGTACCCAAATGCTCGGCATTCAGAATCTGAGACATGTTGCCGGCATGGTACTTTTCGGAACTCCCTTTATCCGATTACTCGAGGCATCATTTCCGGCTTACCCGGTTTCATCAGGTTCTTATCTAAGTCATTGTGTTTTTTCCGGAGTTGCTGTTTTGAGTGTGTGGATCGCGTATAAAAGCGCAGATTTGAAAAAACGTGAATGGCGTGCTGCTTATAATGATATTACGGGATCGCAAGTGGCTATCTACATTTCATTACGAATTCCTTTCCTGATACTTTATGAATGTTTTTTTCGTGGCACCCTGCTTGCAATCAGTATTCCCTTGCTTGGAATCCACTGGGCAATTGCGATAAATATCATTCTTTATGTTCTTTTTCATTATTCCAGTTCCATTCAGGAAATGGTTGCATGCATTCCCTTCGGATTAGTACTTTGTTTATTGACCATTTGGTGGCAGTCGGTTTTCCCCGCGATTTTACTACATCTTATTCTCTCGCTGGTACATGAATCGATTCTGTTTAAACCCTGGATTGTCTCCACTAAAACACCTACATCATGAAAGTTTTTATAACGGGTGCAACCGGTTACTTAGGTAACCGCCTGGCACACTCACTGGCAGAACAAGGTAACCAGGTTCACGCGCTTGTTAGAAATAAAAGTGCAGCGAAAAATGTCCATCATCAAAACATCACGTTATTTGAAGGCGATGTCCTGTTGCGTGATACGATTACACCAGCCATCATGGGGTGTACCCATGCCTACCATACTGCCGCGATGGTGAAGCTGTGTTCAAGGAAACCTGGTGCTTTATATTCAGTGAATGTTGACGGAACCAATAATGTACTTGGAGAAGCGTACGAACAGGGAGTACGGAAAGTCGTATGTACCAGTTCCTGTGGTGTTCTTGGAAATTCTGTGAAGGAGCCCATGCGGGAAACTGATCCGCGAATATCTTCGTTTGATAACGACTATGAACTTTCAAAGTCTATGGCGGAAAAGGTTGCTTCTGATTACGCTAGCAAGGGCTTGTTTGTAACAATTGTAAGACCATCAAAAATATTCGGTCCGGGACCCGAAACTCACCCAATCAGTGTCAACCAAATCATAAAACTTTTTCTGGAAAGGAAAGTCGCGTTCATGCCAAGCCCTGCAAGCGTGCTGGCGAACTATTGCTTTATAGATGATGTCGTAAAGGGCTGCCAGCGCGCCATTAGCCATGGAGTCAGTGGAGAAAAATATATACTCGGAGGAGAGAATGTTTCTTATTACGATTTCTTTCAACGGCTTCGTAGCATTACCGGAATAAAAGGGATCCTTGTTCCCGCACCCCGATATCTTGTTCAGGGCGTCGCGGTAGCAGTGAAAATTGCATCACAGTTCTCTTCCAATGATCCTTTCATTACAGCCAAAGGCGTTAAACATTTGTATGCAAACAAGGCCTACAGCAGCAATAGAGCAATATGCCAGCTCGGGTACCAAATCACATCTCTTAATGAAGGACTGGAAAAAACCGTCCAATTCTTAAAAAGTAACAACTATGCCAGTTAGAAATTATACTGTAATTACCGGCGCAAGCCAGGGTTTTGGAAAATCCCTGGCAATAGAATGCGCCTCGAGACAGATGAACCTTGTCTTGGTTGCACTTCCAGGTGCAGACCTTTACTTCCTTTCAGACTTCATCCGGCGCAACTATGCTGTTGATGTCATTTCAGTAGAAAAGGATCTTTCGAGTGAGGAAGAATGTGTTGCCCTTTTTGAATTCATTTCATCCTCCTCATTGTCTGTCAATATGTTGATAAACAATGCAGGAATTGGAAGCACGATGCCCTTCGAAGAGGGAAGTATTTACTTTTATCAACAACAAATAAAGGTAAACGTACTGGCTACCACACTGATCACCCGGTTATTTCTCGGATTGATGCGAAAGCATAAGTGCTCCTATATTTTGAACGTCGGCAGCCTAAGTTCATTTTTCTTCCTGCCTGGTAAAGAAGTGTATTCAGGAACGAAGGCGTTCATTTATTCTTTTACCAAAAGCCTTCGAAGGGAGGTAAGATCTTCGGGTATAAAGGTAAGTCTCGTTTGCCCTGGGGGGATGAATACGAATCTGTCTCTGACCCTGTTTAATAAACGAGGTTCATACTTGTCGCGGCTCTCTATCATGAATCCTGAGGATGTGGCCCCGCTTGCTATTGAAGGGCTGCTTCAGGGAAAAGAAATTATTATTCCGGGTAAGGTCAATCGTATGTTCCTCTTTTTAAATAATATACTGCCCGCACGCATAAAAAACCGCCTGGCACGATTCGGGATGAAGAAAATGAAAACGTTCACTCCGGCTGCCGCAATATCACAATCAATCGTTTGTTCCGCCTTTCAGCCAGGGATTACCCCTACAGGAGGCAATCAGCCAGCTATACTCGCATTTGCGCTTAGTGGGGCGGGCAAACGTAGTGACAGCTTTCGTTGAATCACCCGATCAACCGGCTGATGACGGTCAAGCGATGAGAAAACGGGCCTGCCTTCTTTTCAGATACAATGCTTTTAATGCCAATTTTTCAAGTCGGGAGCAACAAATGTTTCATAATGGGGTTAATAGCCTTCTCTGAAGATTGAGGCAGGTCATGCAGCGTTAGTTCGCTCAGGTTATTCCTCAATCGAATGGGCGGAGAAAATTTACCCTTATTTTTGCAAAATCTTACCTCAGCTTATCTGCATCAAATATTGGAAGGACTGCCGCTATAATGACCAATAATCCCTCATACCAGGAAAAATTTGATGATTTACATGCGTGTGTATTGATACCCACTTATAATAATGAAAACACCCTGTCAAAGGTTATCCAGGATGTATCGGAATACACGCTGAACATCATTGTTGTAAATGATGGAAGCACAGACGGCAGCCTCGAGGTTCTTCAAAAGCTTCCCCAGGTAAAAAGCATAAGCTATAAACAAAACAAGGGCAAGGGCTGGGCACTGCGGCAGGGAATTGAGATAGCCCGTCAGGCGGGATACGATTATGCTATCTCTATTGATTCGGATGGACAGCATTTACCGAGCGAACTGCCCCGGTTCTTGGAAAAGGCAGAACAATTTCCCGATGCCATTATTATTGGCGCCCGGAATATGGACCAGGAAAGCGTGCCCGGCAAAAGCAGCTTTGGACACAAATTTTCCAACTTCTGGTTCAAGGTGGAAACCGGGATTTCCGCCCCGGACACACAGTCGGGTTATCGGATGTACCCTTTATTCCTTTTAGAAGATATGCGTTTTATCACCCGCAAATATGAGTTTGAGATAGAGGTGTTGGTTCGTGCGGCATGGAAAGGAGTTAAAATTGAGTCTGTACCGGTGTCGGTGTATTATGCGCCCAGAGAATCCCGAGTTTCACACTTTCGTCCTTTCAAAGACTTTTCCAGAATTAGCGTCCTGAATACTTTTCTTGTGATCATCACATTCCTTTACATCAAGCCAAGAAATTTCTTTCGCGCATTATGGAACAAGAAAAAACGAAGACAATTATTAGATGATCATTTGTTGAGTCCGCATCATTCGGATGAACTTAAGGCGATATCCATCGCCTTTGGCACTTTCATGGGGATTGTTCCAATCTGGGGATTCCAGCTGGCAACCGCCATCTTCCTATCCATTCTTCTCAAACTCAACAAAACGTTGGTGATACTAACTGCCAATATCAGCATCCCCCCGATGATCCCGGTGATTATATTTCTGAGTTACAAGATGGGCGCGTACTGGATGGGAGTTGATGCGCTCGATCTCTCTTTCGATCGGAATATTACTTTACAGACGATTTACAACAACCTGCAGCAATATATTTTCGGTAGCATAACGTTGGCGGTTGTTGCCGGACTTACCTTCGGGATACTATCATATCTGTTACTCAAAATTTTCAAACGAAATACTTCTGTAGTAGCGTAAGTTGTGTTGTAATGGAAAAGATATTTCTACCCATCTTTAATTTCTTTGAAAAGCGACGTGTTGCTTTATTTATCATTTTCTTTTCCTGTTTGATCATTTCGGGTTTCTTTGCTTCACGCATACAGCTCGAAGAAGATATTTCTAAAATTTTACCCGATGATCAGAAAATTCAAAAGCTAAATGAGGTTTTCCAGGATTCAAAATTCCTCGACAAACTGGTTATTACGATTTCGACCATAGATTCAACACAGGAGGCACAGCCGGACAGCCTTGTAGCATTTGCGGAGATACTTGTAACAAAAGTCAACGATGAGCTGAATCCGTATATAAAGAGTGTTCAGGATAAGGTTGATGATGGACTCGCTCTGGAAATGTTTGGCAGTATCCATGACAATCTTCCTGTTTACCTGGAGGAAAAGGACTATCATTCCATCGATTCACTGACAGAAAGGGAAACGATTCGGCAAACCTTACAGAACAATATTCGTACTCTAAGTTCTCCCGCAGGCGTCGCCTTTAAGAACATAATCGTTAAAGACCCTACTGGCATTTCTTTACTAGGCATAAAGAAATTACAGCAGCTTCAGTACGATGAAAATTTCGAGTTATACGATGGATACATTGTAACGAAGGACCAGCGGAACCTAATGTTATTTGTTACACCCGCGTTCCCTGCAAACAATACAGGAAAAAACTCTGTAATGCTGAAGGGACTGGACGGACTAATCGACAGTATTCAGCAAACGCACAAAAATGTGCAGGCTTTTTATTTTGGAGCAGCCGCGGTATCAACAGGAAATGCGGAACAGTTGCGAAGAGATACCTTCCTTACGCAGGGCATCACCATATTGTTCCTGATTGTTTTTATTGCCATCTACTTTAAAAAAGTAAGTGCTCCGTTCCTGGTATTGGTACCGGTTATATTCGGATGTTTATTTTCGTTAGCAATCATATATCTTATCCAGGGAAAGATTTCTGTGATAGCTCTTGCCACCGGTTCGGTTGTCCTGGGCATTGCGATTAATTATTCGCTGCACATATTCAATCACTTTCGCCACACGCGTGATATTAAAGCGGTTGTCAATGATCTGTCTGCTCCCATGACGATTGGCAGCTTCACCACCATCGGCGGCTTTATCTGCCTGCAGTTTGTACAATCAGAGATCTTGAAAGACCTCGGTCTGTTTGCGGCATTCAGCCTGATAGGTGCTTCATTGTGTTCGTTAATATTTCTTCCACACCTGGTACGAACATCAAACAAAGAACAGGCAGTGTCGGTCAACACGCATAGTTTTCTCGACAAGGCCGCTTCATACAGGCCGGAAAGAAACAAATATTTAGTTGTAGCCATTTTTCTTATAACCGGGCTTTTCATCTACACAAGCAGGTGGGTTCGTTTTGAGACCGACATGATGCGAATGAATTATATGTCGCCCGATCTGCGTGACGCTGAAAACCGATTGAATAATATAAATGCGTACGCCTTACAATCAATATATCTTGTCTCCTCAGGAAAAAACCTCAATGAGGCACTAGTAAATAATGAGAAGGCAATTGGTACCGTTGAAGCGCTGAAGCAGCAGAATATCGTCAGTAAACATTCCGGCGTTTCATCGCTCATAATCTCTGATTCTCTGCAAAGAGTCAGGATTGAAAGATGGAAAAATTATTGGAGCCCTCAGAAAAAGGAACAGGTGCTATCGATTTTGCGGGAAGAAGGAAATGCATTAAAGTATAGTGCTACTGCATTCGAGGGATTTAGAAATCTTGTAGATACAAACTATGCACCGGTAGACAGGGAAGCGACAAAGGCGATACAGACGCCTTTTCTTAATGATTTTATTACAGAGAAAGCGGGAACAGCAACTGTGGTTACTCTGCTGAAAGTGGATCGCGCAAATAAACAGGCGGTGTATAATGCGTTTGATCAGAATAACGCGATTACGGTCGTTGATAAACAGTATCTCGCGCAAAGGCTGGTTGAAATTGTTAAGCTCGATTTTACGAGCATCGCGTTAATGTCTTCCATCCTGGTATTTACTGTGCTGTTAATTTCGTTCGGACGTATTGAACTTGCATTTGTTGCCTTTGTTCCGATGCTGATAACATGGATATGGATACTTGGGCTCATGGGATTGGTTGGCATTCCTTTCAATATTGTAAATATTATTATTTCGACATTGATCTTTGGACTTGGCGACGACTACAGTCTCTTCATCATGGATGGATTGCTGAAGGAATATAAAACGGGCAGAAAAAATCTGGATTCCTACAAGTCTTCCATTTTCTTATCAGCTATTACTACGGTTGCCGGTCTCGGAGTGTTGATTTTCGCGGAGCACCCTGCACTACAATCAATTGCCCTGATAGCGATTATCGGGATCGCATGTGTTGTCGTCATGTCTCAGATATTGATTCCCTTCTTCTTTCATTTGTTTATAAAAAATCGAACGCAGAAGAAACTGTTTCCGTGGACACTGTCCGGATTTTTGAAATCAGTTTTTGCCTTCAGTTATTTTGTTTTCGGGTGTATCTTATTAACCATCGTGGGTTTGTTTGTTATAAAATTTAATCCCTTCAATAAAGCCCGAGGCAAACTGATCTATCATACACTCCTTTCCAAATTTGCGTGGAGTCTCATGTATGTCATGAGTAACGTAAAAAAGACAATCGTTAACCCATTAAACGAACAGTTCAAAAAACCCGCGGTTGTGGTTGCAAACCACCAGTCCTTCCTTGACATTCTTGTTATGACCATGCTTCATCCCAAAGTTGTATTGCTTACGAACAAGTGGGTTTGGAGTTCTCCTGTTTTTGGTTTTGTAGTTCGCATGGCTGATTACTACCCGGTCATGCAGGGCGCAGAACCAAGCATTGAGGCATTGGAAGGAAAGGTGAAACAAGGATTTTCCGTTGTCGTTTTTCCGGAAGGAACACGTACTCCAGACGGAAATATGAAACGCTTTCACAAAGGCGCCTTTTTTCTTGCAGAAAAATTGCAGTTAGACATTTTACCAATTGTGATTCATGGTACGGGGCACACAATGACCAAAAATGATTTTTTATTAAAGGATGGCAACATCACCCTGA
>DAINQQ010000002.1:0-5259 GCA_036742645.1 Flavitalea sp.
CATGGAAAGAAATTGTTTTCACTGGATGTGGGCACAAGTATATCTGCGTGGCGAAGTAAAGTTAGAAAGGATGAATTTATTACGCTCTCTGTATTCCCACTGTTCAGGTTTACTTTCATTCGCACAAGACCAGCCGATCTGTATTTCTACTATTCAGTAGCTGGGCCGACATTTATCTCCAAAACTAAAATCGACGATGTCAATACCGGTAAGCATTTCACTTTTCAGGACCTGATGGGCCTTGGGATTTTTTCGGGTAAGAACCGTAATATCAATGCAGAAGTTCGGATCGGGCACTATTCAAACGGAAATATCTTTCCGTACAATGAGGGGGTGAAAGTACCTCTTACATTTAATCTCGGTTATGCATTCTAGTAATTGAAGACTATAACCTGTCCTGTCGCAAGGCGGAATTGCCTGTTACGATAAATGCCTGTTCAATAAATAAAAACCAAAGGCGGTTGATAAACACAATGAACCAACGATCCACCATAGCAACAGAAAACCCGATTGATCTGCGATTAATGATCCGAATAACGGTCCACAGGTTTGTGCCGTTGCCCAGGCGATAGTATACAAACCCGCATATTGTCCCCGGTTATGACTCGCGCTGCGACCAATCCAGAAGGCGTTCATAAATGGCATAGAAAATATTTCTCCAAAGGTTATCAGCAAAATCATAACTACTGCAAGAACATGAGTTATGAAAAAGATGTTAGGCATCAGATAGGCCAACCCACATAATAACACGCCGCAGAAAATATAAAAAGTATTTTTTCTTTTTCCTTCGAGCTTAAACACCAACACCATTTCAATGAAAGTGATAACAAGTCCATTTACAGCCATTAGAAAACCAATATAGGATTCCGAAAAGCGCAGATTCTTTTTGAAGTAAACTGTAAGGGTTGAAAACATCTGAAAAAAACACGTCGCGAACAAAGCAGTCAGGATAATAAAAAGCAGATAGTACTTATCTCTGTAAGCAGACAGTGATCGATCTCCGGTCTGTTCTACCTTGACAGGTTTAACATAGTTGGCCGAGGGCGGCAAAAAATATAACAGCAGTAATGCAGCAAAAATATTGGTCAGTCCATCAACCCAAAATAACAACTCATAATCAAAGGAAGCGATATAGCCACCGGCAGCTCCACCCACAGCCCAGCCGAGGTTTATTGCCAACCGATTTAAAGCATATGAACGGGTCCTGTTATTTTCATTACTGTAAGCTGCAACCGCGGTTGCATTTGCGGGACGGAATGCTTCATTAACCATGCTTAATAAAAAACTGAAAAGGCATATAAGCGGGTAGCTTTTCATTTGCCCGAGCACAATGAACAATATACCGCCACCTATCAATGTGCCAACCTGAACAGGATAAAAGCCAGCTTTATCAGTGATCCTGCCGCCAAAAAATCCCCCTGCAACAGCACCCAGGCCAAATAAACCCATTACAATGCCTGCCTCTCCAATACTATATCCCATTGCCGGACTCGTAAGATAGATACTCATAAATGGCAGCACCATCGTGCCACTGCGATTAACCAGCATGATCAACGATAGCCACCAGGTAGAAGTCGATAAACCACTGTATGCATTTTTATATAAGGAGACCGTTTTGGTAAACATGCGGTGAAGTTAATTTGTAACGACATATGGAGATATTTTTGTTGCAATATGAACTCTATACTTTGTGTCTTTCTTGATTCCTTTGTGCTCTTTTTGAACCCCTCCGGATTGTACAGTCATGGGCTCACAAAAAACACAAGGGAAAACATGAAAGACACAACAAAAAGGGCGCAGATCCAGTCTGCGCCCTCGAATTATTTGAATGTGATGATTATATTAACTACCGAACACCTTCTTAAGAATATCATTCACTCGCGCGGCGGGATTCTTTCTGATTTGTTGTTCTTCTATGGCAACCTGGTAAAATAATCCGGTTAACGCCTTATCTGTTACGTAACCTGAAAGGTCGGTATTGATCTTTTTGAATGTAGTAGGTAATTTATTATAGGTTTCAAAAACGGTCTTCCAATGCTTCGTAGCACCTGTTTTTTGAAGAGCTTCATCAATAACAGGCCTAAACGCGGTAGTTAGTGCTGGAAGAGTTCGGCCCTTCAAATATGATGTTGCCGCAGTATCGGTACCTCTCAAAATACTCAATGCATCCTGAATGCCCATTTGCTTGATTGCATCAATGAAAATTGGAGCCGCTGATTTTGATGCTTCCTCTGCAGCGCGATTCATGGACAGGATTGCATCATCCACCATCTGTCCCATTCCCGCATTACGCAAAGTTGTTTCCACCTTTTTCGCTTCCGCCGGCATTAAAACCTTGATCGCTGCGTTTGCAAAAAAGCCATCCAGCGAAGAAAGTTTGCTTGAACTGTTTTGAGCGCCTACTGATAATGCTTCTTTCAATCCTGCAATAATCTCATCATTTGATAATGAACTTCCGCCCCCCTTGGTTTTACCGAGTACCGATCCTGCTTTTTTTAGAAGACCTGTTGACGCGGATTCTTTTTGCTGTGCATGAGAGGCTATGGATGTTGCAATTAATAGAAGTAGAACAAGTTTTTTCATAGAGAGATCTTTTTCCACTAAGTAACGCTGGAAAGTCCGAAAAAATTTGTTAAGCTTCCATTTATTTTATCCATTCAAATCCTTCTGTACGTGGCATGCTTTCAAAAGCGACCCGGGCGAGTTCCGGAGGTATCGTAAGTTTACGTTGAATTGTATCGATCCATGCCCCATCCATCAAAAGCGTGGCAGCATGCTCATTGTTTCTCGTAATAACATGTTGAACAGTCCAACGCGAATAATCAGCCCTGGCTTTTACCAGCTGTAAATCAATTGTTACCAGGTCATCTAGCCTTATTTCCCTTCTGAATATGCATTCCTCCTTAAATAAAATAGGACCAAAATGATTCTGGTTGAAAAAGCCAGCTGTAACTCCATGGCTATTTAAAAAGCAGATCCGGCAGTAAGCGCCATAATCGTAATACACAGAATGTCTCACATGATAGTTAGGATCGAGATCGGACCACCGAACCTGAATTGATTTGATAAATGAATTTGACATACTATTGGTGATTGGTTAGCGATAATTACCAGATTGCAACAATTCTATTTATTTTCTTCCTGAAACCATTAAGGATTGAAGAAATAATCGAATACTCTTTCTGGTTTTATTCTTTGCCATGCAATATGGCAAATTAATCGGTTATTGGAATTGTAAGATCACCAATAGCAGTGATATTGGTGCAGTATGATGCGACTGCGAAAAAATGTCAACCGATACCAATGGCAATGATGATGACAACCTTCTTGCAAGAAGTCAAACGACCGAGAAAGTAGACGAATGGTTTAATCCGTATATATCACCGATAGTTCTCCCAAAGTATTTTAATATCAAAGGATCCTTCGTTTCTCGTATTTCCAGCCCTTCGCTGTCGGGTGTGCCAGGCTGTGTTTTTCAGCCGCCAAAGTTTTCATAATTTTTTTTCAATTTCTAATCCTCATCACGGCATGCACCGTGGCTCCATCTCACGGAATTAACCGGCGTTATCTATTCATTTAAAAAGCTTGTTATGAAACTCATTTATTTAATTAGTACGCTTGTATCATATATACTTAATACATCGGGTAATGCGCAGAAATCTTTGCAATCATCAATCATAAAACTGGCGGGAACTGATCCGAGGGGAAATTTGATGTTGCCTGGAAAATCCACAAGAGAAAGATTACAACCGGAACCCTTCGCGGCATGGTTCATTAAAAATTATGCAGATTATCAAATCGATTCCAGCTACTGAACAGATTCTCAAAGCAGACATACGGAAACTTCGCTTCATAATTTTTATGGGAACGTTGTGTGGAGACAGCAGGCTCGAAGTGCCCAAAATCTACAAGCTTCTTGAATACTGTGAAGTACTGCCTGCAAATATTCAATTGATAAATCTGAACATATGTGATTCTGTATTAAACAAAGCCCGACTCACGAGAAGAAAGGATTGAATATTATCGTGTTCCCGACTTACTCGTGTATGAGAATAACGTGGAGATTGGACCAATTGTGGAGAAGCCGGTTACTTCATGGGAAAAAGACTTGCTCGCGATTGTCCGAAAAAACAAATACGAACCGAATTACAGCATGGGTCGACTACGTGAACACCCTTATTCAATCGATGCCCTTAAATAAAATTGAGAATGATATTGTAAAAATTGCCGATTCTTTGAAACCGCATAGTTCCAGGAACGAGGGGTTTAATGTCATTTGGGAATGTTTTGATGGCAACAAAACAAACACAAAAAGCGTTATAGTACATCGTTTGAATACAAGGTTTTATCCCGGTAGTGCAAATGGACGGTACCTCTTGCAGATGCGTACCTGAAAAGTGGTGACCGATTGAAAGCAAAGGAAAATTATGAACGTGCTATATCTATAGAACCGGGGACACCAAAAAGCGACCGCAATGCTGGCACAGTTAATGAAGTGAGTTTTCCTTGTATTACATTATTTTTGCGCCCTAAAATATTTTTAATGAAAAAAATGGTTGTTTTATCAGGATTGTGCGTAATCAGTATTGGACTGTTTGCTCAAGCCACAAAAAAACCCGTTGTGGCCAAAAAGCCTGCAACAGCTACAGCTTCTGCTCCTATTATGAAAAATGCCTTAGACTCGTTCAGTTATGCGATGGGTTTGAGCATCGCTTCATTTTACAAGGAACAGGGAGTGCAGAACATCAATAGTAATCTCGTGTTAAAAGCTATTAACGATATCAAAAGTGGTAAACCGCTTATGGACGACACGCAGGCAAACAGCTGCATGGTAACCTATGTACAGGAAATGCGTGGAGAAAAGGCTGCTGGAAACAAAAAGGCCGGTGAAGCTTTTTTAGCAGAAAACAAAAAGCAGCCAGATGTGGTTAGTTTACCAAGTGGATTACAATACCAGATTATTAAAGAGAGCACAGGTGTGAAGCCAGCATCAACTGATAAGGTGAAGGTGCACTACACGGGGTCGTTACTTGACGGATCTGTTTTCGATAGTTCAGTGCAGAGAGGAGAGCCACTTGAAATAGCTGTAAATGGCGTAATAGCGGGCTGGATCGAAGCATTGCAACTAATGCCGGTAGGAAGTAAATGGAAACTCTTTATTCCGTCCCACCTTGCTTACGGCGACAACGGCGCCGGTGCTGCCATCAAACCTGGTTCAACTTTGATTTTTGAAGTGGAGTTGCTGGATATAGTGAAGTA
>DAINQQ010000002.1:5359-65139 GCA_036742645.1 Flavitalea sp.
TCAAACCTGGTTCAACTTTGATTTTTGAAGTGGAGTTGCTGGATATAGTGAAGTAGGATCTGGGCTGACGATGTACGATGTTTACTTACGAAGTAAGAAATAGAAAGTACGAAGTAATCAAGAGGGCGAGTTTGGATAATAATTTCTGTGAACAAAATAAGGCTCCTGCGGATTGTAGGGGCCTTATATTTTGCGATTGGAATAAAATCAAATTTCCGAAGACATTCCTTTTCGATTTGAATTTACGTTTATATTTAAATCCCGCATCGTACTTCGTACCTAGTCTGTCGTACCTAAAAACATCTTACATCCCACATCTCCATCTAACATTCAATGAATGTTTCCTTTCATATCTGCAATCTGCTGTTTGGTGCCTAGTACCAGCACTTTCATTCCTTTGTCGATGATCGTTTCTTCAGGAGGGCTGATAATAAATTTTCCTTCTGAATCTTTTATGCCAATACAATTCACGCCAGTTTTTTTCCACGCCATGATTTTTTTTAATGTTTGGCCCCGGATGTCTTGTGGAAGTTGATTGTATGAAACAGATTCGATGTGAATGGACTCGCCTTCAGCACCCGATAAATAATCGATAAATTCAATAACATCCGGTTTTGATACTAACGTCGCCATATGCGTGCCTCCGATTTTATCAGGCATGATCACACTGTCTGCCCCTGCTTTTATCAACTTTGCATAGGAGCCTTTTTCAGATGCTCTGCTTATGATCTGTATAGTCGGATTCAGGGAACGTGCTGAAAGAACGATAAATACATTGTCCGCATCAGCTGGTAACGTAGTGATCAACGCCTTTGCACGGTGAATGCCAGCTCTTATAAGCACATTATCGTCAGTACTGTCGCCGTTAACATATACGAGGCCCGGTTGCTCCGCAGAGAGTCTCTCCATCAGCTCGTAATCGTTTTCGATAACAATGTAGTGCTGATAGTGGTATCCGAGTGTTTTTGCAGCCTGTTGACCATTACGTCCGAAGCCGCATACAATGACATGATTGTTTAATTTGTCTATAGCAGTCATAAGCCGGCGGTTTTTAAAATATTTGTTTACTTCCCCATTGATGATGTATTGCGTAATACGCGTGATGGCAAAAGCAAAAGCTCCCCAACTGGTGATCAATAAAAAACTGGTAAAAATCCTGCCTCCATCGCTTAGTTTTCTGACTTCGGTAAAACCGGCTGTCGTAACGGAAATGGTAGTCATGTAAAAAGCCTCGAGGAAATTAAACCTTTCTATAATCACGTAGCCAACCATACCTGCCATATAAATGAAAAGTAGAGTGGCAAAGGGTTGCAATAACTTCCATGCGGTCTTATTCACGCGGTTAGTTTACTTAAAATTAATGGAAAGCAGCGTTAATTAGTTAATTAGCTGATGTGCTAATTAGTCAATAAAGAAATATTTAGTTGCCTGAATATAGACCATCAGCAAATCAGCTAATCGGCTAATTATTTATACAGCAAATCATAATATTCCGAAGCCATGCGAGCTGATTCGAATTGCAAGCGCACATCCCGCATACCATTCTTGGCTATTTGTCGCCACGTATCGTAGTGATCATAATATAGGGGAAGAATTTCATTAAGTAATATTTCATAAAGCTTGTTCAGATCATATTGGTCTTGTTCCTGAACGTTCATATTTGCATAATCTGCCTTGGGTACTACAAAACCATTGTTTCCGTGATCAATGAATTCAGGTATCCAGCCGTCATCGGTTGAAAAATTGACAGCGCCGTTCATGGCTGCAGTCATGCCGCTTGTTCCCGATGCCTCTCTTGGAACCCGCGGATTATTCAGCCATACATCAGCGGCCTGCTTCAATCTTTTTGAAAGAGTCAATTCGTATCCAACCAATACAGAAATGTTCTTAAATTTTTTGCTTAAATGCACGAGATTATTGAATTCATTAATGGCAGGATAATCCATTGGATACGGCTTACCAGCCCAGATAATTTGAACAGGATACTTGGTATCACTCAATAATTTTTCGAAACGAGCCATGTCCCTTGTAATGAGTTCCGATCTTTTATATCCTGCAAAGCGTCTCGCCCACACAATTGTAAACACGTTCGGGTCATAGATTTTTCCTGTTTGGTCAGCAACAATATCAAACGATCTTTTCTTTAGATATTTTTTTCTATCGTCCCACCATACATCATTGCCATCAGCCGAAGCTTTGTATAGTTGTTTATCGGCCCAATAAGTCCAGTTTTGTGCATTGGTAATTGCAATGATCGGACAAACACCTTCTGTTTTTTCCCACATCGCTCTTGATACTTCTCCATGCAGTTGCGACACACCGTTCGCAAGATGAGCAAAACGTAAAGCAACAAGTGAATGGTTGAATTTATCGTCCTGTATGCCGGTAAGTTTTCTTACTTCATCCAGTCCAAGTCCACAGAAATAACTCATCTTCTCGCACAAATGAATATCGTGTTTTTCGTTTCCTGCTTCTTCGGGCGTATGTGTTGTAAATACAAGGCGCTTTTTTACGTCGCCAATATTTCCAAATTTTTTGTACAGATAAAATACAGCGGAAACTCCATGCGCTTCGTTTAGATGATACAGCGCCGGATTGAAACCAATTTCGTCTATCAGCTTGGCTCCTCCCACGCCTAGCAAAATAAACTGCGCAACTTTCGTTGCCACGTTGGCGTCGTACAGCCGATGCGTAATCGTCTGGGACACATAATCGTTTTCAGGAAGGTCAGTACTCATTAAAAATAAGGGAGCGCTTTTGAAAATTTCAGGATTCAGATACCAGACTTTCACCCATACAGGATGATCGTGTATTGTGATTTGAAATTTGATGCCAGTATCCTCGAGGAAGCTATATATCTTTTCCATCCAGGTAACCTGTAGAGTTTGATCCTGGTTACGTGCCTGGTCATAATATCCGTATTTCCATAAAATACCGATCCCTATCAGGTTTTGACGAAGTTCATATGCACTTCTAAGATGAGAACCGGATAAGTAGCCAAGTCCTCCGCTATAAATCTTCAACGGCTGGTGAACGGCAAACTCCATCGAAAAATAAGCGATCTTTTTCGAGTATCGTTGGTCGGGGTTATTGGGTACGTTATAATTATTAAAGTTCATAAAACATGTTCCGGTTTAGAGAAATATTCTTTGAATGTCACACATACTTCGTATAGGCAAGAAGTTGCGGGGTGCAATATAACGGTTAAAATTTAAAACAATTGCTTCTGTGAAGGAAGGAGTAATCAATTTGGTCAGAGGCTTTTAATAATTATTTCTACAAAATTCCACTTACTATTTACGTGAGTCTATTTTTTCTTTTTTGCAGATTTTGGCTTCGGCTCCTTTTTCTTTGTGAAGCGGCCCTCAAAAAAACATTTTATATCCCGGTATGACCCGCACCCCTCAATCTCTTTCATGACTATCGACGAGCCGCTAAAGGTGAATTCCAGAGTACAAGGATTTCCGTTTTCCTTGTAATGAGCCTTGGTTGGAGACACCATGCGTGCCGTACCTTTAAGCTCCCCCACACATTCGGCGTCGTCCTTTTCAAAGTGAACAAAAAATACTATCTCGGATGCATTCCTGCCATCGCGTACAGAAATAAAATTTTGCTTGTTTCGTACATAATCGCCGCTGAGCTTATTCTTTTTGGGGAAGGTATCAATCGGATTAATGATATTTTCAATCATTTCGTCGTTAGGCTCAGTAAGTATCAACGTGAAATCATTAGCGGCGCTGTTGTAAACATACACATTACGTTTATACCAGGTTTCTCCTGTTGTCTTTTTAGTTTCCTGATACGTTGTGATCTGGAATTTTTTATCAAGCAGTCCATATGCGAAAGAGAACTTTCCGATACCCGACTTTACCAACGGAATAGTGTTTAGGTAATTATCGTCCTTGTCAAAGCAGGAAAGGTAAGCGACTCTTTTCTGCCCCTGCACAGCTTTCACAAACAGGTATGTCTCACGGCCTTTCTCCTTTGCGCGACCCAATGAATATATCACAGGCTTCGACGTGTTGCCGAAGTCTCTCTTTAGAATAGTGTCAGGAACGAACTGTGTGAATATTTTATATGCGATGATGGCAGAATCAGTGTTTTTCTTTGTTAAGCCTGTATCTGTGATCTTGAACGGCAAACTGATTTCAGGAAAAAAATCAACGAAATCCCCACTCTCAACGACCTCATTATCATCCTTCAAATCTGGCTTTTTATTTTTGCAACTAATCAAAATGCCAGCCGACAATAATATAAAGAGGTATCTAAGCATAGCAACGTGGTTAACGTGCTAAAATAGGCATTCAACCCCACTCGTGAAAAATATATTTTACAGATAAGAATTTTTTTTTAGATTTGTCTAAATTTATTTTTAGGTGCATAGTAAAAAGTTTCTATGAAATATTCTTCAAGCAAAGAAAATTACCTGAAGGCAATTTTCCATCTACAGGAAGAAGATGGCATTGTAACTACGAATGCGCTGGCTAATGAATTACAAACCCGCGCTGCATCGGTCACAGACATGCTGAAGAAATTAAAAACACAGAAGTTATTGCTTTATGAAAAATACCAGGGTTTTAGGCTCAGCAACGAAGGCAAAAAAGTAGCGCTCCAGATCATCAGGAAGCATCGATTGTGGGAATATTTCCTTGTGGAAAAACTTCGTTTCGGGTGGGAAGAAGTTCATGAAATGGCCGAGGAACTTGAACATATAAGCAGCAAAAAGTTAGTTGACCGCCTTGATGAATTTCTTGGCTTTCCCAAAACCGATCCGCATGGCGACCCTATCCCTGACAGTTCAGGAAAAGTTTCGATGAAGCAACAGGTAAGCCTGTTGGACCTTCCTTTAAACGTTTCAGCCGAAGTAAGCAATATCAGTGATCAGTCTACCGGGATGCTTGAACTTTTGAAACACAAGTCTATCTCGATTGGAACCAAGCTCGAAGTGAAAAAAAGATTCGCTTTCGATAACTCGATTGAACTAAAATTAAAGAATCAACCTGCGATCACAATCAGTGAAAATGTAGCAAAAAATGTATTCGTTATCGTATGAAAAAATTACAAAATGATGCTTCATTAAGCGAAGTACATGAATCGGTAGATGTAAGTACTAAAACAAAAGGCTGGAGAAAGATACTTGCGTTTTTTGGACCCGCTTACCTGGTAAGTGTTGGATATATGGACCCTGGAAACTGGGCAACGGATCTTGCGGGTGGTAGCCAGTTCGGTTATTCATTGCTTTGGGTACTGCTCATGAGTAATATCATGGCTTTATTGCTTCAAAGCCTGTCAGCAAGATTGGGTATCGTAAGAAAAAGGGACCTTGCCCAGGCAAACCGTGAAACTTATCCACGATTCGTTAATTTCTTGCTCTATATCCTCGCTGAAATAGCGATCGCTGCAACCGACCTCGCGGAAGTATTGGGAATGGCGATCGGCATTTACCTGTTGACAGGTTTACCACTCATCTGGGGTGTGAGCATTACTGTGTTTGATACCTTCTTATTACTCTATCTACAACGCCTTGGCATGCGCACTATGGAAGCTTTTATCATCGCACTTGTGGCGGTAGTCGGCGTTTCCTTCCTTATTGAAATTATCCTGGCGAAACCTGATCTAGCGGAAGTGGCCACCGGCTTTATTCCTTTCTTTGCAAATGAAAATGCTTTATATATTGCCATTGGTATTATTGGCGCTACTGTGATGCCGCATAATCTCTACTTGCACTCTGCCCTTGTACAAACCCGGAAGATTCAAAAATCCAGGGTGGGAATCAGACAGGCGTTAAAATGGAACCTTATCGATTCTTCAATTGCACTCAATATTGCCTTTCTGGTAAACGCGGCAATTCTTGTGCTCGCGGCCACCGTCTTTTTCAAAACGGGCCGTACGGAGGTTGCAGAAATTAAAGAAGCTCATCAACTCCTTGCACCGCTGCTTGGATCGGGAATAGCACCGGTTTTGTTTGCCGTCGCCTTAATTGCAGCTGGACAAAGCTCAACCGTAACTGGAACACTGGCGGGGCAAATCGTTATGGAGGGCTATCTCCGCCTGCGCATTAATCCGTGGATCAGGCGACTCATCACTCGCCTGTTAGCAATTATACCCGCAGTGCTGGTGATTGCTATCTATGGTGAAAAAGAGGTTGACAGTTTGCTTGTCTTTAGCCAGGTGGTTCTCAGCATGCAACTGGGGTTTGCGATTATTCCGTTGATTCACTTTGTGAGTGACAAGCAGACCATGGGCTCATTTGCCATAAAGCCAATCGTTCAGGCATTCGCGTGGCTGATCGCTGGAGTTCTCGTATACCTGAATGTTCGTATGGTGATCAATGAGGCTGGCGACTTTTTTGCAACATCCCAGAGTATGTTATGGAAGGCTGTTATTATTATCGGAGCCATATTGTTTGCGATCTTACTGTTATATACCATTTTCTTTCCAATTTTCAGTAAGCGTCAAAGGCCAGTATCGATCCAAATGCATCCGGATGTTGCCGGATTACAAAATTTGCCCATACCTTCTTATAAAAAGATTGCTGTAGCACTTGAGTTTAGCGATCACGATGAAAAGCTACTGGGCTCTGCCATAGGGCAAGGGAAATCTGACACAGAATACGTATTAATCCATGTTGTTGAAAGTACCTCTGCGCGTTTGTTAGGTAATGAGAGTGACGACTACGAAACGACGAAAGATGAAGAGCGGATGGAGTTTTATATTCAACAGTTAAACCAGCGTGGGTTCTCGGCTACCGGTAAACTTGGATTTAAAAACCGAACAAAAGAAATAGTAAGAATTGTCAGGGAAGAAGGTGCCGGGATTCTTGTAATCGGAGCTCATGGTCATAGCGGTATTAAAGACTGGATTTATGGAGAAACGATCAATTCTGTACGGCATGAACTGAACATACCCGTATTAATCGTAAATCTTTAACGTCTCGATGAAGTCTTGTTTTCTTTCTGCGGACGAAGGAGATGTTTGAGCCTGCTAAATGTTTCCGGCTTTATGTTCAGATAAGATGCAAGTACTTTTTGAGGCACTCGCTGCAGCATATGCGGATGCTGAGTCATATATTCCAAAAAACGTTCACGTGTAGTGTTCTTTAACTGTGAATAATAGCGGGTATCTTTTTTTATGAACATATACGTGATGATCAGTCTCCCTAGTTCTTCCGCGTTCGGTATTTTCTCAAGAGCATTCTGAACGGCCTGGTAGTCCATTGAAACGAGAGCTGTGGGTTCCAATGCTTCAAGGGTCACATCAGAAGGAGTTCGCATATGAAAGGACACTTCGGACTGAATCATATGGCCCTCTGTGGCGAGTTGCAAGGTGATTTCATTTCCTCTTACGCGGATGAATTTTTTGACCAACCCTTTTACCACTACATTCAGATAATCTTCTACCTCGCCCTTTTGCAGCAAGATTGTTTTCTTGTCGAAATAACGCATCTGAAAATAAGGAGTTAGCACATCAAATTCGGCCCGTGTTAACTTGACAAACTTCTGAACGAACTGAAAAAGCAATTCCTTATAGGCATCAATGTCTATGGGTTCAACCATTATGATATGTTATTTTCAGGGAATCTCTTTCTCAAAAAGTGTTTCAAACGACTGAATGTTTCCGGTTGAATATTTAGGTAAGAGGCTAGATATTTCTGGGGTACTCTTTGAAACAGGTCACCATTGGCAGTTACAAAACGTACAAACCGTTCTTTAGTGGTATACTTCACTCTGTCAAGCTCCCAATTTTCTTGTTGTATCAGGGAATCGGTCGTGATCAATCTGCCGGCGCGTTGCCATTTGTGATGACTTAAGTACAGTTGTTCGAGGGATTGCTTTGAAAGAGACAAAAAGATGGTCGGCTCAATCGTATCGACGACATAGGTCGAAGGAGAATTGGATAAGAACGAAACCGATGAGCTAATCACTTCGCCTTCCTTAGCTATTTGGGTGATCACCTCTTCTCTTCCTTTATAAAAATATTTTCTCGCAAGACCCTTGACAACAAAATTGAGGTAATTCTCTTGCTCGCCAATATCGATCAATTTTACTTTCTTATCATAATTCCGTGCTTCTAATAAAAGCTCAAGGATAGACAACTCTGCCGGCGATATTTCCACATATTTTGATAGATATTTCTTGAGCTCATCCAGCATGTGCGCAATTTATATCTTTCCTGAACAATTAACGACGGATGTCCGGGCTATAGGGCTTGAATAAGTGTTAATACGCAATATTTGACCTTTACAAGAAAAGACAGTGCGCGGGACCCAGTTGTGTAAATTCCTTCAATTACCGTAGGTTTGCACACCTATTTTATAAGATAAAAACCAAGGCACTTATGGCAAAGAAAATTAAAGTCGCTAATCCTGTTGTAGAGTTAGATGGAGATGAAATGACGCGCATCATATGGAAGTTTATTAAGGACAAACTCATACTACCCTATCTTGAACTCGATATTAAATACTATGATCTTGGAATGGAATACCGTGATCAGACAGATGACCAGGTTACTATAGACTCGGCCAATGCCATTAAACAATATGGAGTCGGCATCAAATGCGCAACCATCACCCCTGATGAGGCGCGTGTAAAGGAATTTAGTCTGAAACAGATGTGGAAGAGTCCTAATGGAACAATCCGGAATATCCTTGATGGCACAGTATTCCGGGAGCCGATTGTAATTCAAAACATTCCACGCCTTGTAAGTAACTGGACTGCTCCCATCATCGTTGGACGCCATGCATTCGGCGACCAATACCGGGCTACTGATACTGTTATAAGGGGCAAGGGAAAATTGACAATGACTTTCACACCGGAAGGTGGCGGCGATCCTCAAACCTTCGAAGTGTATAATTTCAAGGGAGACGGCGTTGCTCTGTCCATGTACAATACTGATGAAAGTATCAAAGGTTTTGCCCGTAGCTGCTTCAATATGGCGCTTAACAAAAAATGGCCTTTATACCTCTCGACGAAGAATACAATCCTGAAGAAATACGACGGTAGGTTCAAAGATATTTTTGAAGAAATCTTTCAAAGCGAATTCAAGCAAAAATTTCAGGAGGCGAATATTGTGTATGAGCACCGTCTCATCGATGACATGGTAGCAAGTGCGCTCAAATGGAATGGTAATTTCGTTTGGGCCTGTAAGAACTACGATGGGGACGTACAAAGTGATTCGGTAGCGCAGGGCTTCGGTTCACTTGGCTTGATGACCTCGGTACTGGTGACTCCTGATGGTAAAACAATGGAAGCGGAAGCCGCCCATGGAACTGTGACAAGGCATTTCCGGGATCACCAGGCAGGCAAACCTACTTCGACTAACCCCATAGCCTCCATTTTCGCCTGGACCCGAGGCCTTGCTTTCAGAGGTAAGCTTGACAACAACCAGGAGCTTATAAACTTCGCCAACACGCTTGAAACGGTATGCATTGAAACGGTAGAGAGCGGTAAAATGACGAAGGACCTTGCCGTTTGTATCCACGGCAATAAGGTGAATCATGGAGCTCATTACCTTTATACAGAAGAGTTCCTCGACGCAATAGACCAGAACCTCAAAGCCAAAACAGGGAACTGATCAATGAAATAAAAAAAGCGTTCTGAATTCTTTCAGAACGCTTTTGCATTGATATGGGCGCAATGCCAACGATTTTGATAATTAAGGTTCAATTCCCTGCTAATTCAGGAGGCCTGAATGTTGAACTCGCAAATTAATCATTGAAATTTTGCATTAAGAAAAAAGCCCTCCTGAGAACAGGACGGCCTCTAACGATTGCTTGCCATATGAAAAAAAACTTATTTAGTTGCTGTGGTGTCACGCTTAGCCGCTGTAGTATCAACTGGATTAGTAGTTGTAGTATCAGGAGCAGGAACAACAGTTGAAGTGTCAATCGTAGTTGTTGATGTATCAGTACCAGTTCCTTCTTCACTTCCATTGTCGTTACAAGCAACAAATGCGCCGATTGCTAAAATTAATAACAGCTTTTTCATTGTACTAAGTTTTGTTTTGTTTATGAATGATTTCATGTTAATACAGGGAATAAAAAAAGGTAACCTCGCCCTGTTGACATTTTTTATAAGTTTTTTATGGCCTGTTCGCTGTCTCCAAAGGCTCGTTCTTCCAGATGTTGGGTTACTTCTCCTTAATTTCGGTATTAATAAAGGTTACCAGCGTGAAAACAGAAGTTAACGAAACGGCTTTACTGGAAGGGTTAGCTCGCGATGACAGATCGGCCATTGAATCTATATATACCCAACAGTACGCTATGGTTCAAACGTTGATAATCAATAATAATGGTACGGCAGAGGACGCCAGGGATATTTTTCAGGAAGCTATGATCGTGTTGTATGAGAAGGCCAGATCGGGATCCTTCGAATTAAATTGCCAGCTTAAAACATATGTTTATTCTGTATGTAGAAGATTGTGGCTTAAAAGACTTCACCAGTTGCAGAAATATGTTCCCAACGCAAATGGTCTTGAAGAGACTGTCTCGGTAGATGAGGATATGGAAGTCCATGACCAGCGCAATAGCGACTTTATGATGATGGAGAAAGCGCTATCCAGTATCGGCGAACCCTGTAAAAGCCTTTTAGAAGCTTTCTACCTTCAAAAGAGAAACATGACTGAAATAGCGGGTACTTTTGGATATACAAACGCGGATAACGCTAAAAATCAGAAGTACAAGTGCCTGATGCGATTGAAGAAACTATTCTTTTCCGAATATAAAAACCACGTGTAAATGGAACAGTTACAGTTACTGGAGGCGGTGGAACGATACCTGTTGAACGAGATGAACCCCGACGAAAAGGCCCAGTTCGAGCAACTGCGCAAAACAAACGCTGAAGTAGATCAGCTGGTTGTTGAACACACTCTTTTTCTTAGCCAGCTCAACAAATTCGGGGAGGTAAAGCATTTCAAGGCATCGCTCCATGATATCCATGACAACCTGGTTTCGACGGGTGCTATTAAAGAGCAGCCTTCCAAAGCGGTTGTCAGGCAAATTTGGAAACGGTATAAGCGCGTGATGGCGGTCGCTGCATCCATTGCAGGAATTACTACCATGTTGGTTGCCGGAATGATCAGCTCGCGTAAGGCGAGCACCGCTGAGTTGGAACAACTGAGCAGGGATTACGTAAGGACTAAGCGTACTGTAGACCAGTTAAAAAAGCAGGTAGAAGTAAACAGTTCCGAGAAAGTTCAAAAAGCCCCACAAAATGTTGAGGTTAAATCAGGCGGAACCGGTTTTCTTATAGATGGAAAGGGATTTCTTATCACAAACGCTCATGTCGTGGCGGGTTCTACCTCAGTGATTGTTCAGAACAACAAAGGCCAGGAATTTAGAGCTGTTACCATCCATCTCAATCCCGAGAGCGATATTGCAATCCTTAAAATTTCGGACGACGACTTTAAACCCCAAACTGTTTTACCGTATGGAATCCGCAAAAACGGAGCTGACATTGGAGAAACATTGTTTACACTTGGTTTTCCACGCGAAGAGATTGTATATAACGAAGGTTACATGAGTGCCAAAACCGGTTTTCATGGTGATACGATGAGCTGCCAAATCGGAGTTGCTGCCAATCCTGGAAACAGCGGTGGACCTGTATTCAATAAAAACGGTGAGATTATTGGGATCATCAATACTCGCCAGGTAGCTGCGCAGGGAGTTGTATTTGCTGTTACGTCAAACAACATTTATCGCCTGCTGGATACGCTGAGCAAAACAGATACAGCACTTCAGAAAATCAAAATACCCACAGTTTCTGCAATCAAAGGCATGGATAGGGTTCAACAGATCAAGAAAATTGAAGATTGCATATATATGGTAAGAAGCTACTAGCATATCTTGCCCTTAAAACAATAAAAAGCGCCCTTCGCAATTCGAACGGCGCTTTTTATTTGAAACGCACCGATATTATTTCCAAAGTGAGGGTGGATATTCTCCGGCCTCAACCAGTTGATTCAGACTTTCTTTTACGTCAGGAGCGTCCTCTTTATAAGTTACTCCAAACCACTGAGCAGTGGTCGGGATTTCTTTAATCACACCTTCCCTATCATTAATAAACTGATCAGCAACAATAGGAATAAAGAATTCAGCTTTTGGATTCTCTATGTTCTTTTGCAGAAATTCGCGAAACAGTCTTTCGCTATACTGAAAAATGGACGGATGAAAACACCAGAAATTCATTGACACCTGCGAATCGATAGGAAGTTCTTTCGGTTCCTGATTATCGTCGCAGATTATTTTACCATCCTTCTTCGCAATATTCAGGCGTTCCGCAATCGAAGTCAAGTTTCCGAGGTGGTCCACCTGGCAAACGCCACGATTAACCGTTCCGTTCTCAGATAGTGTTTTTAGCAGTTCATAGCCGATGATAGAATACACTTTCTCATTGCAATCCGTGGTCAAAAATTTATAAGCTTTCTCGAAAGCATCCCGTCCATAAAAGTCGTCGGCGTTTATAACAGCGAACGGTTCGTGAACAGCATCTTTTGCACATAGAACCGCATGAGCGGTTCCCCAGGGCTTAGTCCGGTCCGCAGGAATCTGGAATCCGTCGCTGAATGATTGAAGGTCCTGGTAGACATAATCAAGTGACACTTTCCCTTTTAGCCTGAGTTCAAATATATCCTGAAAATCTTTCGCAAATTCCTTGCGTATAATAAACACCACCTTTTTAAAACCGGCGCGGATAGCATCATAAATCGAGTAGTCCATAATCGTTTCTCCACCCGGACCAAAAGACTGTATTTGTTTCATACTTCCATAACGTGATGCCATTCCAGCTGCCAGTATCAAAAGAGTTGGTTCCATTTCTTAATTTTAAAATTTGAGGCACGAAAATATAAAAATTGTCTATTATTAAACGATCGATCCATTCAAACGATCTTCCTAACCCGGAAAAGGCCAACATACAAACATGGGATGAACCCTTGTTTAAAAAAGCCGGGGTTAGTGTTGATGTGTTACGATTGGATAAAATTCATACCATCGTCTCCGGTAATAAATGGTTTAAGCTGAAGTATTATTTAGAAGAGGTTCTACTAAAAAGTAAAAAAGGTGTCATGACACTCGGAGGCCCTTATTCCAATCACCTTTTGGCTACGGCTTTTGTTTGTAGCCAGTCGGGATTCTCCTCGATTGGAATAGTCCGTGGTGAGGAGCCCCCGGCATATTCAAATACATTGAAGGATGCACAATCTTTCGGCATGCAGCTCCAATTTGTTTCCCGCCAGCAGTATCTTGATGATGTGTTTACTGAACGGATAAGACAATCACATCCCGACTTTCTATTTGTGGAGGAAGGAGGGCGCGGAAAACTGGGAATAAAAGGTGCTGAGGAAATTCTACACTTGAAGGCACTAAATCATTACACGCATGTGATTTGCGCAGTAGGAACTGGAACAATGATGACAGGCATAATCAATAGCTCTGATCCGGCACAGCTGATTGTTGGAATACCTGTTATTAAGCTGAGTAATAACAATGCAAATAGCATCTCTGAGTTTATTAGCAACAACAGCAAGTGCAAGAATTTTCTTCTTAAATACGATTATCATTTCGGTGGTTATGCAAAAAGAAGTACAGAGTTGATACGTTTCATGAATCATTTGCACGATGGGCAGAAGATTCCAACCGACTTTGTATATACCGGCAAATTATTTTATGCTGCAATGAATTTGATTGAAAGTGGCTTTTTTGAACTCGGGTCTAGAATTTTATTAATTCATAGTGGCGGTTTGCAGGGAAACAGATCTTTGCCAGGGGGAACACTGCATTTTTCTTATTGATCTCCTAAATTATATCTGTCAGATAAACATTCCATTATCTTTGCACCGCTTAAAATAGATGGATTTTTAATTCGTTATACATTCATGACAAGGATATTCACCGTTTTGTTTTTGTTGATAGTTGTTTTTGCCGGCCCTTCCCTAGCACAGGATACCTTGCCAAAATTTACAGTGACTACAAGAGGACCAATTAAAGGGTCAAATAAAATATTTATTAGCTGGACAAACACCTTTGAGGCCGTATCCCAAATTAGTATTCAACGATCGATAGATAGCACTAAAAATTTTCAAACTATTTTGACTGTCCCCGATCCACGGGTTCGCCAAAATGGCTTTGTAGACGCGAAAGCCCAGACACCCTTTTTGTTCTATAGATTATTTATCGTGATGGAGGGCGGCAAGTACCTATTCAGCAAATCAAGCAGGCCCTTCTGGGACACAATCCGCGCAGCTCAACAGCCAGTTGTTACACTCAATGGAAACGGGAATAAGAGAATTCTTTTTTCTGAAGCAATCCCGGCGAGCGAAACTGAGCAACTAAAATTAAGTCTCAAACAAAACACAGAGGATAACAACGCAGCGGCCAGAACTTATATCGTAAAGAAAGGCGAAGCTATTCTCAGAACTATTAGTGAACCAGAGTTCAAGAATTTCTACGACTCTATTGTTCAACAGACAAAGGATACGCTTGTGTTTAGAACTCTAGATACAATACTAGTAAAAACATTTGTTCCTAAAGTAATCTATAAGCCTTCGCAGTATGTTTACACGGAAAGAGATGGCAATATCGCAATCTCTTTATCCGACGCGCCAAAAAAACAATACTCCATTAAGTTTTTTGAAGAAAACGAAACTGAATTGTTCGAGATCAAACAAGTGAAGGATAGCTTCATCACACTAGACAAAGCAAATTTCCTTCATGCCGGGTGGTTCTGGTTTGAATTATACGAAGAAGGAAAACTAAAAGAAAAACACCGCTTCTACATACCTAAAGATTTTTGATCATCGAATTCACATGATCGTGTGTTAGAATTACTCCAAAAACCTCAGCAAAATTCCTTCTTACTTTTTCTTTCACTTCATTCATCCATACTAGTTTCCCCAACTCGTTTTGAATGGAGGTAACCTTTTTATTCTGTATTCCGCATGGAATAATATAGTTGAAGTAATCAAGATCCGTATTCACGTTAAGAGCGAATCCATGCATAGTAATCCAGCGGCTGCATCGGACTCCGATAGCGCAAATTTTTCTTTCCTTGCCACGAACATGAGGATCGAGCCATACACCCGTTTCACCGGGTGAGCGCTGACCGTACAGCCCGTATTCCGCGAGGGTGAGTATAATAACTTCTTCAATGTTCCGAAGGTATCTCCCTATGTCGGTGTAGAACTTTTCCAGGTCAAGTATCGGGTACCCGACAACCTGGCCTGGTCCATGGAAGGTAATATCTCCTCCTCTATTGATTTTAAAGAATTGGATTCCTTTTGCGGTTCGTTCTTCCTCGCTTATTAAAAGATTTTCAACATGTCCGCTTTTACCTAATGTGTATACGGGTGGATGTTCAACAAACAATAAATAATTTGTTGTATCAGTGTCATCGGCTTTAGGCAGTCCCGTATTTATACCCTGGCTTTTAAGCTGGGAAGTCCGGGCGCCAGACTTGATCTGCACGTTGCTGTTCAACAATTCTTCCTGGTAATCCCAGGCTTGCTGATACTCGATTATTCCTAAATCCTGATATATTATTTGTTGATTCTTCACCATTCAATAAACGACAAATATAACTCAAGTATGGAAGAATGATGACAATGGTCATCATAGCGTAACATTCCCCACTCACAATCAGTATTTTTGCAAAAATTCTTTTATGTCCAATGATAATGGGATTCATGGTTCTGTTGCCGACGAATCTTCCGACGTTTCGGAGGAGCTTTATGAACGAATGAATCTTATCGTTGATAAGGGTCAGGAGCCTATGCGGATTGACAAGTTTCTCGTAGCCAGGATCGAACATGCATCCCGTAACAAGGTACAGCAGGCGATTGAATCAGGACGCGTACTGATCAATGGGAAACAGGTTTCTTCGAATCATAAGATAAAGCCCGGCGAAGAGATCATTGTTTATTCGGATAAAGAGGTACAGGGTGAAGAAATCGTTCCCGAGAAATTGCCGCTGAATATCGTATTTGAAGATGACGAAATACTTATCATCAACAAACCCGTTGGACTGGTTGTGCATCCGGCAAGCGGAAATAGAAGCGGCACCCTCATAAATGGCGTTGCCTTTCATCTGCAGCAACAGAATCAATCCATCAATGAGAGTTCGCTTCCACGTTTCGGACTTGTGCATCGGATAGATAAAAATACCAGCGGATTGATGGTTCTCGCAAAAACGGAAAAAGCGGTAGCGAGTCTGGCGAAGGAATTTTTCCATCATACGATTCACCGTTATTATATAGCACTTGTATGGGGTGATGTTGCAGAAGATAGTGGCACGATCAGGGCACATGTTGGTCGTCATAAACGTTTCCGCAAAATGTTCGACGCTTATCCTGATGGCGATTCAGGGAAAGATGCGGTTACACACTACAAAGTGCTCGAGCGTTTCGGATATGTAACCCTAATCCAATGTGTACTGGAAACGGGCCGCACACATCAGATACGTGTACATATGAAACACCTGGGACATCCATTATTCAATGACGAAATTTATGGAGGAAACAAAATTGTAAAAGGAACAGTGTTTACAAAATATAAACAGTTTGTTGAAAATTGTTTTGCGATATGTCCGCGACATGCACTGCACGCAAAAACAATCGGATTCATTCATCCAAAAACCAGGCAAAAAGTTGAATTCGATAGTGAACTGCCCGAGGATATGCAGCAACTAATAGACAAATGGAGAAACTATGCGAAAGCAAAGAACATTGTATGATGTACCTAAAAAAAGCGACAGGTTTTTTAAATCGCACTATTGTACTACTCTATAAGCTCTTAATAAATGTATTTTACCCGAAATGCATGCAGAGCTTATAGAATTTTTGAAAGAATTTTGAAATGTATTGCTGAAATATTATTTCGTAAAATCAAATAAGGTAGCCGTGAAAGCACCCTGCTCCCTTTTTTTCAGTATAACGTCCCACTTACCGTTGTATCGGAGCACTTTTGGAACCAGCAGATCTTCAAACTTTGTCATTTCAACTTCCATATGTACATCGAAGTCATATACACCAGCCTTATAGCTCAGATCATAATTCCTCGCAACGATTTCCCAATTCGTGGTATTAAACCACGTTGTCATTTCATTAATAACGATCTTATCTTTTTCGCCGCCTCTGAGGTCCGTGCGAGGCACAATGCGAAAAACATAACAAAGATCACCCTTGAAGCTTTCCATATCAATCACAAAATCGTAGAAGTCTGCCACATCTTCATCAAACAGCGCTACTTTGCTTCCGATAAATGGAAGACCGGGAATCCTTTTGCCTGGATTGAAAAATAAGATCTTCAGTTGCTCCTTATGCTTGGCAATTCCAGATTTTCCTTTTGTATTAAACTCGGCGCCTTTTACAATATTAGTCTCGCCACATATAGTATCCACAGCGAAAAATAATCCCGCATACATTTCAGCTGTATAGTAGTTCAACTGGTTATGCTTATTATAGATATCGCCGGTTGCTTTTTCTTCAAGAACCTCCATCCATCGGCAGTGGCCGTCTACCGATTGCTTTGTTTTGCTGTTGAGAGTAGCTTTGACCACTTCCTTTTTATTCATCATCCTGATGTCGTTCAGAGCGGTATATCCCAGAACTTTAAGGTTCCGAAACGCTTTATAAAAGGTTGTATCGTCTTTTACCCTGTCAATGAATGCGGGAACATTAAGGTTATTTCTAACCACCACCTCTTTGAGAGTGATTACTTTCTTGTTAACCGTTACGATACTGTCAGTTTGCGCCACAAGGCCATTGCATACGATCAATGCCGGCAAAAAAACAATCACTTTCATTCGTGCAAAATAACCTTATTCGGGAAAAAGAATTGTGAAAATGAATTCGGAAATATGCACGATTTCTGATGTACGTTGTATAAAGTCCGAAGCGCGAAGTATGACGTGCAAAGAGGAAGAAATCCTGGGGGTTTAAAGTTTTTTAAGACGAGGTAGTCGTACAGCACTCAGTTTTAAACTTCGTGCCTCGTACCGCTCACCGCACACGTCTTACATCTTACATCACAAATCCCACATGTCGCACTTCTCACTTCAAAAAAGCCATCTTATAATCCACCTTTATTTTTCCTTTGGAGATATCATCAAGCTTTCCTTTCAAAAGTTTTCGTTTTAGTGGCTTGAGATAGTCGATGAAAAGTTTTCCTTCAATATGATCGTATTCGTGGAGAATGATGCGGGCAGTGATACCATTGAAGGTCTTTATTTGGGGACTGAAATGTTCGTCGACATATTCGAGTGTAACCTCTTCGTTACGCGGAATATCCTCGCGGATTTTTGGAATGCTAAGGCAGCCCTCATTATAAACCCATTCCTGGCCATTTAACTCCTGGATCTGGGCATTTATAAACACCTGTTTGATTCCGGGTTCATCGGGATATTTTCCTTTATCTTCCTCCTCCTGGTTTCCGAAAATCTGTTCGCTATCAATTATAAAAAGGCGTATATCACGATTAATCTGCGGCGCCGCCAAACCCACGCCATTGCTCGAATACATGGTTTCCCACATATCATCTATCAGTTTGTCAAGGCCTGGATATATTGGTGTGATGTCTTTACAAACAGTTCTCAAAACCGGTGCCCCGTATGCTACGATCGGAAGTATCATGCTTATCCAAATTATAAGCGGCAAATTTAGTTCAAAACGGGCATTGAAGAGGTATTATCTCACCAAACGCTCGAGGTATTCCTGTAACATGATTGTTGCAGCAATTTCATCCACGAGGGCCTTGTTACGCCGCTGCTTTTTTTTCATACCCATATCAATCATAGCACGTGATGCCATTTTGGAAGTAAAGCGTTCATCGACCATTGTAATGGGAATCCCAGGAAATTCCTTTTTTAACTTTTCGACTATTTTTTTAACAAGCGGCGTTGCATGGGTATCCGAATCATCCCAATTCTTCGGTTCTCCAACGATAATCATTTCAACTTCCTCGTTTTTGAAATATTCTTTTAAAAAGTTAATCAGCTTTGGCGACTCGACAGTCGTCAGACCATTGGCAATGATTTGCAAAGGATCTGTTACAGCAAGACCAGTTCTTTTCAAACCATAATCAATCGCGAGAATACGAGCCATATTTGACGTGGGATTTTTAATGTACGATGTATGAAATACGAACTGCGAGGTACGAAGGTAGAAGTTAAGAGAAATTTGTAATGAAGGTTTTTGAAGTTACAGACGTCTATCGGCGAGAAACGACTTTGTGCTCGTTGTGTCTTCCGTTGTGTTCTTCTTGAATCCTCTGGTTGTGTGATCAAGGAGTTCATGAAGAACACCGAGGGACACGACGTAAAAATCAGGCGGCAACATGCCTTAAAAAAAGATCAGCGATTACGAGTATCGCGAATACCACACTAGCGATTCCATTGGATGTCATAAACGCGAGGTTCACCCTGGTAAGATCGTTTGGCTTTACGATTGAATGTTGATAAAACAACATGCCGCAAAATACAATCACGCCGATCCAATACAACCAATGAAATTGGCCTTGGAAACCCGCAACTACGATACACGTGGCACTTAAAACATGAAGCAACTCCGACACCCTCAGGGCCTTCGTTTTCCCGATTGCTGCCGGAACAGAATACAAATTTTGAGATCTATCAAACTCTTCATCTTGTAGGGCATAAATAATGTCGAACCCACTCACCCAAAAAATGACTGCAAAAGAAAATAACACTGGCAGTAATGCAAATGCGCCTGTAACGGCAAGATATGCCCCAATAGGGGCCAGGGATAATCCAAGGCCCAGCACGAGATGACATAATGAAGTAAAACGCTTTGTGTAACTGTACCCTAAAACGATAAACAGCGCAACAGGCGATAATACGAAACACAAAGGGTTAATAAAAAGAGTACAAATTACGAACGCTATGCAGTTTGCAATTACGAATCTCAGCGCGCCGCCTGAAGAGATAATACCGGCGGGAATTTCCCTGATAGCTGTTCTTGGATTTTTAGCGTCAAAATTTTTATCGAGATAGCGGTTGAAGGCCATCGCGGCACTTCGTGCAAACACCATACATGAAATAACTAATAGCAACCTGATCCCAAGTTCTGGTACTGTAAGTGGGATGTTACGATTGATAAGATGATCGGGCAGGATAGGCACGTGCCACCCGGGGATCACCGAAAGAGGTTGATCGATGGCCATAAGGCCCAGGAAGAACCCAATCATTGCAAATGGCATTGCAAAGATGGTATGAGAAAATTTTATAAGACTTAAGTAGTTTCTCATTACACCCATAACAGTAATCTATTTGTTTCGATTTTTGGACCTGACCAGCTCCCACAACACAATTCCGGCTGCAACCGATATATTCAATGAATGCTTCATTCCGAATTGTGGTATCTCAATCGACCCGTCACAAAGTTGTAACACTTCCTCTCCTACGCCGCTGACTTCATTTCCCAATACAACAGCCAATTTTTCATATTGTTCAGACTTGAACTCATGAAGAGGAACGCTTTTCTCAACCTGCTCGATAGCAAAGATGCTGTATTCTTCATTTCGCAAACTTTGAACTGCCATAACAGCGTCATGATAATAACACCATTCAACAGTTTCGGTCGCGCCCAGGGCAGTTTTTTGAATATCGCGATGGGGCGGTTGCGGAGTATACCCGCATAAATAAATTGCTTTTACTAAAAACGCATCCGCGGTGCGAAAAACGCTACCCACATTATGCATGCTGCGAATGTTATCCAAAACTACTACAACAGGCATTTTTTCAGCGTCCTTGAATTCCCTGACTGATTTCCGGCTTAGTTCTTCCATGCTGAGTTTACGCATCATACCACTTTTAGAAGTGGCAAAAATACCGTAATCCTCAACTTGTCCACAATAATTGAAAACGACGCCAGGATCGGTGAATCAACAGTGGCAATGCGGGTGTGGTTGATTATTTTTGCCAGCACCACGGTGGCGAACGATATGGCAAAAGTTATCAGTGATACTCCCATGATGCAGCAGCATCGGGCTATTAAACAAAAATACCCCGACGCAATACTGTTATTCCGTGTTGGTAATTTTTATGAAACCTTTGGTGAGGATGCAGTCATCGCATCGCAGGTGTTGGGTATTACCCTGACGAAACGTAATAACGGCGCGGTAGCGTCCAGCGAACTCGCTGGCTTTCCCCATCATGCCCTCGATACTTACCTTCATAAACTGGTTAAAGCCGGTTATCGTGTTGCAATCTGTGATCAGCTCGAAGACCCGAAGCTCGCGAAAGGAATCGTCAAGCGGGGCGTTACTGAAATGATCACGCCGGGTGTTGCTACCAATGATAAATTGCTGGATCATCATTCAAACAATTTTTTAGCCGGCCTTCATTTTACGGATACTAATATTGGCATTTCTTTCCTGGATATTTCCACCGGCGAATTTTTCATGGCGGAGGGAACCCCGGAGTATATCGATAAACTTTTGCAAACCCTCAGGCCTGCGGAAGTTATATTTCAAAGAAGTCATCAAAAACATTTTAAAGAGACATTCGGATTAAAGTTTTATACCTACACACTTGAAAGCTGGGTTTTTGATAAGGCGTACGCGGAAGAAAGCCTTCTTAAACATTTCCAGACACATTCATTGAAAGGCTTTGGGGTGGAAGGATTAAACGAAGGCATTGTTGCTGCAGGAGCAGTTCTTCATTACCTGAAAGACACAGAACATCCGAATCTTCAACATATCACTTCCATACAGCGAATTGACAGAGACGATTATTTGTGGATGGATAAGTTCACAATCCGTAATCTCGAACTGCTCGGAACCGGTATTGAAAATGGAAACAGTTTACTTAGTGTGCTAGATAATACCGTATCGCCGATGGGAGCACGCCTGCTAAAGCGATGGCTTGTACTTCCGTTGAAGGATGCGGACAAGATCAATGAACGGCTTGGATTGGTTGAACACCTGATCAGGGAAGTTGACCTGCGTAATAAGTTAGTACAGCATATCAGGCAGTGTGGCGATGTGGAAAGGTTGGCCAGTAAAATTCCCTCAAAGAAAATTAATCCGCGGGAAGTAATGCAACTGGCTCGTGGCTTACAGCACATAGATCATATCCAGAATATATGCAGAAACGTAGAAAATGATTACCTGAAACGATTGGCCGACGCTCTTAACTCCTGTCAATATATCTTCAACAAAATCACAAAAGAAATATGCGAAAACCCTCCTTCATTAGTAACCAAAGGAAATGTTATTTGCCTGGGTGTATGCGATGAACTGGATCAGCTAAGAAAAATTGCGTCCGGCGGCAAACAATACCTCGTTGAATTACAGCAAAAGGAAACAGAACAGACAGGAATCTCATCACTGCGGATCGGGTTCAACAATGTATTCGGATATTATCTGGAAGTCACAAACACGCATAAGCATAAAGTGCCGTCTAGCTGGATGCGCAAACAAACCTTGAGTAATGCTGAACGGTACGTCACACCAGAGCTAAAAGAATATGAAGAGAAAATAACAGGGGCGGAGGAAAAGATACTCGCAATTGAGATCGAATTGTATGATAAGTTATTGCTCGAACTACAGGATTATATAGCACCCATGCAAGTGAATGGAAATGTGCTGGCTACATTGGACTGCCTGCTTTGCTTCGCACATAATGCGCTTCAGTATAACTATAAGAAACCCGAATTGCATGATGGCCTGGAACTGGAACTGAAAGACAGCAGGCATCCTGTTATAGAGAAAAATCTCGCAGCCGGCGAATCATATATTGCAAATGATATTACCCTCGACCCCTTTGCACAGCAGATAATTATTTTAACCGGACCCAATATGAGCGGTAAGAGTGCCTTGTTGCGTCAAACAGCACTTGTTACATTAATGGCTCATATGGGAAGTTTTGTGCCGGCAGGTTCCGCAAGAATTCCAATAACAGATAAAATTTTTACAAGAGTCGGCGCAAGCGATAACCTGAGTGGCGGTGAATCAACCTTCATGGTTGAGATGAATGAAACTGCGAGTATCATTAATAATATAACTTCAAGAAGTTTAATCCTCCTGGATGAAATTGGTCGCGGTACATCCACCTATGACGGAATCTCAATCGCCTGGAGTATTGCCGAATACCTCCATAATTCGCCACACGCTCCGAAGACACTTTTTGCTACACATTATCACGAATTGAACGAATTAGAAAAGAAATTACCACGCATTAAAAATTATCACATCACCAATAAAGAAATTGGCAACAAGGTCATCTTCCTGCGCAAACTAGCTCCTGGCGGAAGCACGCATAGTTTTGGAATTCATGTTGCGAGGATGGCAGGCATGCCTCCTGGGTTATTACAACGTGCCAACGAGATCCTGAGGCAACTTGAAGAAAAGAATGTTGACGATAGTATCGAGCAACAGGTAGGCAAATTATCTTCCCCGAAACTGCAATTGTCAATTTTTGACATGCACACCGAAACATTCCACGAGATTAGGAAACTGGTCGACAATGTAGATATCAATCGGCTTACACCGGTTGAGGCGTTGTTAAAATTACAAGAGGTTAAGAATCTCCTTAAATAACCTGGCGGAGAGGGATTGTTGCCACGGCTCTGGAGGATCCGGCTTGGTCAAATAAGTTCTTTCAGTTTTTCGACCACGTAATCGATTTCCTGTTTTGTGTTGTGTTTGCAGAAGGAAAACCGTACTGTAACCTGGTTTGGATTATTATTGATTGCCCTGATCACATGGGACCCCTGGTCGGCGCCGCTTGTACAGGCGCTTCCACCACTGGCGCATATGTTGTTAATGTCAAGGTTGAAAAGGATCATTTCAGATTTTTCAGTTTTAGGCAATGACACACTGAGAACTGCGTACAAACTTCGACCAACCAGATCACCATTGAATACGACGCCGGGGATATTTTTAGTTAGTTGTTCAGTCATGTAGGTTTTTAGCTCTCGGATATATTGACTGTCTTTTTCATAATTATTCATCGCAATTTCAAGGGCCTTGGCAAATCCAACAATACCATACAGGTTCTCAGTACCCGCGCGCATATTGCGCTCTTGCGATCCGCCATGGATATAGGGCTTGATCTTCACATTCTCATTAATATATAACAAGCCAATACCCTTTGGACCATGAAATTTATGTCCTGCGCCAGTAATAAAATGCACCGGTGTATTTCGGAGATCGAGTGGAAAATGCCCGAGGGTTTGAACTGTATCAGAATGGAAAATGGCACCGTATAACTTGCAGAGGTTACCCACTGCATGCAGATCGAGCATATTCCCCGTTTCGTTGTTAGCATGCATGAGTGTGACAAGTGATTTGTCTGGGCTTTCAGTCAGCAAGCGTTCGAGGTCCTCCATATCAATATGCCCATTTGGCAACAGGTTAACATAACTTAACGCTACCTCTCCTCGATGATATAAGTTTTCTATTGTGTGAAGAGTTGCATGATGTTCAATGCGGGAAGAGATGATATGCCTGCAATGCAGATCCTGAACGGATGCAGTAATCGCCGTGTTAGAACTTTCAGTACCACCCGAAGTGAAAAAGACCTCTGCAGGATGAGCGTTCAGTAATTTAGCGACCGTTTTCCTTGCTGTTTCAATAGCAAGCCTGCTCTCCCTTCCATAAGAATAGATCGAAGAGGGATTTCCAAACTTCTCCGTGAGATACGGCATCATTGCCTCCAGTACTTCAGGATCAAGCGAAGTGGTAGCCGCATTATCCAGATAAATTCTGTTCATACTCAACCGCCGTGGATTTTTAGTGGCTGCAAAGATAAGTAATAGCAGAAGAGCGCAAGTACTCGATAGTGTGCCTCTACTATCCCCGTAGTCGGGAGTCCGGAGTCTGGAGGCGGAGTAAAGAAACGACTTATGATTCCTGGCTCTTGACTCACGACTGCCTGGGGCTTCCGCTAGATGAATTCTTTAATATCCTGCATCAATCGCAGTGCAATATTGTTGGCGGTAGTTTCGAAGTTGCTTTCGGCGTATATGCGAATGATTGGCTCAGTATTGGAAGGCCGTAAGTGAACCCAGTCATTGTCGAATTCTATCTTGATACCGTCTTCCGTATTTACCGGGTGTTTTTTGTATTTCTTTTGAATCTTCTCAAAAATGCTCCTTACATCAATTCCGTTTTCAAGTTCAATCTTATTTTTTGAGATGAAATAATCCGGATATCGTGCGCGGAAAGAGCGGATGCCATTTTTGTGTGAGGCTAGTGAGCTTAAAAACAATCCGATTCCAATCAACCCATCGCGACCGTAATGAAGATCAGGGACAATGATACCACCATTTCCTTCACCACCGATGACAGCCTTCACCTCCTTCATTTTCGTAACTACGTTTACCTCCCCTACCGCTGAAGAATAATATTCTCCGCCGTGCTTTAATGTTATCTCTTTAAGAGCTTTCGTACTGCTCATGTTGCTCACGGTGTTACCCGGGCGCTTACTGAGCACATAATCTGCGACGGCTACGAGAGTGTATTCTTCTCCGAACATTGACCCATCTTCACAAACAAAACAGAGTCGATCGACATCGGGATCCACTGCAATTCCAAAATCCGCTTTGTGTTTTCGCACTGCTGCACTTAATTCAACCAGGTTCTCTGAAAGAGGCTCGGGATTGTGTGCGAACCTGCCGTTTACGTCACCGTTCAGAACAACTACTTCTTCAACTCCCAGTGCTTTCAATAATTGTGGAACCACCAAAGCCCCTGTGGAATTGATAGTATCTACGACAGCCTTATATTTTTTATTTCCAATAGCATCTACATCTACCAAAGGATAATTGACGACGGTATCAACGTGTTTCTGCAGGTATTGATCATTTGTGGTGTACCCACCGAGTTTGTCAACGGGGTTAAACGAAAACTCTTCCTTCGCTGCCTTCTCCAAAACCACAGCACCATCTGCTGCAGTTATGAATTCGCCATTATGGTCAAGTAACTTCAGGGCATTCCACTCCTTCGGATTGTGACTCGCAGTTATAATGATTCCTCCTGATGCCTTTTCCCAGATAACCGCTAATTCAACTGTGGGTGTAGTCGAAAATCCAAGGTCAACAACGTCAATACCCAATGCGATTAAGGTGTTAATAACAAGATTTTGAACCATACTGCCGCTGATCCGGCCATCCCGACCAATCACAACTTTTGGAGAATTGTTATTTCTATTCAGTAGCCAGCTTCCGTATGCTGCGGTGAATTTTACTATATCGAGGGGAGTTAAATTATTGGCAGTGCTTCCTCCGATTGTCCCACGAATACCTGATATACTCTTAATTAACGCCACGGTCTGTCAGAAAGGTTTATGTTCAAAAATAGGGTTGTAATGATCCATCGATGCGATACGTGGCTTAAACAGGATGGATTTCGGGTCGAATACAAACCGGAAAATAGGAAGAAATTTTCAAAATCTCGAAGATTTGTGGGACAAGTTAAGGCACAGAGGCTTATGATTTCATGAGCCGACCTGCCTGCCGGCAGGTGTGATGATAAGCCGATTAGCCGATTTGCAGGTTTGAATATAGTGAATTAGCAAACCTGCCTGCCGCCAGGCCGGGGTGAAAATCGAACGTCCAGAATTCTAAATTCGAAATTGGGAATTTAGAAGTTTGTGTTTTGGCTGCCAAAGCACCCCCCGCGATCAACGGATTCATTTTCAAATTTTCAAATTCTCCAATTTTCTAATTACTTCACTGCCTTTTTATTATTCAACAACAAATATTTTGACGCTTCGTGCATGGCGTCAGTTAGTAATCCGAGTTCGGTTGTGGCTTTTGTGTAGTCACGGTCAGGAATATTTTCATTTCCCGTAATGGAAACGAGCTCTTCATTTCCATTCCGTAAATTTTTCCGATAATAATAATCTCCTTTAACGATGCCAGTCTGGCTGTTATCGGGATCAGATATGAAAGCAAACTGGCTGTTTTCGGGAATTGTCAAAACATTGCGTCCAAGGGTTGTGTTTTGATACGGTATTTTGCACATACCTGCGATAGTGGGTAAAACATCGATCTGCGAACAGATCGCTGTACTTCTTTGTGGGGCAATCAACTTAGGTGCGTAAATCAGGAAGGGCACATGAAACGCAGCGAGTCGTTGTTCGGTCCACGCTTTTGGAAACATGTCATCTGCGTTACCTGGAATACCATGATCACCTATAAAAACAAAAATCGTATTATCGAAATACGGTTGCCTTGAAGCATCCTCGATAAATTTCTGAAAACCAAAATCAGTATATCTGAATGCGTTAAGTTCTGCGAGGTTTTCAAATCCATACTTTATCACCGAGTCGGCAGGAACATTCAACTTTTTGAATTCACCGATGTCCTCTTCTGGTATCGTGTAGGGCCTGTGGTTATCGGCAGTCTGAATAATTGCGAAAAAGGGTTTGGACTGCTTACCAAGTATTTTACTTGATTCGAGCAACAGGTTTTTATCACTTATACCCCAGACATCAATTGTTGGCGACTCAAAATCATCCTGCTCATAAATCCTCAGATCCTTAATATTATTGGTAAGCAGTCCCCGAATATTTGCCCAGCTCGCACTGCCACCCAGAAAGTAGAATTTTTGGTGCGCCTTAAAATCGTTGATAATTGTATGCTGGTCAACTGCGGCCGGATTTCGACTCGCGGTTGCTGGGTATTCGATGTCGGGCGTTCCCGTTATCGTTGCCCAAACGCCGCGAGCGGTTCCATATGTAGGCGTAAAGCATTGGTCGAAAAAGATTCCCTTTTTTGAAATACTGTCGAAGAAAGGAGTGGTGTTTAGCGGATTCCCCCACATCGAGCTTTTATAGGCGCTAAAACTCTCACAGATCACTAACACTATGTTTGGAACAGGACGAATATTACCTGCACCGTTAAATGTCCGCAGAAAACTCAGTCTGCTGGTATCCGCGGAGTTCAAATCGAAATGAGGGACAAGTACCGGGTATAGTTCTCTTATTTTGTTCTCATCGTAAGTATTCTTTCGAAACTTCAAAGTATTAAAAAAGGATTCAAAGGGGTTCAATGCGAGGTTCGCCTTATAATCACTGCCAAGGGCAAATGCATCACTCCATCGCAAAGGATATTGATTCAACCGACCAAATATTGCCACTCCAAGCAACAGGAACAAAACAACGAAACTTACGATCCTTTTTTGCCTCGTGGCTGGCTCATGATCTTTTTCTATAATTGTATATGATAGTTTAATCAACCAGGTTAAAAGTGCAGTGAGTAATGCCAGGGCAACGATCAATTTTATCACCGGGTACGATTGCCAGACCATATTAAGTGAAATTGCAGTGTCCTGCAGATAATTCAGGACGCTTGCATTGAGGCGCTGCGAGAGGTAACTGTAATGTGAAAAATCAAGAAAATAAAAAAAAAGAATCGCGAAAGAAACAAGCGCCAGTAACGTAAACCAGAATCTTTTTGTCCAGCCGGGCCGAAAGGGATTCATCTGAGGCATACTCCCTACCACGAGTATAACAATCAGGACAAGAGAGACGGTCCGAAGATCGAAACGAAGACCAAGGACGAAAGAGTCCGTTAGGTCTGTCAGGGAATAGCCCTGCTTGTTGAAGAACATATAAAGTACCATACGCATGAGCGTCATCAATACCAGGAAAAAAAATCCTATCATCAAAATCCATCGAATTAACCGGGGCAGGCTGAACATCCGCTTCATAAGTTAATAAAGCACTAAAATTATAGTAATTATTTTTGCGCATATGCATTTACTACAAAGCACAAGCTCGTCTTCATTTTGGAAAGTGATTCAACCGCTTGATGAATGGTTACTCGTAAAGATTAACAACGATTGGGGCAATTCCTACTTCGATACCATATTTCCGTTTATCAGAGAGACACTTTTTTGGTTTCCTCTTTATCTATTCGTATTCCTTTGGATTATAATGCAATTTGGCGCCAAAGGGTGGTGGTGGATTGCCGGCCTGCTCCTGACCGCGGCCTTCTGCGATATTATTAGTAGCCAGGTTATTAAAGTCCTGATTTTTCGAACCCGTCCCTGCCAGGATGCCGAAGTTGGTAACCTCATACATTTCTTCATTAATTACTGCCCTAAGAGTTCGAGTTTTACTTCATCTCATGCCACCACTCATTTTGGGCAAGCTATGTTTTACTTTATAACTTTGCGTAATATAGGCAAATGGTGGATGCTGGCTTTTGGCTGGGCATTTGCTATTGTGTATACGCAGGTATACGTAGGTGTTCACTACCCTTTCGACGTTCTGTGCGGAGCGCTCATCGGTTGTATAATTGGTTGGATTACAGGCAAATTGTTCCTGAAACAAACCGGAATGCTTAGCTTAGATAAATAAACACCATAATGCAAGAGATTTTACTGATCCTGGGATTGATATTGTTGAACGGGGTATTTTCGATGGCTGAAATTGCATTAGTGTCTGCCCGGAAAGCGCGACTGGAAGCGCAGGCAAATAAAGGTGATAAGCGGGCAAAAGAAGCGCTCGAACTTGCAAATCATCCCGATACATTCCTTTCTACTGTGCAAATTGGAATCACACTGATCGGTATTCTGACCGGTATACTGTCTGGCGAAAAACTGAAATCTGATTTTGTTGCCTTTATCAATCGCTTTGAACTTTTACGGGAATACAGCAACGGGATAGCGACAGCATTGATCGTGATCGTGGTCACGTATTTTTCCCTGGTATTGGGTGAACTGGTGCCCAAACGACTTGGTCTGGCGAGGCCCGAATTGATCGCCAAGACGCTGGCCAAGCCAATGCGGCTACTGAGCAGGGTTACCCATCCTTTTATCTGGCTTCTTTCCAAATCAACACATGTCCTCATAAAGCTGTTCAATATTAAGTCAAAGGATAATCAGGTTACTGAAGAGGAGATTAAAGCCATTATTAGCGAGGGAACTGAACAGGGTACTATCGAAGAAGCTGAACAGGAGATTATTGAGAGAGTATTCCATCTCGGTGACCGAACAATTACTTCATTGATGACTCATAGAAGTGATATCATCTGGTTCGATCTGTATGATAATGAAGTGGCCATTAAAGAAAAGATACTCAAACAACCTCACTCGGTATATCCTATCTGTGACGGCCAAATTGATAACATCAAAGGAGTAGTTTCAATCAAAGACCTGTATGTGGCCGACGACCTTACTCTTTTTAAAGATTTGATGATACCGCCTTTGTATGTGCCGGAAAATAATACTGCCTACCAGGTTCTCGAGAAGTTCAAGGAATCAAAAATACATTCCTGCTTTATTATCGACGAATATGGAAGCCTGTTGGGGATGATCACTTTGAATGATATCCTCGAAGCAATCGTTGGAGATTTGCCTGAACAACATTTGGATGACTATGAGATCACTGAGCGCGAAGATGGGTCATATCTCGTGGATGCACAGATTCCGTTTTATGATTTTCTCCGAAGGTTTGATAAAACGGAATGGATGAATGAAGGAGAACAAGAATTTGATACGCTCGCAGGATTTATACTTCACCATCTGGAGAGAATTCCAGCCACGGGTGATCACTTAGATTGGGAAGGTTTCCAGCTTGAGATTATCGATATGGATGCCCAGCGTATCGATAAAGTACTTGTTCATATCTCTAATGAGATTAAAAAAAATATGGAAGAGGCTTAATAAGAATGTTAGATGTCGGATGGAAGAGGTTAGATGTAGGAAGGAGAAAAAATCCTGTTACTAACAATGATTGCTCATAAGTAACAAATGAAACTTCTCATCTAAAATTGGAAAGAAGCGCCGACATCAGGATAATTAAGCTTGGTACTTTTCCTATTCCCTCCTACCGATACATGTAGAAGATTGATCTGTTGATCGAAAGCATCGTATAACAGGTCGTTATTTATGTCAATTTTTTTTGGAGTCGGAGTGTTTGCGACTTGAAGATAACTCCAAACAGCCTCATTCTCCCTTTCGAATCCAACGAATTCAAGACTCAAAGGTTTGTTATCGAGCTTTATTACGAGATGCTTTTTTATATACGTCGCAATCTGCTTTTCAGCCAGCTGTTTATCCTTGGGATTGAAAAGATCAATTTTTGACCCTGTCGCCTTTGAAAGGGCGGTTTCGAAATCGTCGGTAAATATTTTACAACTTATTTCAAGATTTTTATCACCGGCATTGTGATTGATCTCTGTCACGCTTACATATAAAGGATGATTTAAACTACCTTTGGCCTCCTCTTGCCCTGCTTTGCTGCCGATGGCTGTCAACAAGAAAGCAAAAAACCATTTAAATAATAGTTCAGCCATTAGACAGGAAAATTTTTTCAGGTACAAATCTCTTACATATTTTCAACACCTTTCAGTGAAATCCGTTAAAAATTCGGTCGGGAGAATCTTTCAATTATGCAGGATTTCGGACTTTATTTTAGTCTTGGCAGAGAACACATAGCGGACCTCTCAGGCTATGATCACATCCTCTTCGTAACAGCCTTATGCCTGCGGTACCTGGCGCAGGATTGGAAAAAGATCCTGATCCTGGTGACCGCCTTTACGGTGGGACATTCTATCACGCTCGCACTGAGCGTATTCGATTATATACAGGTGTCTACGAAATGGATTGAATTTCTGATTCCCGTTACGATTGTCATAACCGCTTTAGTAAATGTGTTCACTTACAACACCCAACAGAAGTCGAAGCTTTCGGTGATTTATCTGCTCGCGCTTTTTTTTGGGCTAATCCATGGTCTTGGCTTTTCCAACTATTTAAAAAGTTTATTAGGAAAAGACTCGAATATAGTCAGTGAATTATTAGCATTTAACATAGGATTAGAGGTGGGACAGCTATTGATTGTGGTCGCTGTTATGTTAGTTTCAGTAACTTGCGTCCGGCTTTTGAAAATTCATCGACGAGACTATTTACTATTCGTCTCCGGTGCCATTTTTGGCATCGCCTTAATTATGGCGATAGAACGTTTTCCTAACTAAAACCAGCAATAATGAAGCGAATGTTTTTTGTTTTCGCGGTATTGTTTTCTCTGGCTTTCGCTCAGGCGCAAGACATTAAAAACAATCCCAATTCCAATCACGGTAATAAGTTCGAACAGCTTGGAACTATTCTACCGACACCAAACGAGTACCGCACTGCAAGCGGAGCTCCAGGTCCTAAATACTGGCAGCAACGAGCAGATTATGATATCAAATGCGAACTTGACGAAAAGAACCTGAAATTAACAGGCAGTGAAACGATTACCTATTTCAACAATTCTCCTGGGGTATTGACTTATTTATGGTTCCAGATGGATGAAAACGAACATAGCAATATAAACAACGCAAATTATCAAACATCAAGCACGATACCAGATAAGATGGATATCGCCACAGTTGAGAAGCAGGAAGAGAACCGGAAGGATAATGGCTTTGGATTTATTGTTGAGAAACTTACTGATGCACTTGGTAAATCTTTGAAATATACTCTCAACAAGACTATGATGAGAGTGGATCTCCCTGCACCATTGAAACCCGGCCAAAAGTTTATCATTAAGATAGACTGGAACTACAAAATTTCCGATCGCTTTAAGCAGGATGGCCGTGGCGGGTATGAATATTTCGCTGAAGACGGAAATCATCTTTTTACGATTGCTCAATGGTATCCCCGACTTTGTGTGTATAGCGACAACCAGGGGTGGCAAAACCATCAGTTCACAGGCCGCGGAGAATTTGCTTTGACTTTTGGAAATTTTAAAGTACAAATGACAGTACCGGCTGATCACGTAGTAGGCTCAACCGGCGAGTGTCTAAATTATACTCAAAACCTGAGTGCCACACAATTGGCCCGCTGGCAAAAAGCGCAGACTTCTAAAGAGCCTGTTGAAATTGTAACCCTGGAAGAAGCAAAGGCAGCAGAAAAAAAGAAAAGCGCTGCGAAGAAAACCTGGATATTCAAAGCAGATAATGTACGAGACTTCGCCTGGACATCCAGCCGCAAATTTGTCTGGGACGCGATGCCAGCCTACGTTGAAGGCAAAAAAATCATGTGCATGAGTTTTTATGGCAAGGAAGCATACGGACTGTATCGTCCTTATTCAACTAAAGCTGTGGCTCATACGATAAAAACGTATTCCAGGTTTACGATCCCATATCCTTACCCAGTTGCACAGAGTGTTGAAGCATCTAACGGTATGGAATATCCAATGATCTGCTTTAATTATGGAAGAACCGACAAGGACGGCACTTACGGAGAAGCTACAAAGTATGGAATGTTGGGAGTTATTATCCATGAAGTCGGTCATAACTTTTTTCCGATGATCATTAACAGCGATGAGCGCCAATGGACATGGATGGATGAAGGTTTGAATACGTTTGTTCAATACCTGACAGAAGAAATGTTTGATAACAAATTCCCTTCTCGTCGCGGTCCTGCATTCGCGATTACAGACTATATGAAGTTACCGAAGGACCAACTCGAGCCTATCATGACCAATTCGGAAAATATTATTGGATTTGGGCCGAACGCTTATGCCAAGCCTGCAACTGGTCTAAATATTTTGCGTGAAACCATTATGGGCCGTGAACTCTTCGATTACGCGTTTAAAGAATATGCTCGTCGCTGGGCCTTCAAACATCCAACACCGGCTGACCTTTTCAGGACACTCGAGGATGCCAGCGGAGAAGACCTCGATTGGTTTTGGCGCGGCTGGTTTTATGGCACCGAGGTAACAGATATTTCGTTGGATAGTGTAAAGTACTTTAAACCGGACCTGGGAAGCGCTCCAGGCGCACGTGATGAAACAGTAACACAGAAAAAGTTAGACAAACCAATATTGAACCCATTTGAAGATATTTCGAAGATCCGAAACCGCGAAGATAAAAACATAAAATTCCTTACAGACGTGGACACCACCCTGCGTGATTTTTATTGGAGATACGCAAGAGGACTGGAGCCTTATGATAGCACCACTTACCCAGTACCTGGGTCAGAAAGAACAGAGCCGCTCGATGAAGAGACAAAGAAAAAAGTAGCTGGCAAACATTTCTATGAACTTTCCTTTAGTAATAAGGGCGGCATGGTAATGCCGATCATCATTGAGTGGACGTTTAAAGATGGAACCAAACAGGTTGATCGTATTCCTGCACAGGTATGGCGTCATAATGAAAATAACGTTAGCAAAGCTTTCATAAAGGACAAGGAAGTTGCATCCATCAAACTTGACCCGTTGCGCGAAACTGCAGACATCAATGACGCAAATAACACGTGGGGGGATATTCCTCCGGCTTCAAAGTTTCAAATGTTTAAAGCCAAACAACAGGCTCGCGGCCAATCCACCGGAATTAATCCAATGCAGAAAGCAAAGGAAAAAGAGAAAGAAAAGAAAGCATTCTAAGAATGACTGACAATAAAAAATCGCCCTATGATGGGGCGATTTTTATTTTACTCTCTTGCTAACCCGGTGCCTTCCGGTAAGTTGAAATAGATACGACATAATCTGACAGTTGGATAACTTTAAAGCACCGACAAAAATGCCACGGCTTACACCATGGCATTTTTTGTTACTAATATTACAGTTATCCTTAGCCGCCGGTACTTCCATCTTTATATTTCACTTTCTTCTTACCAGAGTTCTTCTTCTCGAATTCAAGAACTTCCTTGGGCTTGGCAACTGCCTTTTTTTCTCCCGTAGTTGCCGTTGCAGCGCCACCCCTATCACCTTCTAATTTACCAAGCGTATAAATTTCAGTTTTGACAACTGATCCTTCAGAATAATATTTCCAGGTACCGTGCTTAACTCCAGCCCCCTCGTTTTTCACGATCACTGTTTTGTACGAGTTCAATTGATCTATATCTTCCACTTCGATTGTATCGTATTGTTTATCCGGATTGAGTGCCTTCCAACTTTGTTCAGAGAGAAGATCACCATGCATTGTAAAGTACTTACATACCCCATCCTTGTTTCCCCACTTATAATATTCAATTCCCACCAGGTCACTCATCAGAGTATATACACGCCATTCTCCTTCTTTACGGCTATTGACATAAACGCCTTCTTCCTCATACCCTGGCTCACCACGCACTGATTCCACCCGGTTCACCCATTCGCCCTGTTTAAGGCCTTTCATATCCACGCGGTTCAGGGTATCACGATTCGCATTTAGTTTGTAATCTTTCCATTGCGAAAAGCCCTGGAGAGAAAAAAACATGAGCAAAATAGAAATCCAGCGCATCTTTAGTAAGTTTGAAGTTTATAAAACTGACTCCCATAATCACAATTATAACGCCAAATCCGGGCCTTCATTGCCAAGAAATCCCTAAACTAAGCATCATGTCGATCAAGCGAATTGAGACAGGTTTCCCACAATCGCAAAGTTACAAATGTCTGCTTTCCCGGAAGCGTTACGGTAAGAAGCAGGGGCAACATTTTGGCAATGTTGCGAAAAACTTGCTTTTTACATTGTGCATTTTCGCCCCGACATGTTTATTACAAGCTCAAATAAGCCCAACACCGGCGTCGGAAAGAATCAAAATTATAGAGCAGCGGAAAGCCGCTGCTCAGAGGTCTCTGCTAAAAGATCTCTCCTTTCGAAATGTGGGTCCTTCGATCATGAGCGGAAGGGTGAGTGATATAGAAGTAAATGAAAGCGATCCTACTGAATTCTATGTCGCATATTCAACAGGCGGACTTTGGCACACCACGAACAATGGCCAGAGCTTTACGCCCTTGTTTGATAATGAAGATGTGATCGGACTCGGTGATATCGCTGTCGACTGGAAAACCAGGACGATCTGGGCAGGAACTGGTGAAGTAAACAGCAGCCGTTCGTCTTATGCGGGCATAGGCGTATATAAGAGTACTGATAATGGTAAAACCTGGCAATGGCTTGGACTCCCCGCCTCTCACCATATCGGCAAAATCCAGTTGCATCCCACCGATAATAACGTTGCCTGGGTTGCTGTATTGGGTCATCTGTACTCTCCTAACAAAGAACGAGGCGTTTATAAAACAATCGACGGCGGTAAAACATGGAAGCAGACGTTATTCATCAACGCACATACGGGCATAGTCGACTTAGACATCAATCCATCTGATCCCTTTGAACTCTATGCTGCCGCCTGGCATCGTACAAGATCGGCGTGGAATTTTGAAGAAAACGGCAAAAGCAGCGGAATATATAAAAGCAACGATGGCGGAGAGACCTGGAAACTTATAACCACTGAAAAGGCCGGATTTCCCTTTGGTGATAACGTCGGTCGAATCGGGATTGCAGTTTATCCAAAAAATCCCAATATTGTATATGCCGTTGTCGATCACCAGAAACCTAAACCCGACACTGCAAAAAAAGATACCAGCACCTACACGTTAGATCAGCTCAAAGAACTGAACAAAGAGCGATTTGCCCAACTTGACGATCGCAAACTTGATACCCTTTTAAGACGAAACCGTTTAACTCCGACTTACAATTCAAGGACGCTGAAAGAGCGAGTTGCATCGGATTCTTTTAAACCAACTGTACTATACGATTTCCTCTATGTGAACACCGGATTTGAAGGCACTCCAGTGGGTTGCGAAGTATACCGGAGTGATGATGCCGGGTTATCATGGAAGAAAACGAACCAGAGTGCGATTTCTATCTACAACACTTATGGATATTACTTTGGCAAAATATATGTTTCTCCCTACAATGAGAACAAGGTGTACATACTTGGTTTCTATGCCCAGCTCTCTACTGACGGTGGGAAAACGTTCAGGACAATCGATAAAGGCAACGTGCACGCCGATCATCATGCGCTTTGGATAAATCCGAAACGTGATTCGCATTTGATCAATGGCAATGATGGAGGGTTAAATATCACGTATGATGATGGCGCATCATGGTTCAAAGCAAATGCACCTGCTGTAGGACAGTTTTATGCAATCGCAGTTGACAACGCAAAGCCATACAATATCTATGGTGGCTTGCAAGACAATGGAACATGGATGGGAAGCAGCAGGCCCACTAACAACGATTATATGAGCACCCGCACAGAACGATATGTATATGAATTGATAGGCGGAGGTGATGGAATGCAGGTGCAGGTAGACCCCCGTGATAATCAAACTATTTACTCAGGGTTCCAGTTTGGTTTTTATACAAGGCAGCATAGGGAAAGAAAAGAAAGCAAGCCAATCAGGCCAAGGCATGAACTCGGCGAACTGCCTTTACGATTCAACTGGCAAACACCAATACTGCTCAGTAAGCACAACCAGGATGTGTTGTACTTTGGAAGCAACCGTTTTGCACGCTCGCTTAATAAAGGAGATACCATACAGGTTATTAGCACGGATCTAACCAACGGTAGGAAGGAAGGAAATGTTCCGTATGGTACCATTAGTACTCTTGCCGAATCACCTATTAAATTCGGACTACTTTATGCAGGCACTGACGACGGGAACGTTCATATTTCCAGAGATGGCGGTTATACATGGCTGAATGTTTCAAAAACTGTGACGAAAAATCAGTCGAAACAAATCTTACCCGCAGGACTTTGGGTGAGCCGTGTGATTGCATCGAAGTATAGTGAAGGTCGTGTGTACGTAACACTGAATGGATATCGCTACGATCACTTTCTTCCTTATCTGTATGTAAGCGACGATTATGGAACGAGCTGGAAACAGCTCGGCAGGGATCTTCCATTTGAGCCATTGAATGTTGTTCGTGAGGATCCCAAAGACGATAGTATTCTATACCTGGGAAGCGATGGTGGATTATATGCAAGTATCGATGCGGGAAACAGTTTTATGCAATGGAACAAAGGATTGCCTAAATCCATACCTGTTCATGATATCGCGATCCAGGAGCGAGATAACGAAATTATTTTAGGCACGCATGGACGAAGCCTGTACATCAGCAGCCTGGATAGTGTTCAACTGCTAATGAGAAATAGTGAGTACAGGAAGAAGAAAGTGTCTGAGGCAAACAGGTCGGTAGCCGTAATGAATGGTGATCAAGCCAGATCAACCAGGGAGGGAATTGATATGGACTGTCCACCGGTGAGAAAAGGGAAAGCGAAAAACAAACTGGTAAAAATTAATTAAGTATTCAACATCTCATGGGTAGAACGATCTTTCTTGTGGTAGCGATTATATGCTGCCTCTCTGCGTTGGCACAGAAGAAAACAGTTTCACAGATCAAGTTAGAAATTGAAAAATCCGGAAACTCTCCTTTATATGTGAAAGATGTATTGAAAAAGAAATTTAAGATTGATACTGTTGCCATAATCCGCACGTCGGGATTCAACAGTTTGTTCGATAGTCTTGGCTATCATGGAAAGGTCGGTAAAGTTTATGGTCCTTATGCAAAAGGAAAGGTATTAGTGCAGGTTCTGGCGAAGGCACCGGGTTCCTTTAACCGCGTTAGTCAAATATTTTTAGATACCAGTGTGTTCAGCAGACGCTTCGCCGATTCACTGGCGAACAATATCATTCAAAAAGTGGAGACTCATGAAAGTACTTTCGAGGATATGGCGCAGACCTATTCGATGGGTGGTGAAGGGTTGACGAAGGGCGACCTGGGTTGGATCGCCGTCGGTGCATTGCTTCCGCCCCTGGAAAAAGAGCTGGCAAAACGGAAGAAGGGAGAGGTTTTTAAGGTGTGGACCGCCAGCGGTGTTCATATTATGCGCAAGTCCGAAAATACAAAGCAGGATCATGGTTTCGCATTGCTGATGCGAATCTTCCTCTAGGGTTAGGCCACGGATTACGCGAGTCAGTACTGATTAATCCGTATTAATCGCTGGAATCGGTGGTAAATAAAAAAATCAAAGAAAATATTGAAGAGCGAGTTCATATCCTTTCAATCCTAATCCAAAAATGCTACCAACGGATTTGCCTGATACATGAGAGAGCTTTCTGAATTCCTCTCTTGCATGAACATTGGAAATATGTACTTCGATCACGGGGGTTTTGATGGCCGCTATTGCATCACCTATTGCGATTGAAGTGTGAGTGTAACCGCCGGGATTGATGATAATACCATCATGATCAAAACCTACTCGCTGCAATTCATTAATCAGCTCTCCTTCAACATTGCTCTGAAAATAATGAAAGGTCACCTGGGGATAGTTATTTTTTAATTCTTCCAGGTAGTTCTCAAAAGACATATTTCCGTAAATATTCGTTTCCCTTTTGCCAAGCAGATTAAGATTGGGACCGTTGATGATAGTGATCTTCATAACGACTATTGTGTGATTGCTAAAGGTATGATATACCTTTTTATAAAGGCATGCCACGGCTATGAACCGTGGCATGCCTAAAATGTCTCGAATGTTTATTTTATGTGGTCTTTGATCAGCTTTATGAAATCATCAAACAAATACCTGCTGTCGTGAGGACCTGGTGTACTTTCAGGGTGATACTGGACAGAGAATGCCGGCTTATGCTTCAAACGAATACCTTCAATCGAATCATCATTGAGGTTAATATGGGTCACTTCGACATCTGATGAACTTTTGACCGCTTCAGGATCTACACCAAAACCATGGTTTTGTGTCGTGATCTCACATTGACCCGTGATGATATTTTTCACAGGATGATTAAGTCCACGGTGACCATGATGCATTTTGAATGTGGGAATACCATTGGCCAAAGCCAGTAGCTGATGTCCAAGGCAAATTCCGAATGTCGGCTTATTTTCATTTAGTACCTCTTTTACGGTATCGACTGCATAATCCATCGCCGCAGGATCACCGGGACCGTTTGAAATGAAGTATCCGTTAGCGTTAAATTCCTTTAGTTCCTTAAGCGTTGTTCTTGCTGGAAACACTTTTACAAAAGCGCCCCGGTCAACCATGCACTGGACGATATTCTTCTTTGTACCATAGTCAAGTACAGCGATACGGATAGGAGCTTTTTCGTCGCCAGCAGTATATGCCTTTTCAGTGCTTACTACGCTTGCCAGTTCCAGCCCTGACATATCCGGAACTTTTGCCAATTGGTTTTTCAGTTCTTCAACGTCAAGTATCTCGGACGAGATAATGCAATTCATCGCTCCTTTTTGGCGTACATGTGTAACCAGCGCCCGTGTATCGACTCCTTCAATGCAAACGATATTGTTAGCCTGGAGGTAGGCCTCCAGAGATCCATCTGCCATTTTCCTTGAATATTGTTCTTCCAGGTTGCGGCCGATAAGACCACGAATCTTAACTGTATCCGATTCAACGTCCGTTTTCTTAACACCGTAATTCCCGATATGAACGTTATTCATAATAACGATCTGCCCATAATAACTGGGATCGGTAAACACTTCCTGGTACCCGGTCATTCCGGTATTGAAACAGATCTCGCCGGATGTTGTACCAATTGTTCCAAACGCCTTGCCATGGTAAACAGTACCATCAGCAAGTACGAGAACAGCAGCACGGGTTGTAGTCATAATTTTGAAAATTCGATGCAAAGAAAATAAAATGTAAGCTTATTGTCTGTGATAAATTTCAACTATTTGCTCACATGGTTCGACTACCCTCACCAGTCGGGACCTCTCACCACTCGGGACTTGCTCACCACTCGCTGCGCTCACCTGCTTCGCTCGCCACTTGAGTTCGCTCGCACTTGAGTTCACTCGACATCGCTCATCACTCACAATACGCGCCCCAATGGTTATACTGAGCATTCATCCCCGCACCGCCCAGTGGCCACGACTCACAATTCATTCGCTCGTGTTCTCACACATCGCTCACGACTCACCAATCACCATTCACTGCTGGCCACACCAAAAAAAAAGCAAGACCCTCAACAGTCTTGCTTTGTATAAGAAAATGTTTGAATCATTACTCTGCCGCCTTTTCCTCAGAAGTGGAATCGACATCTTTAGCCTTGGTTTCGGCAGCCGCTTCTTTTTTCGGAGCTGCTTTCTTACCAGTAGTACGACCACGACGTGTTTTCTTGGCCGGTTCTTTTGCCTCTCCTTTTCCTTTGCCGTAAATTTCATTGAAATCAACCAGTTCGATCAATGCCGTTTCAGCATTATCGCCCTGACGTGCGCCCAACTTTACAATTCTTGTATAACCACCGGGACGTCCTCCAACTTTCTCAGCAACTGTACTAAACAGTTCGTTGATCGCTTCTTTGTCCTGGAGATAACTGAATACTACCCGACGTTGGTGTGTGGTATTTTCTTTGCCCTTTGTAATCAAAGGTTCGACGTAAATGCGCAAAGCTTTCGCCTTGGCAAGAGTTGTTACGATACGCTTGTGCGCGATTAATTCGCAGGCTAAATTGCTTAAAAGCGCTTTCCTGTGTGAATGTGTTCTACCCAGGTTTTTGATCTTGTCTCCGTGACGCATGACATTTTAATTTGAAAATTTAAAAATTTGAAGATTTGAAAATGAAGAACTAATGCTTCATAACAAATCATCTCTTCCCAAATTCGATGATAAATATTCGACTGCACCGTGTCAGGAATTGCAGTCTACTTTTCGTATGTATGAATGCGAATAACAATCTTCAAACCTGCAGGTTTGCTAATTTGCTAATCTGCTGAATTTAGAATCAAAACTCGTCTTTATCTACACCCAGCTTACTCAAATCCATTCCAAAATGCAGGCCTCTTTCGGCGAGCACCTGCTCAATTTCAGCCAAAGATTTTTGGCCAAAGTTGCGGAATTTCATCAGGTCTTCCTGCTCGTATTGCACAAGTTCACTCAGTGAGTTGATCTTTGCTGCTTTCAAGCAGTTGAATGCGCGAACTGAAAGATCAAGATCTTCCAGAGGTGTTTTCAACACCTTACGCAGTTGAAGCATTTGTTCGTCAACTACATCTTCCTTCTTATCTTCTTTATTATCGAAAGTGATATTCTCGTCTGTAATGATCATCAGGTGCTGGATCAGGATCCGGCTTGCCTGTTTTACCGCTTCCTCGGGATGAATGGTTCCATCTGTCGAAACATCCATGATCAGTTTTTCATAGTCTGTGCGCTGTTCCACACGGGTATTCTCCATCGCATATTTCACGTTCTTGATGGGAGTAAAAATCGAGTCGGTTGGAATATATCCGAATGGAGCATCTTTTACTTTATTGTCTTCAGCAGGAACGTAACCGCGTCCCTTTGCGACCGTAAGTTCGATATCGAGTTTTGCCGATGTATCCAGAGTACAGATCAACAAATCAGGATTCATCACATCAAAATTTTGAGTGGCTTCGCCAATCATACCGGCTGTGAATTCCTGCTTGTTTTTTATACTTAACGTGATTTTTTCCTGTCCAATTTCATGATCAACACTTTTCTTGAAGCGAACCTGCTTCAGGTTTAGAATGATCTCAAGTACATCTTCGGTAACACCTTTCATCGTTGCGAATTCGTGGTCTACCCCTTCGATCCGCATACCGATAATTGCATAACCTTCAAGTGAACTAAGCAACACTCTGCGCAAAGCGTTACCTATGGTTACGCCGAAACCAGGCTCCAGGGGACGAAACTCAAACTGAGCTTCGAAATCTGTTGCCTTTTGTAAAATGATCTTGTCTGGTTTCTGGAAATTTAAAATGGCCATATTTTAAAATTTCGATTTTTTGTGTCCCTTGATATTTTACCGAAGGACGGTTTATTTATGAGTGAGTTGTAAGTCTGTAGTCGTGAGTCATCGTTCGAGATCGTTATATCAGTTCCGGCATTCCCAACCTATTTCTTCCTCCTGACTCTCAACTATCGACTCATACCTATTACTTAGAATACAATTCCACGATCAGTTGTTCCTTGATGTTTTCAGGAACGTTTTCTCTTTCAGGATAAGCTACAAATGTTCCTTTTACTTCTGCTTCATTCCAGTCGAGCCAGCCGAACTTTGCGTTCTTTCCCCGAATCGCACCTGTTAAGGATTCATTTGCCTTATCTTTTTCCTTGAGACTGACAGTGTCACCTGGTTTCAATTGAAAAGAAGGAACGTTTACCACCTCACCATTTACAGTAACATGTTTGTGGGAAACTAACTGACGAGCAGCAGGGCGGGAAGGAGCAATACCCAAGCGGTACACCGCATTATCCAACCGGCTTTCGAGCAGTTTGATTAGATTTTCACCGGTCACACCCTTTAAGCGCGATGCTTCTTCAAAAGTTTTACGGAACTGACGCTCAAGCAAACCATACGTATATTTTGCTTTCTGCTTTTCTCTCAACTGAAGGGCATATTCACCCGGTTGTTTGCGTTTTTTGGTAGGACCATGCTGTCCTGGAGGATTGCTGGTTTTTGTAAGATATTTCCCATTTCCTAGAATGGGTTCGCCGTAGATCCGGCAAATACGTGTCTTTGGGCCTGTGTAACGTGCCATAATTATTGTTGTGATTTTTTAGTTACGATGTACGATCATTAAAAATCTAAAATCAATCGTACACCCAGTTATAAAAACGTTAGATGCCAGATGTCAGCTTTTAGATGTTAAATCATACATCTCATCTAACATCGAACATATTAGACTCTTCTTTTCTTCGGCGGGCGACAGCCATTATGTGGTAATGGGGTCATGTCCTTGATCATTACTACTTCAATACCCGAATTAGCCAGCGCACGAATTGAACCTTCGCGACCCGCACCGGGACCCTTTACAAACACATCTACTTTCTTAACGCCGGCGTCCAGAGCTGTTTTAGCGGCATCGGATGCCGCCATTTGCGCAGCATAGGGAGTATTCTTCTTAGAACCCTTAAATCCCATTTTACCTGCGCTGCTCCAGGAAATTACCTGGCCGGTTTTGTTTGTAATACTGATTATTAGGTTATTGAAGCTTGCATTGATATGGGCATCGCCGTATGAATCAACCTTTACTATTCTCTTTTTCGCAGCTGCCTTTGCGCTCGGCTGCCCTTTAGCTTGTGCTTTAGCCATAATTAAAATGAATTGGAGGTAATCGATGAATATTTAATCCCGTACATACAGGACCGAACCAATCCTCCTTCCGACAAACAGGAAATCCGGTATTGGTTCATTTATGATTATTTCTTAGCTACTTTTTTCTTACCGGCCACTGTTTTACGCTTTCCTTTCCGTGTACGGCTGTTGGTACGGGTACGCTGACCACGAACCGGTAAACCTTTACGATGACGTAAACCACGATAGCAGGCAATATCCAGCAAACGTTTGATACTCATCTGCACTTCAGAACGCAACGTACCTTCTACCTTAAACTCATTGGTGATGATATTACGGATAGAAGTCAATTCTTCATCGTTCCATTGATGTACTTTTTTGTTGACATCAATTCCAGCTTTACCTAAAATATATTTAGCAGTGGAAGGACCAATCCCGAATATGTAGGTAAGTCCAATTTCCCCTCTTTTATTTTTTGGTAAGTCTACACCGGCAATACGAGCCATAATACTATTTTAGATTTGTTTAATACTTGTTATACTTTGCGACCCATTGACAATCAATGCGACTTTGGCGAAATATTAGCCCTGCCTTTGTTTAAAGCGGGGATTTTTTTTGTTGATGACATATAGTACTCCCTTACGGCGTACAATCTTGCAATCTGCACTACGCTTTTTGATGGATGCTCTGACTTTCATAATAATGTTTTTTCAACCTGGCTGTGCCGGTGCTTATTTATACCTGAAAATGATTCTACCTCTTGACAAATCGTATGGGCTCATCTCAACGCCAACCTTATCACCGGGTAATATTCTTATGTAATTCATTCTCATCTTTCCCGAGATGGTGGCCAGTATCTCATGACCATTCTCGAGTTTCACCTTAAACATGGCGTTTGATAATGCTTCTAAAATAGTTCCATCCTGTTTAATGAGAGGTTGTTTACCCATACAATTTTTCGGAGCGCAAAGATAGGAGAATCAGGACGAAATAAGAAAAAAATGAAATCTTTTCCCGCTTTTTTGCGAAAAAAGTAGCATTTCCTGGTAAGCCTTGGCTAATTAAGCGAGGTTAAGCTCCACTTTGGTCATTTGGTAGTAATGATTCTGCAATTCATGTACGAAGATAGGGTTGGTTATATGCCTCCGATCCTCTCTCCACCACATTTCAAAGTCGGTAAAATTGCCCTCCGCAGGCACCAGGACCCGGAAAGAATCCTTCGTATACTTAATAGAGCCGTCTCCATTAACATGTTTTACAAATCCGAGCTTAAGAAGTTGAGCCTCATCTAATGGAATGCCATATAAGTGCTCGGAGGTAAACCAGAACTCCTGAACCGGAGTTTCAACGCAAACTTCTTTGTCTTCCTTGTTCAGTTCCTTTACAATGCCCTCTACCCGATCGCCTTCAAATTCAGCCATTACTAAATCACCTGGTTTTAATTCATTAAACTTAATCATGTGGCAGATTGTTTATTATTCAATTTACAAAACACTCGTAAACTGACAAAGAATTTGGAACATACCCCATCGTGACGGACCAGAACCCATAGTTCTCTGCATCACTCGGCCCAGCTCATCGTATAATCCGGATTCTCGATATCCAATGCCTGTTTGGTTAGCTGTAGTGGGTGAAAAGTATCAACCATCACCGCCAGTTCCTTTGTTTCTTTGGCTCCGATGCTTTTTTCAACGGCACCGGGATGTGGCCCGTGCGGAATGCCTGCAGGGTGAAGGGTAATCATTCCCCGGGTTACATTTTTACGGCTCATGAAGTCTCCAGCTACATAATAAAGAACCTCATCGCTATCAATATTGCTGTGGTTATATGGCGCAGGAACTGCGTTTGGATGATAATCGAATAAACGCGGACAAAACGAACAAAGGACGAAGTTGTTTGCTTCAAATGTCAGATGTACTGGCGGGGGTTGGTGCACCCGACCGGTTATTGGCTCAAAATCATGAATTGAAAATGCAAAGGGATAGCAGCATCCATCCCATCCAACCACATCAAAAGGATGGGTACCGTAGTGAATGCCATATAGTATTCCCCTCTTTTTTGTTTGAATTAAAAAGTCCCCTTTTTCATCGTAGGTCACGAGATTTTGAGGGGGACGAATATCTCTTTCGGAATAAGGCGAATGTTCGAGTAACTGACCATACTTACTCAGGTATTTCCTGGGAAATCTTACAGGACTAAAAGATTCAACAATGAATAGCCTGTTACCGCTGTCTTTAAATTCTATCTGGTAGATAGTGCCTCTTGGAACAATTATATAATCTCCCTCACTAAACAAAAGCTCACCGTATAAGGTCTTAAGCATCCCACTACCTTCATGGACAAAGATGACTTCATCGGCATCAGCGTTCTTAAAAAAGTAGTCCGTCATACTTTTTTGCGAAGCGGCCAGGGATATATGACAATCGGTATTAACAAGTACCGGCACGCGGCTTTTCAAATAATCTTCTTGAGGTGTTATATTGAATCCGTCGAAGCTTCGGTGTTTGAGCATTTTTTCTTCTGCGATGACAGGCATCACATTGATTGCAGGGTCCGTGCGAATTATTTGCGTTGGCGGGTGAATATGATAAAGCAAAGAGTAATCATTTGAGAAACCTTCAGTAGAGAATAATTGTTCCGAATATAGGGTTCCATCTTCCTTTCGAAATTGCGTATGACGCTTATGAGGAACGTTACCGAGTTTATAATAATAAGGCATGTGAATTTGAAGATTTGAGGATTTGAAAATTTGAAGATTTGAAAACACTAAGAGGCCAGCTCTAAAGCACTAGATCTTGTAGTTAAATCGCACGTTCAAATCAATGATCAAGTTCAATTGCCAGCATCAGGAAATAATACTTCCAGTTCCGCTTGTCAATATGATAGGTAAAATTGCGAAAGAAGGGCATCATCAAATATACGATTTTCAACGGCGCCGGGTCTGGTACTGTGACTATTTGGTTCGTACAAAAAAATGAGAAACGTTTTTCTTCCCGGTAGGTCGCTCATCGATCTCAATTGCTTCGATACTTTTAATAAGGTCTACCAGTTTCTTGTATCCATAATTCCTGGGATCAAAATCTGGTTGCTTTTTCAAAATTAGATTACCTAATACTCCAAGAAACACCCAACCGTCTTCTTCCGCAATATCATTGATGCTATCTGATATAAGTTTGATTAGTTCGCCGTCAATGGATGCAACTGCCGCCGGCTTTTTGATTGGTTCGGCTTTCCTTGCTTTTGATACCACCGCGGTCTCTTTCATTTCCTTTTGCAATATCTCAATGTAAATAAACTTGTTGCATGAGGCGATGAAAGGAGTTGGCGTTTTCTTCTCACCCATTCCAAAAACCTGTTTGCCCGCTTCCCGAAGCCTCGTTGCCAGTCGTGTAAAATCACTATCGCTCGAGATAATACAAAAGCCATCAATAGCACCGGTATACAGAATATCCATAGCATCAATGATCAGGGCCGAATCGGATGAATTTTTGCCCTTGGTGTAACTATATTGCTGGATCGGCGTAATGGCATTTTCAAGCAACACGGTCTTCCAACCCGATAAAGTTGGTTTTGTCCAATCACCGTAAATTCTTTTGAACGTTGGTGTTCCATATTTTGCAATCTCTTCCAACATTCCTTTCACATTCGAGTAAGGGATATTATCAGCATCAATCAACACAGCAAGCTTTAATTCTTTGGTTGTCTCCATAATTGTATCAAAGGTAAAGGCTTTGGATAATTAAGGATCTTATCATTTGGCCCTGCGACTCAGCCGGCATATTACTTGTGTTAATTATCTTAGATGCATGAAGAAAATCGGGCTGATCTCTGATACGCACGGATATCTTGATGAGGTGGTGTTTGAGCATTTTAATCACTGTGATGAAATATGGCATGCGGGCGACTTTGGTTCGATCGCTATTGCAGAACAACTTCGAAGAATTCCGGTTGCGATTAAGGGTGTATATGGAAATATCGATGGACAAGACATTCGAGGCATTTATCCGGAGCAACTGATTTGGGTATGCGAAGAAGTAAAAGTGTTGATGACCCATATAGGCGGTTATCCACCAAGATACAATTCCAAAGTAAAGGAACAGTTACTCATTCATCGTCCGCAATTGTTCATATCTGGCCATTCACATATTCTAAGAATCATGTTTGACGATAAACTACAATGCCTACATATGAATCCAGGAGCCGCAGGAAAACAAGGATGGCATTCCATGCGAACATTGATCCGTTTTAAGATTGATGGGAGGAACATGAAGGACTGTGAAGTAATTGAGCTCGGGACAAGATAAGAGTATATATCCAATAGTATTTCATCTATAAAAGTTTTGCGATGATTACAAGAATATGGCATGGTAAAACCAAAACAGAATTTGCTGCAGTATACCGACAATATGTTATCGATACGGGCCTACAGGACTATATTAACACTCCTGGCAATCTTGGCGCCCAGATATGGCAAAGGGAAGACGGCGAAGTCACGGATATCTGGACGATTTCATGGTGGGATGGTTACGAGAGCATTAAACTATTTGCAGGAGAAGAATTTGAGAAGGCACATTATTACGACGAAGACAAAAAGTATTTGTTAGAATTTGAACCCCGGGTAATGCATTGTGAAACATATCACTTTCCAGCCAGATGAACTTAGGCATTTTACTAAAACGACGGTTCCGTTGATATGTCTACGCAATGTTCGCTGAGCAGTTTCAATTCTTTGCCCTTCTTCTGAATGACTAAACCACAGCGCTGGTTGTCATTAAACGGTTCGTTCATCCAAACACCATTGCCTTGCCACCTGGAGCTGACAATTGCAATGTTTCCGTCGATAGATATGTCAATCTCAGTTCTGTTAGCAGCGATAACTCTGTAATAATTTGCTGTCAAAATTTCGAGGTTACGTGCGCGGGAACTTACTCCCCCTACCGAAGTAAAATACCGGTATTGTGGAGCATATAAGGAATCTACTACTTTATTATTCTTAGTGTTCCAGGCATTATCATAAGTATTTAGGAAAGCAATTACTTCCTCCTTTGAAAGATTGCCTGCCGAATTATGAGTGGAGTTCTGATCATTCCTGCAAGCCATTGCTAATGGAATTACAAAACAAATAAATATTTTAACGAAAGACATAGCGCTTCAATTTTCAAGAGGCAAATTAGCGAGCCCCCGGAAACCATGGCCTGCCAATATCTTCCCGGAAAGGCCAGGGCACTACCGCCAGAATAAGTATAAGTGCAACTACGTATAGCCAGGACGCTGCCGAATAACTGCCTCTTTTTGCTTTCCCCCTCGCAGCCGTAATAAGTATTGTAGCTATCAGCATTCCTGTGATATGCTCCACAGCCCAGAAACGCTGAACTGTGTTTTTCATCACTTCACCGAATCCATTTTCCTTAATAAGATTGTAGCCGAAACCGCCAACTAACCACTGATATAAACCGATCACGAATTGGATATGCGTTGCTATCAACAGAAATAAGCTGGTTCTTTTTAATCCCACTGACCTGGAGAAAGATTGAAAAATAGAAACCAGTAATAAAATAAGAATTACCCAGCGAAGAAAATTGTGCAGATGCAGTAAGCCATTATACATAGTTATAATTTTTGGTGAAGCAAAGCTAAGGGTGAAACGTTATATAAGTGCTTTTTCCCGAATCGTTGCAAATAGCTTCTCGGCATCTCCTTTTTTGAAAAGTTTTGTACCAGTATTCATCGTTGCCGCTGACCCACAGGCCACGCCCCAGGAAATCATTTCCTTTAAACTCTTGTTTTGTTGCAACGCCCAAACCATTCCACTCACCATGCTATCCCCCGCACCGACCGTACTTCGTTGTTCGACCTCAGGTGATGGTACATGTTGATGCATTTCTCGCGTAACAACTACCGCTCCTGCGGAGCTCATGGAAACGACGATTACTTCGGCCTTTCCCTCGAAGATTAGTTTTTGTGCGGCCGGGACCACCATATCCTGCTTGAGGGGCTGAACGCCGGTCAGGTTGCCGAGTTCTCTTAAATTCGGCTTCATTAAATAAACACCCTGGGTAAGCGCCGATTTTAACGGTGGGCCAGATGTGTCAAGAACCAGGTTGCTTCCGATTCTTTTGGCTGTCGTCGCAATGATGGCATATGCATCTTCTGGTAATCCTTTAGGCAGGCTACCGCTTGCAACAATCCACCCAGGCTTTTCCGATTCTATTAGTTTAATGATTTCATGAAACGCAGGAACGTCGATAGAAGGCCCTTCCACTACAATTCTGTATTCCTTATTTGTGCAACTATCAATGATCACCAGGCTTTCACGTGTTTCCCCCTCAATCTTAATTGCCTTGTATTCGATCTGTTCCCGCTGCAAAATTTCAGACAGTTGCGATCCGCTTCTCCCACCAGCAAAGAACACAGCCTCGGAGGATAAACCTAATTCCTTTAAACCTTTTGAAACATTGATACCTCCTCCTCCCGCCTCTACCACGGGATTAGCACAACGAAGCTTGTGTTCAGGAACAAGGTCATCGACAATATATGTTTTGTCAACTGCAGGATTTAATGTTATGGTTATGATATCAGGCATGGGAAGATGTAAAATGTTTTCGATGTACGATGGGAGATTTGGTGATGTACGATTTACGAAATACGAAGTACGAAATATTGACTTGAAAATACGGCATTTTTTTTCCTTCCTGTGCCCTGGCCCTGTATGCCGCTCACTTTGCACAGATTCCGTACTTCAGACCTGGTATTTCATACTTCGTACATCACCACATCTCACATCTTTATTCGATCCAATCCGCAATAAAAATATTTGTATCCCTTGTGCCGCCGTTGTTTCGATTGCTGCAGAACACGATCTTTTTTCCATCCGGGCTAAACATTGGAAATGCGTCAAAGCCATTATCCCGACTGATCTTTTGAAGATTAGTTCCCTCTGCGTCCATAGTGTATAAATTGAATGGAAATCCCCTTTTATACTCGTGATTGGATGCAAAAATGATTCTCTTGCTATCGGGCATAAACGCAGGAGCCCAATTCGCCTGGCCAAAATTGCTGATCTGACGTGCATTCTGGCCATCCGAATCAGCTATCCAAATTTCCATGCTTGTAGGTGCTACCAGGTCTTCCGCAAGGAGCTCCCTATATTCCTTTAATGCATCGTCTGTGCCAGGACGTGAAGCTCTCCAAATAATTTTTTTTGCATCAGGACTAAACCATGCACCGCCATCATATCCGGCTGCATGAGTGATCCTTTTTTCTGCACCCGTTTTGAGATCCATAATGTATAATTCAATATCGCCGTCCTTTGTGCTAGTATAGATCATTCTATTACCGTCTGGTGAAAGGGTAGCTTCCGCATCGTAACCGTGTGACGTGGTGAGCTGCTTTACAATCTTTCCCGAAAGGTCAGCCATAAAAATGTCGTAACTCGCGTACAGTGGCCAGATATATTTATTGCCGTACTTTTTCCTATCTGGAACAGGTGGACATTCTTCGCTTCGCAAATGTGTAGATGCATAAATAACATGCTTTCCATCACGCATAAGAGCGGCACAGGTGGTTCTGCCTTTGCCTGTACTAACAAGTTTAGGTGCGAAACCTTCGTCCGGCTTCGAGGGGACTTTGCCGATAAATATTTGATCGCACATAATACCTTCCGCCGGGTTCGTTTTCTGAAATATGAGCCACTTTCCATCAAAACTGAAATATGCCTCAGCATTGTCTCCTCCAAAAGTCAACTGCCGAATGTTTTTAAAATGCTTTTCTTCAGGATAGAGAAGCGTATCCTGACCGATTGGCGAGTAGTTAATGATGCCTGCTGTGTGATATTTGGTGAATGAGGTAAAGAAAATTATCAAGATCAGTAAACAAATTGCAGGCGACTTTTTCATGCTTTTATTTTTGTAAAACTATACACTAAGCCGCCTCGAAGATAAGACACTAAGTCTCACAATTCGTTCAGTTTAGTTACCGCCCTCACCGACCTAACAATGCAGACGGAGATCGTCCGACTTGTTAGATCGTTTTAAGACATTCTTGGATTGGGCTATTTAAAAAATCGGTTAGTTTTGAGGCATGAACCGATGTATAAAATGGTGTGGCCTGATATTGTGCGCTTGTTTGTTACTCGTATTTCTCGCAGGTTGCGATGGTGACAATGACAGATATTCTCCCTACTCAAAAAAAATTTTGCAGAATCCTCCATACGCCGGTTTAACCGATAGCATTGAAAAGTTTCCTGATGATCCCCTTCTGTATCTTCAGCGGGCTTTGTTGTTATCGCAAAATAACAGGCATGAAATGGCGACAGCAGACTACAAAAAATCCTGGGAGATGAAACAAGATCCAAATACAGCGCTGGAATATGTTTCAAACCTCCTGACAACTGATCGTGTTAATGACGCTGTTTCCTTGCTCGAACAAGGGGTTAAACAATTTCCTGACAATCCTGAATTCAGTCGCAGATTGAGCGAAGTTTATTCGCATCTGGGAAAGAGCGAGCAAGCTCTCAAACAGTACAACACGATTCTCGAAAAAGATCCGTCCAACTTCGAGACCTGGTACGATAAGGGAGTTTTGCTTGCACAGATGAAGGATACGCCTGCGGCGATTGAAGCTCTTGAAAAATCTTTCAGTATTCAGCCGATTAATTATTCGGGACTTGCTCTGGCAACCTTATATGCTTCTGCAAAAGATCCAAGAGCGTTGGAACTATGTGATAAATTATTGGCGACAGATACTACCGGCCAGCAAACGGAACCGATTTTCATGAAGGGAGTGTATTATTCAGAGGTCAAAGATTATGATAACGCGGTTAAACAATTTGACGAGTGTATCAGGCGAGATTGGAAGATGACAGATGCGTACATAGAAAAAGGTATCGTGTTACTTGACCAGAAAAAAACCAACGAGGCACTCGAAATTTTCAAACTCGCTTCGACAGTATCCAATACGAATGCAGATGCATATTTTTGGATGGCCCGCAGCTACGAAGCGCTTGGCAATAAAGCCGACGCGATCAGAAACTACGAACGCGCCATATCCCTTGATAGAAATTTTGCCGAAGCTTGGGAAGCGATTCAGAGACTTAAATAAGTCCGATGTGAGGTGTACAATTTATAAATAACAAAGTACAGGGTTAGGCCAGGAGCTGCGTTTATAGAAACTATTGAAAGTTTGATATTGTAAGGTTTCTGAGTTGAAAAAACGTGGGTAATTTCAAACAATTCAATTTCATGCTTCGAATTTATAGACCGTACTTCGCACACGTTACTTTACATCGGACATCGTACATCGTACATCGTTTCGAAAATTAAAAAAATTCACAATGTCTCTCGTTGCTCCGTCTTTACTTGCTGCTAATTTTTTACGGTTGGAAGATGAATGTAAGATGCTGAATGAAAGTGAAGCGGATTGGTTTCACCTGGATGTTATGGATGGACGCTTTGTGCCGAATATAAGTTTTGGTTTGCCGGTTATCGAACAGATCCGGACAACAACAACTAAGATTTGCGATGTGCACCTCATGATCCTGGAGCCTGAAAAATTTACTGAACAATTCAAGAAGGCAGGTGCTGACATCCTCACTGTTCATATCGAGGCATGCCCACACCTTCATCGTAACATTGAACAAATTAAATCACTGGGCATGCAGGCAGGTGTTGCTATCAACCCACATACCCCCGTTTATATGTTGAAAGATATACTTCAGGATATAGACCTGGTTTGCATGATGAGTGTCAATGCAGGATTCGGAGGGCAGTCGTTTATTCCGCATACTTTCGATAAGATAAGAGAACTGCGAAAAATGATTGATGAACAACACCTCTCCGTAAAAATTGAAATTGACGGCGGTGTTACTGTCGGCAATGCACAATCGATCATTGACGCCGGTGCTGATGTATTGGTTGCCGGAAACACTGTATTCGGTTCGATCATGCCGAAGGAAGTCATTGCGCGACTTAAGCAGGTTACAAAAAGCCATGAATAAGGACCTTTTCTCAAAACAGTCTGATTTATACGCGAAGTATCGCCCCAGCTATCATTCTGAATTGTTATCATATATTCTGCAATTTCTTTCTGAACGAAAGATGGCATGGGATTGTGCTACCGGTAACGGGCAGGCCGCTGTGTTACTGGCTCCTTTTTTTGAAATAGTCGAAGCGACAGATGCAAGTGAAAGGCAGATCTCAAATGCCATACAGGCAACTAACATTCATTATTCCGTTTCGGGCTCTGAAAAAACACCGTTTGCAGATAACTCTTTTAGCCTGATCACTGTTGCGCAGGCTTACCACTGGTTCGACTTTGTATCTTTTGAAAAGGAAGTAAGACGGGTATTGAAACCTGGTGGTGTCGTGGCGATATGGGGTTATAGCCTGGTTCAATCTGCATATGATGATCTGAATTCAATTATCACTTCGTTTTATACAAACACTGTTGGACCATACTGGGATGCGGAAAGAAAATATGTGGATGAACACTATCGCACGATTCCGTTTCCTTACGAAGAATTGCCGGCAAGGGAATTCTTTATCGAGCAAAACTGGAATCAGCAGGATTTGATTGGTTATTTGAACACCTGGTCAAGCGTGCAGCATTTCATCAAGGCGAAAAATTTCAATCCTGTTGATGAATTGATCCCGCTATTGCAAAAAGCCTGGCCCCGGCAAGATGTCATTGTGTTTCGTTTTCCTTTGTTTTTGCGAATTGGCAGAATTAGTTAAGGCTTTTTTGGCATGATGCAGCATGAACTCATTCTTTCGTTGTATCAAGCTTATGATACATCTGTTCCAGCACGGAATGTGTTTCATACGTCCATCCTGGCGCTCTGGAGGGCCATTGATATTCGTAGTCTACGATGAGTTTTCGCAAAATTGCGTATCCCCTCAACGCCTGATCCTTATTATAAAAGCAATCAATCCAGGAATCATTCAAATCTTCCTTATCAGGTAAACCGATTCCCCGATCGTACCAACTAAAAATTTCCGGCAACTCCTCAAAAGAAATCGCTTCCGCCTTTCGCTTTATATGATCGCGGAAATACATGGCAAAAAACAAAAGGCAGTTTTTTACACGCGCATAGATTGCTGAATCAGATTCTCTCTCCGATGGTTTAATTCGCCATTGATTATTCACAGCGTGAAATGGGTCGTTATGCATATTAGCGTGCAGGACCGCGGGCGCAGAATAACTGAAGAAAAACGCGGCTATCTCGGGAACCCTTAGTATTAGCCCGTTGGATACAAGGTCGGCGATCACGTACTTCAGTTGCGATCTGTCAGGAAAGGAAATAGTAAGGAACTTCACATCTCCCTGGATGTTTACCCGCCATTTTCCAAATATTATTTTACCAGCAGGATTTAAAACGACAGATGAATCCTTGAATAAGGCAAAGTCACGAACGATAGATTTTCTCAATTCAAAGTCAGGCATGTTGTGAGCTGTAATATCTTCGCCGTTTTCAAGCTGCCATCGCTGACAAAGTACATCAGCTATATTGTTCCTCTTAAATGATCCAAGCACTATCATACCGGTGTCTCTCCCTGTCACGATCGTCTCCTTATACACATAACGCGGTTTTTTCTCCGGCTTTTTTTCTCCACTACTCGCTTGATAACAACTTCCATGCAGGGTTGAATAAAAGAATATACATATCAGCAGTCGTTTCACGAAAAGGGGTTTAAGTCTCTGGTAAACTAACGACAAATAAAATAAATTCCCTCATTTTCTGTTTTAATATGGTTGCAATTCAATTAATTTCGACCGCATTAAACTAACCTGGGTGAGACTTGTACTTGTTTTTCTTCTTTTTTCCATTGCCGGTACCGTTCAAACTGCCTATTGCCAAAAAAAGACAGCATGGATTTCCGGGAAAGTGGTTGACGAAAACGAGAACGCGCTAGGCAAGGTTTCGGTGTATATACTGGGTCGCCAGTCAGGACTTATAACTTCTGATTCAGGTACTTTCCGAATAAAAGTTCCGGCTGAAAAGGCCTTTGCCCTTCAATTCAGCTTTACCGGGTACAAGATCGAACAACGCAACTTCCTACTAAACGAAAATGAGGAAGAATACGTAGTGGTGCGCATGGAACGCGGTCCACAAGAATTAAAAACCGTAGTAGTAACCGACCAGCGGCAACGCCGTGAAGCGGGTCTTGTCGTTATCAATCCAAAGAATGCCATCAATATTCCTTCTCCTACTGGCGGTATCGAAAGTCTTATTAAAGTCTTTGTTGGATCAAACAACGAATTGACGTCACAATATTCTGTCCGTGGTGGAAACTATGATGAAAACCTCATTTATGTGAATGACTTCGAAGTCTTCAGGCCTTATCTCATTAGAAGCGGACAACAGGAAGGGTTAAGCTTTATTAATCCCGAATTAGCGAGGAATGTTAGCTTTTATAATGGCGGATTCCAGGCTCGATATGGCGATAAAATGTCTTCGGTATTAGATATCCAATACAAAAAGCCCAGGCAGTTCGGTGGTTCCGCATATATCGGTGTTCTTGAACAGGGACTTCAACTGGAGGGAATGACGCGGGATAGTAAATTTAGTTACCTGATCGGTGTCAGAAACAGGAGTAATCGAAACCTTCTAAGCAGCCAGGAAACCCAGGGCAACTATGTACCCTCGTCTGCTGACCTACAAGCTTTGTTAACATATCAATTAACGGCTAGATCCTCCCTTGAGTTGTTGGGCAACATCTCTCAAACCAAATTCACACTGATTCCTTCATTCAGTCAATTGACATCCTCTGTCTTTTCGCCGTATTTCAGCGCAAACCTTGGTCTGGACGTTTTCTTTGAAGGACGAGAACAGGATCGTTATCGCACCAACATGCTTGGACTTTCTCTATTACAAAATCCTCTGAAAAATCTAAGATTGAAATGGATGGTTAGCCGTTTTCAAAATAATGAACGGGAAGCAATCGATATCACAGGAGCTTACTTATTCGGTGCAAGAGAATTTGATAAATCAAAACCTGATTTTGGCCTGATCAATAGTCCGCTTGGTGCCGGACTGTATCAAACCTTCGCCCGCAATAGCCTCAACATCGAGGTGTGGAATCTCTCACATAAAGGAAGCCTCGATAAGGGCAAACACTTTTTTCAATGGGGACAGAGCGTTGAGAGGCAGGTAATCGATGACAAACTGAATGAATGGGAATACCAGGATTCTGCGGGATACAATCTTCCGTACAATCCCGATATATTGAACTTGAGTAAAGCGCTGAAGTCGAAAGCAAATATCGAAATCACACGCTTGTCAGGATATGTGCAGGATAATTTCGTTTTTAATGATTCGAGTGATTTTACTTTGCAGGCAGGTCTGCGTTATAATTACAATACACTTAATAGTGAATTTTTGTTGTCGCCGCGTGCTGGCTTTTCATGGAAGCCGCGAAACTGGGCTCGTGATATTATCTTTCGGGGAGCACTAGGCGCTTATCATCAGCCGCCTTTCTATCGTGAATTACGCCGCTATGACGGAACGATTAATGAAGACCTGAAAGCGCAAAAAAGTTGGCAGGTTACGGGTGGCTTTGATTACAATTTCAAATCCGGACCAAGAGCTTTTCGTCTCACGACCGAAGCCTATTACAAGAAAATGAGCAATATAATTCCGTATGATATCGACAATGTCCGGCTTCGATATTATGGTGAGAATAATGCCAAAGCATATGCTGCAGGAATCGAACTTCGTTTATTTGGTGAGTTAGTGAAGGATGCCGAGAGTTGGATCAGTCTTGGTTTTATGCGTACACGAGAGGATATTGAAAATGATTCGTACTATAATTACAAAAACGCTGCCGGAGAGATTATTACTGCCAATACGGAAGACCAGGTGATCACAGATAGTGTACAACAGGATATTGGCTGGTTACGCAGACCTACGGATAGGTTGGTGACTTTCGGAATGTTCCTGCAGGACTATCTTGCCACAAATAAAAACTTCAAAGTCTACCTCAATTTTTTATACGGCAGCAATCTTCCTTATAACATTCCGAACAGCGTGAGATATAGGAACGCGCTGGTTATCGATCCATATATCCGGATCGATATTGGATTTAGCGCCTTGTTGCTTGATAGTGAAAAAAGTAATCGGCGAAGCCACAATCCTTTCAGAAATTTTGAAAATTTATGGGCCACCCTAGAAATCTTTAATCTCATCGACAGAGACAATGTTATCTCCTACCTCCTCATCAAGGATTTCTCCAACACAATTTATGCAATGCCCAACAGGTTAACACCGCGACTTCTAAACCTTAAACTGGTTGCGAGATTTTAAAATTAGCCAACAAATCTACTCTCAGCTTGCGTTCGTTTGCAAAAAATGGGACGGCACTTTAAAATTCCTGGGACGGTCTTTGCCAAAACGTGGGACGAATAGCACTTTCTTCTCGAATTCTCCTCTTTGGGTCCTCGAATTCTCCTCGATGGGCCCTCGAATCCTCCTCGATGGGCCCTCGAATCCTCCTCGATGGGTCCTCGAATCCTCCTCGGATTCTCCTCTTTGCCTCCTCGGAATCCTCAAATTCCGAGGAGGCAAAGAGGACCCATCGAGGAGGCAAAGAGGACCCATCGAGAAGGCAAAGAGGACCCATCGAGAAGGCAAAGAGGAGAATCCGAGGAGGCAAAGAGGAGAATCCGAGAAGGCAAAGAGGAGAATCCGAGGAGGCAAAGAGGTGCCAAAGAGAAATCAGAGAGCAGCCAATGAGGAATCAAAAGAACTTCAGCTGATAGTTGAACTGATGTGCAGAAATTGTTTTATCGATTGGCTTTATTCGTCCGGGACTCCAGATGATAGATGCAATTCGCTGAGGATTTGTTTCGTCGCCCCGCTGACGCGAAACCACATGCTAGCGGCAAGTGGTTTTGCCTTGTTGCTTTGACGTCAGAAGTTAAACCATTTTCTTATATATCTGAAAAACACAAACAGAATGTAGCCATACAAAGTGATTATTGGTAATGCGTAAAGCCACTTTTTATGCAGTCTTTGTTTTTTATCGATTTTGCTTTTAATGTCCTCTATAATATAAGGCGGTATTAATCGCAAAGATGCTTCTAGTAGGAACGGAACAATTATTAAGTCATCTAACAAGCCCAAAATTGGTATGAAGTCGGGAATTAAGTCAATAGGACTTAATAAATATCCAACGGTCAAACCTGCAAGCAGTTTCGCCAATAATGGTGTCCGCTTGTCAAACAAAGCGTAATAAATCGGTACGACTTCCTGTTTTAAATTTTTTACTTTTTCTTTTAGGTTACTCAACATTTTTACACTACCAAATAAACCTGCTGTTATCGACCATTTATTTAAAGCTTGATTTTTGCAGGGCCGTCCAACCATTGCCGCTAGCGAATACGGCTTGGCGTTGTGGTGGCATTCCGTGTTCCGTCAGCCGACAATTGAAGCTGAATAAAGAACTAATGTATAAAATTTATTCTATTGCAGAGCAATACTGGTCAGGCTGGAACCGGGGCTAAATAATAAACAAATGTTGATGGCCTGTTCGTTACCCTGCCATAACGCCAAACCCCGTGTTGTAGCCAGCCAAAGTCATATTATGCAAGTGCTATACATTCAACTGAAATAAGAATGCCAGCAGGAAAAGTCAAGACTTGAGGCACGCTCCGAGCCGGTGAATTTTCCGGAAAAAATTCGGAATATACTTTATTAATAATGCTAAAATCGTTACCGGCAACCATGAAAATTGTTGTCTTAATTACCTTTGACATATTGCTTCCGGCTTCCTCTAAAATTGTTTTGGTATTTATAAAGCATTGTCTTGTTTGCTCTTCAAAGTCGTCACTTATTACTTTACCGGATTCAAGAGTTATACCTGGTGTTCCGGAAAGGAAAATATAATCTCCCGCAATTACGGATTGCGGAAAGAATTCGCTCATTCTTGGAGCTTTTGTAGTATTGAAATTTTTTCTTTCAACCATTGTATAAATTTAAAATGTCTACTAAAGTTGCTTATAACA
>DAINQQ010000003.1:0-59736 GCA_036742645.1 Flavitalea sp.
CCCCTGGTCAGTCAATGACTATCTATCATTCTAATGAAGACCTTATAGGTTCCCCTCTGGTCAGTCAATGACATTCATCCTAATGAAGACCTTATAGGTTCCCGCTCTAGTCAGTCAATGATTATCTATCATCGTAATGAAGACCTTATAGGTCATTCGGATTCATAAGCTAAAACGTCTTGTCAGTCACTGATTATGCTATTACCCTAACCAAGACCTTATAGGTTTTTTCTGGTTATGTGTTTTTACCGGCGTTATAGGCCTAATTTTGACCAAAAAAAACTCCAATTCTTCATAGGGGTAAACTCCGTCCCAATTGTTATTCTCTAAATAAAACAATTTTATTGTATGAGAAAGAAATTACAATTGGTGATTACAGGATTAATCACAATTCTTAGTTTGCAGGCAGTAGCACAGGAGGGTGATGTTCAAACAATCTTCAAAGGAAACCTACGAACTTCAGGCGGATATGGTGCGGTTACCAATAAGTTTACAACGATCAGGGGTGAATACACGAATTTAGCAGGGCTTTATGGCGGCTGGTACATTAACCACAGAATAATGATTGGAATTGGGGCAGCCGCATCGACTAATAACCTTCACGTTCCTCAACAGTTTAGTACTAATCCCATTAAGCCCAGGACCTGGCAATACGGCCAGTTCGGAATGGTATCTGAATATGTCATTAGCTCCGATAAGCCAATCCACCTTGCTTTTCATTTATTCAGTGGCGCCGGCTTTACATTGCAGTATCAGCGTGAAGACTGGGATCACAGTAGTCACGACAACGCGAGCGACGAAAATTGGTTTGTAGTAGTTGAGCCGGGAGTACAGTTGGAAGTCAATCTGTTCAAGTGGATGCGCTTAAGTCCCGGAGTTTCCTATCGTGGTACTTTTGGGAGTTACGGTCGCGGGCTTGGCGATTCTGATCTTAGCGCAGTTTCATACAACGCGACGATGAAGTTTGGAAAGTTCTAGAACATGACGGTCTGGGAGGGCTGGAATAGCCACAGGGCATATCTTTTGAAAGTGCCGTTGTATGAAACAGCTAACATACCTGGGGGCCATGTGTTTAGCACTGGCATGTAATTCATACCAATCGGATGAAGATATTGAAAACGCAGACAGCGTACATGTTACTAAATATACAGATACTGTTTATGTTGTCAGAAACACACAGATAACTCCGGCGAATTCATATAACGACCTTTTTCTGGACAGCTTAACGATTGAGCAATTTATTCAGCAAAAACAACTGCCAGGCGAAGACAGCCGTGCACTTCGAAGCTTTTACAATTATCGCAATGGCCAATTTGCCTGGTTCAATACGTTTGGCTTTTCAGAGCAGGCAAGAGGATTCTGGAACCTCAAGGATGCGTTCAAGATACAATTCCAGGACACCCTTTTACATAAGCGCATGGACACTTTGCTAAGTACCGATTCGCTTACTGTTAGTCGCTTTGATACAACCATAGCCAATGTTGAACTCGGTTTAACTCGTGCATACCTGCAATTCTATAATGCGAACCGCGATAAACTTCAGTTTGAAAATCTTTCGCCGGAAAAAGTAATTCCGGTTAAAAAGGAAACTGAATCCAACCTTACAGATACTCTGGTATCTACAATTAGAGATTCTTCTGCCAGGTCTGGTCGCTCACAATATTTTCTTTTAAGTCAAAAATTGGCGATGTACGATACACTTGCAGAGCGAGGCGGATGGCGGCCGTTAGATATTCGTGTAAAGAAATTGAAGAAAAACACAGCATCACCGGAGATTGCTTTAATTAAAAAAAGGTTACAACAAACAGGTGATTACAACAGTACAGACACTTCAAGGATTTTTAATGATTCCCTGGAAACTGCTATCAAAGCTTACCAACAAAATAATGGTATGCAAGCCACCGGCGTGATTAGTGATACGCTGGTACAATCTCTGAATATACCGGTTGAACAACGCATACAACAATTGATCATAAATATTAACAGGGCGCAATGGATGCCTGTACAAAATGATTCTGATTTTATCCTGGTCAATATTCCGGACTTCATGCTAACCGTTTTCCAGAATGGTACCAAAGTGTTTGACATGCCAGTTGTTGTTGGTAGAGAAGGAACAAATACGATGATGTTTAGTGGTTACCTCAACCAGATTGTGTTCAGCCCATACTGGAACATACCATCAAGCATTGTTAAGAAAGAGATACTACCTGCAATGCAGCAAGATCCTGACTACTTGAAAAAGAACAGGATGGAAATTCTGGGGAGAAATGATTCACTTCCGGTGATACGCCAGTTGCCCGGCGAAGAAAACAGCCTGGGAGATGTAAAATTTTTATTCCCTAACCGGTATGACATCTATTTTCACGATACAAAGGCAAAAGAAATTTTTCAAAGCAACAAGAGAGCCTTAAGTCATGGCTGTATCCGGCTTGCAGACGCGGAAAAAATGTCAAATTATCTTTTACGTGGTGAAGCAGGATGGACTCCTGGGAAAGTAAGTGCTGCGATGAACAGCGGGAAAGAACAATATGTGAAATTAAATAGGCCAGTGCGCGTGTCTATAACCTATCTCACTGCATGGGTAGACGATACTGGTCAGCTGCATTTCCGAGATGATATCTATGGTCATGATAAAAGAGTAACGCCAATGATGTTTGCCAACGGCCAGGCTATCGCCCGGACGTCAACCGATACTTCGTCCAGGCAGCGTTGAGATTTTACCCAAAACGGCTTCAAGGCCACATTGAACACTAGCGTTTTTCTTCCAACAATGGTGACATGTTAGGAGATTTACTCAAAGGATCCCTCTGTGCTGGTTAACCAATTTACACCGTCTTCACAGGGCTGATTTGATAACCTTGCAATATCCTGCTGTCATACTTTTTTTTTAACAGACAGTGACAAGACATAGTTTTCCTATTTTCATCTGTCCAAAGTTCATATCAGGTAACTGTTCCTGACCCCAAAACGATTCGAATGCAGCAAAAGCAGTACGGTATTTTTTCCCTCCCGGTGATTGTCGGCGGGTTAGGCTTTTTTGTTGACATATACGATTTACTCCTTTTTAATATTGTACGCAGGGCCAGTTTCAAAGAACTCGGAGTCGCCGAAGATGCAATGAAAAATGTGGGGGAAGATATTCTGATCTGGCAAATGATTGGGTTAACAATCGGCGGAATTTTATGGGGAATACTAGGAGATAAAAAAGGAAGAAAGAACGTACTGTTCGGATCTATCCTCTTGTATTCTTTAGCCACTATCGGCAATGGGTTTGTTACAGAGATTGATCAATATGGTTGGCTGCGTTTTATTGCGGGGTTAGGTCTTGCGGGTGAATTGGGTGCGAGTATCACTCTTACCAGTGAAATGCTGCCCAAAGAAAAGCGCGGCATAGGCGCCGCGATCATTGCCACAAGTGGGGTCATGGGAACGATCACCGCGTATATTATCTACAACCTCAGTGGTGAGGACTGGCGGTTGTGTTATTTTATTGGCGGCGGTATGGGCCTCGCTTTATTGTTTTTGCGTGTAGGCGTTCTCGAAAGTGGTATGTATGCCACTACCAGGCACGCGAACGTTCCCTTGGGGAAATTTTTAATGTTCTTTAATAACCGCGAAAGATTCCTTCGCTATCTGCGTGCGATCACGATCGGTTTGCCGGTTTGGTATGTGATAGGAGTATTGATCAGTTTTTCCGACGAGTTTGCAAAACAGTTTGGCATTATGGGCTTTGATCAGCCAAAGGCTTTGATGCTTCAATATGTCGCTTTGGCTTTTGGTGATATGGGAGCAGGCATCATAAGCAACATTATTAAGAGCCGTAAAAAAACACTGCTGTTGTTTTATGTCATCGTGGCCGTTTTTATCTTTTTCTTTTTTGCCTTGAAGGGAGGAGGCAATGCATTCAATATGTATCTGCTTTGTATGGGACTAGGTTTCGGATCTGGTATTTCTGTGTTATATATCACAATGAGCGCAGAACAGTTTGGAACCAATCTCAGGGCTACGGCGGCGATATCGATACCGAATCTGGTCAGAGGCTTTCTTCCTCTCATCATAATTTTATTTAAGTTCCTTCGCGGTGACACAGTCTTTGGCAGCTATATAACAGCAGCCTGGGTTACAGGTGTTGTCATTCTAGTGATCGGATTTATCTCGGTATTATACACGAAGGAAACATTTGGGAAGGAGATGGACTTCCTCGAGGAGTAATACGCATCTTCCGTTAACAAGGCGAATCGGGAAATATCAGCTAAATGTCAATATAAACGTATCTCCGCCGCGATTGTTAGTTTGATTACACCTTTTGAAATCGATTTTTAATCGTCTCGAATAGTTTATTTCTCTTTTTCCTTTTTACTCAGTTTTAAATCGCACATTCAATTATCTATTATTTAATTTTTTGTATATCTGCAATTCACTATTATGCTCTGTAAATGGCTCATTTTGGTAATATTGCAAAATCTTTAGTATCTACATCAGCCGCCTCATAATAGTATCGGATCGTTTGCCCTTTTCTGGAGAAAAGATGGAGACAACTTCACACTCAGACAAAGCTCTGGCAGTTTGGTTTCGGCGTTAAAAAGCTACTTCGAGAAGAAGAATGTCGAGTCAAGAAAGTTTAAAAGAGTATATCTGGATTATAATTATATCTTTGCCCGGATTATAAGCTTTAGCGGCACACCGTATTTGATAGATTTTTACTCCCTCCGATAGTAATTTTTCTCTTCTTTACTTTTTGCTTCTGCCTTAAATCACACAGTTATTATTTATTATTTATTATTTAATTTTTCGTTTTATGAACATTTATGTTTCGAATTTAAGTTTTCACACAACTTCGGAAGACTTAAAGACTTTGTTTTCAAAATTTGGCGAAGTCACTTCGGCCAAAGTTATTATGGATAAGATGACAGACAGATCACGTGGGTTTGGATTTGTTGAAATGTCATCGGAAGAAAGTGGAAAAGAGGCGATGACGGCACTGAACAATAAAGAAATTGAAGGAAGGGCTTTATCAGTTTCAGTGGCCAGGGAAAAGCAGGCGGGAAGCGGCGGTTTTTCACGCAGCGGCGGAAGCAACAAAAGATGGTAAGACCTTTTCACGTCTTTATAGCAAAAGAGTTCAGCAATGAACTCTTTTTTACTTTGTATCATCCCTAACTTTTGCATGTGCGTTATTCCCTATTATACTATGTAAATGGCTCAATTTTTGGGTAATATTGCAAAATCTATAGCCTATACATGAACCGCCTGATAATAGTATCGAATCGTTTGCCGTTTTCCGTAGAAAGAAATGGAGACAACTTCCAACTCAGACAAAGTTCCGGTGGTTTGGTTTCGGCATTAAAAAGCTACTTCGAAAAGAATAATCCCGATTCACGAAAGTTCAAAGAACATATTTGGATAGGTAGTGTGGACTTTTCTCCCCAGATATGGAAGAAGGTAAAAGATAAAGAGATTAAAAGCTCCAATTTCAAGGTTGAGCCTATCTATATTCGGCCCGACATCTATGAAAACTACTACAACGGATTTTCTAACTCGACCATCTGGCCGCTGTTTCATTACTTTCCATTCCTTGCACAGTATGATAGGGAGTTTTTTGAAGCCTATATACAGGTAAATTTTTTATTTGCGGAAAAAATCCTTGCGATTGCGAAGAAAGGTGACATCATCTGGATTCATGATTACCAGTTGATGCTACTCCCTCAAATCCTAAGGAAAAAGAGGTCAGATCTTACTATTGGATTTTTTCTTCATATTCCTTTTCCATCTTATGAAATCTTCAGGTTGTTGCCTAACAACTGGAAAACGGCCGTTTTACAAGGTATGCTTGGAGCCGATCTGATCGGGTTTCACACCCATGATTATGTGCAGTACTTTATCCAGTCGGCTAAAATGATATTGAAAGTAGATAGCCAGTTTAACATCATTCAGTATGGAAAACGGCTGATCAAAGCCGAATTATTTCCAATTGGGATCGACTTTGAAAAATTTCAAGATGCAAATGCGAATGAGGATGTGAAGAAATTAAAAAACGTAGTTGTTGAGAAACTGAAATTCAGCAAAATTATTTTTTCAGTAGACAGATTGGATTATTCGAAAGGCTTAATGTTCCGCCTGCAAGGATTTGAAGAATTCCTCGAGCGCTTTCCCGAGTGGCGTGAAAAGGTGATTTTTGTCTTGAATATTGTTCCTTCCCGCGATGCAATACCAACCTACTACAAACGGAAAAGGGATATAGAAGAAAAGATCAGTACTATCAATGGAAGATTCTCAACCTTTCACTGGCAGCCGATTAATTACCGGTACAATCACCTCACATTTTACGAGCTTTCAGCCTTCTATAAAGCGGCGGATGTAGCATTGATCACCCCGTTGCGCGACGGAATGAATCTGGTCGCAAAAGAATTTGTTGCCAGCCGTACTGAAAGAACAGGCATTTTAATACTAAGTGAACTGACAGGAGCTGCCAGTGAACTCAACGAAGCATTGCTGGTGAACCCTACAGATTCAGAAGAAGTGGCAAAGGCTATTAATACAGCATTAACAATGCCGGCGAACGAACAGATCGAGCGAATGTCGATGATGCAAGACCGTTTGAAGCAGTATGATGTAGTGCGTTGGGTGAATGACTTTTTAGAACAGTTGGATAACATTAAACAATTCCAGGAGAAAACGAGTGTGAGGTTGCTTTCTCCTAAACAGATAAAAGCGATTGTAGGCGATTTTGAAATAGCCCAGAAACGCTGCATCCTGCTCGACTATGATGGAACTTTGACGCCCTTCACAAATTTTCCTTCAAGGGCTGAACCTTCAGCAGAAGTACTTGAAGTATTGCAAAAACTTTGTTTTGATGCGAGGAATGAGATTGTGATCATAAGTGGGCGTGATACCGAAACCCTCGACAAATGGCTTGGTCATTTGCCGATTCACATGGTGGCTGAGCATGGAGCATTTATAAAGAAGAAAAAAGGAAACTGGGAGCAGCAATCGACGGTGATGCCAGAATGGAAAGACCAGATAAGACCGATTTTACAATTATTCACTACCCGGTGTGCCGGTTCATTTGTCGAAGAAAAAAGGAATACATTAACATGGCATTACCGGAATACAAATCCTGACCTTGGGTTTATCCGCTCGAGGGAATTGTTGAATTCGTTACAACAATTAACGGTAAATACTTCTCTTCAGATCATCGATGGTAACAAAGTGCTCGAGATACGAATGACAGGGATAGACAAAGGTATTACTGCCACCAAGCTCATAAACATGTTTCGCCCGGACTTTATCTTATGCATGGGTGATGATGCCACCGATGAAGATATGTTCAGGACTCTTGAACGGTTGGCAGTAACTATTAAGGTAGGAAATGCCGCCAGTAGTGCGAAATATAACCTGATGTCACAGGAGGACGTGTTGCCATTCCTGGAACAATTTGTAACCTCTATTAAATCTGGAACGCCCTCAGTATACTCATAAAGGACACAAAGGAGGAACTTTTACGAGGTTTTAGTTTCCGGCGGTTTGTTATGGTCGCGAGTGCCTGTATTCAATTGCACCGGTTGTTGATTCTTCCGTAACCGCATGTTTAGTAGCTCTACCGTCAATGAGAATGCGATCGCGGTATATACATAACTCTTACTGATCGTTTGATGAAAGGCTTCAGCAACGAGCAAGATACCGATCACTATTAAAAATGTAAGAGCAAGCATCTGGAAAGTGGGATGCTTGTTGATAAATCGTGTAATGATTCCCGAATAGCCGATCATTACAAGCATCGAAATAACAACCGCGATAATCATTATCACCACGTTTTCCACCAATCCAATCGCGGTAAGGATCGAATCAAAGGAAAATACCGCATCTACCAGGATGATCTGGATGATCACCGCGTTAAATCCGGAATATGTTTTTGCAGTCTCTGGCTGACTCGATTGTTCAAGCTTATGATGAATCTCCAGCGTGCTTTTAGCAATCAGGAATATGCCGCCAGCAAATAGAATGATGTCTTTCCAACTTATACCGACAGGTTGCTTGTCTGCGCCTTTTATGAAATCAATAGTGAACAGGGGTGTGGTGAGCCTGATCATCCAGGTTATAGTAAGTAACAATCCAATCCGAAAGAACATCGCAAGGATCAAACCCATCTTTCTTGCTCGTTCCTGTTTGTCTTCTTTAAGCTTACTGGCTACAATTGAAATAAAAATAATGTTGTCAACGCCGAGAACGATCTCCAGGAAAGCCAGCGTGAGCAGGCTTATCCATACCGATGGGTCAGCGAAATCGGGAAACTGCATAGCGGTTAATTGTTAATGGGATATAGACGAAGTTATAAATACTATGCCGCGACCCGGAATTTGATTATCGATCATATTCTTTGTGTCATTTTGCCGTATGAGCAATAGCAGTCATTTCAAGTCCAGTATGGTCAACCACTATCTGTGACATGATGCGATCCTGCATCCTGTTCTTTGTGTCTTCTCGTTGAGTTCTTCGTCAACTCCTTAGCTGAACAATCAGAGGTTCACGACGAGCACATAGATAACACAGGAGAACACAAAAGAGAAGCGAATGCCATTAAGTCTTTACCGAATATTCCAGGTGTATTTTAATATACCATCAAATAGTCGGGGCATCTTTCGGCAGGTACACGTGTCATTTATTAATTTATTACGAGGAGTTCAAGTACATTACAGAGACATTATCAAGAGAAAAAAGAAGTCAAGAAATCGTCTCGGGACAAAAAGCATAAGTTGATGGGGTCAATGAATCCAAAATGGGAAACGGGCTGAATTGTTCGGCCAATGGCCGCCAAATGGAATGTTTCATAGAAAAGACAGATAAATGACCACAATCTTCACCAATATAAAATTACTTGTCAACACCCGCGAAAAATCTGAGCTGTTGTATGGGAGGGAACTACAAAATCTACCGTCTGTTGAAAACGCATACCTGGTTGTTGAGGATGACGAAATTGCTGACTTTGGCCCTATGTCTAAGATTCCGGGATCCAGGTTAGGATCAAATTCCATTGAAAGCTCCGGGAAAATGATCCTTCCGTGTTGGTGCGACAGCCATACCCATCTCGTATTTGCAGAAAGCAGGGAGCAAGAATTCCTCGACAAAATAAAAGGCTTAAGTTATGCCGAGATAGCAGCAAAAGGGGGCGGAATTATTAATTCTGCCAGCAAGCTGCAAGAAATTTCCGAAGACGAGTTGTTCAACCGGGCCTGGAAGAGATTGGAGGAACTCTCAAAACTGGGCACAGGAGCAGTTGAGATCAAAAGCGGTTATGGCTTAACGACCGAATCAGAATTAACGATGTTGAGGGTGATAAAAAAATTGAGGGAACGATCAAACCTCTATATTAAATCGACTTTTCTCGGAGCTCATACATACCCGCCAGGGTACCAAGAAGATCACGAGGGATATATCAATTTGATCATTCACGAAATGCTTCCTGCAATAGCAGCTGAAAACTTAGCCGACTATATTGACGTTTTCTGTGAGAATGGTTTCTTTTCCGCCGAAGAAACGGATACTATCTGTAGGGCTGGCATGTCATACGGCCTTAAACCGAAACTGCACGTGAATCAACTAAATAGTATTGGTGGTGTTGAAACTGGAATTCAATTGAATGCTCTATCTCTTGATCACCTCGAAACGCTTACAGAAGATGAGATTTCTCTACTTGGAAACGCATCTAAAAGCGGCACCTGGAAGGGAGTCTGTACGTTGTTGCCTTCCGCTGCCTTCTTTCTTCGAATGCCCTTTCAACCCGCACGGAAGTTGATCGATTCGGGATGCGCTGTTGCATTGGCATCGGATTTCAATCCCGGATCGAGTCCTAGTGGAAACATGAATCTTGTAGTTGCGATGAGTTGCATACAAATGAGAATGTTGCCCGGGGAGGCAATCAATGCAGCCACTTTGAACGGCGCCTGCGCTATGGAGTTGCAGAACAATCTCGGCACAATTGGGATTGGCAAAAAAGCAAATCTTATTATGACGAAGTCAATCCCATCGCTGGCCTATTTGCCGTACGCATTTGGATCGAACCTGATAGAAAAGGTAATGATCCGGGGAAACTGGCTTGAACTGCGTTGATGCCAAATCGTTTATATTTATTACATGAAACATTTCAAATTCTATAATAAACACGACATACTTTCTCTCACGAAGATCCGCCGTTTTGAGACCAAGCTTGGTGAGAGGATAGAGTGTTTGGGCGAAAGACCGCAATTAGAATTCTCTTTGCAAAAATCTTCCGCTAAGTATGTTTTGATCGGCATTCCTGAAGATATCGGTGTAAGGGCAAATCATGGGGTAGGCGGTACCGATTCAGTATGGGTGCCGTTCCTCACGAGTTTACTGAATACACAAAGCAATGATTTTGTTAGTGGCGATGAATTGCTTTTACTCGGGCATTTTGATTTCGGCGACATGAAATACCTGATCGAACAAAACGCCCACAATTACCAGGAACGTATAGACGCTTATCGCCATGCTGTCATTACCATTGATGAAGAAGTAGAAGAACTGATTAAGCAAGTGACGGCGCTTGACAGAATTCCCATTGTAATTGGCGGTGGACACAATAATTCATATCCGTTAATTAAAGGATCTGCGAAAGGATTACATAAAGCGGAAAAAATTCCTCTTGCCCAAATTAATTGCATTAACCTTGACGCGCATGCCGATTTTCGGCCGACTGAAGGCAGGCACAGCGGAAACGGTTTCCGGTATGCAGAAGAAGACGGGTATCTTCAGAAATATTGCGTGGTTGGATTGCATGAAAACTATTTGCCACAAAACGTATGGTTGGATATTGTAAATAATCCATTTCTTGACTTCATCACTTACGAGGATATTTTCATACACGAAAAAAAGAACTTTACCCAGGCAATCGCTCATGCAACCGGGTTCACGGAAGACACATATACGGGTGTTGAGTTGGATCTTGACTGTATACAAAACATTCTGTCGAGCGCTGTATCTCCTTGCGGTATTTTAGCATTACATGCGCGACAGTACATTTCCTTTGCTGCAGTTGATAGCAAAGTAGCATATGTGCATATATGTGAAGGCGCTACTCACCTAAGCGACGGTAGGAAAAATGAAAGCACGGGAAAGCTTATAAGCTATTTGGTCAGCGACTTTATTAAGGCACATGCTGAGGTCAAAAGCTGATGCCCAGGTTAATGTAAGAATGAAATTTTCCGGTTTGATCGCTATACATTGCACTCACTTCAAGAGGTCCGAGTGCAAAATTATAACCGAAACTCAACGCATGACCGGATAAAAAGTTTCGCTTCTGTAGCAAATTATTCGTACTGATAAAATTATTCACAAGAACATTTGTACGGAATAGCAAAAATCCATTATTAAATAACTCGTAGCGGTATCCCAGTTGCAGGGATGCCACACTCGGTGTCGTTATGGTCCCTTCTTCGAGGCCGGCAAATATGATCTGATTTCGAAAAAGCTTGGTCATTCCTCCAACGACAAAATCGTTGAGAGTATTTTGCTTGTAATCCAAATTGATACCAGATTGAATTACGGTGAAGACCGTTGAACGGGAACGTAAAGGCAAATACATTTCAGCATTCAGCGTAGCCCGTGTAAAGTTGTTATATATGATTCCCAGGGAATCAACATTTGCGATGGGTTCGCCATTTGAGAAATATTGTACACTGGGACTTTGATTATAGACCCATCCCAGTTCTGCATCCACCTTCCACCCACGACGTGGATAGATATTTTTGTCAAGGGTATTTAAAGCGGCATATGTATACGAGTTTACAAACTCATTTTTTCCACTTATTTCAAAAATGGACTGGACACTCGGTTTGTATTTGAGCCACTCGTATCTGGTGCCAATGCCTACTGTGAAATTCCTGTTTCCTGAATATTGCATATTCGCAGCGGCTTTAAAAAACTGCATGGAATACAATCCGTCTTTTCTGAACCTATTGTACGTTGTAAAATCAAGGCGGTCATACTGGGTTCCAAGAACCATAGCAACGTTCTTACCCCTTCCAAGGTATTGAAGATGTTCCCCACGGACTCGGAAGTTGTCTCCCACATTGAATGTGACCATACTGCGGGAATGTGGTAAGAAAAAGTTTCGTGCAGTAAGGTTCGCGATGATTCCTATACCCGTAAATGTGTTATAATGAATTCCTAGTTTGGCAAAGGTTAATGGGTTCTCAGTGACGTCGAATACAATTTTTGAACTTCCATCTTCCTGGGGTTTCAGCGAATATACAATTCGGTTATAGTAACGCGTTCCAAATAGTTTACGAACCATTTTAGTAAGGCGTGAAGCCGTATAGAAACGGTTTGTTTGAAACCCCATCATATGCATAAAAAAATCTGTGGTAGTATTATTCAAACCAGTGATGTCAAACGAAGATATTTTTATTGAATCCACGATTGGCAATCGACTCGGTGTATTTAGTGGGGGACCGTATAACTGATTCAACGAATCGGCAAGCATTTTTAAGCGGGGATAAATTTTTCTTCCTTCTTTGAGACCAAATTCAAGGATCTCTGTCGACCGGTTAAAGCTGCCTGCGTTATAATTTTCCATAGGCATTGCAATGTAGATATCGCACATTTCAACGCCTTTCTTATTTTCTTCGGCTTCTCTCAGAAAAGCTACCTGAAGCAGGATTTGGAACGCGTTCACTAATTTTTCTTTCGGTAATAATCCGGTTGCGACCTGGCTTCCGATCACAATATCAGCACCCATCGCCTTCACATCTGATACGGGAAAATTCCTCACAATCCCTCCATCTACCAGTCTTCGTCCGTCATATTCCACCGCGGTAAACAGCGAGGGGATAGCCATACTTGAACGGATGGCTGTAACTATTTCTCCCTTATCCAGCACAACAGCCTCGCCAGTTGCAATATCAGTTCCAATGCATTTAAAAGGGATTGAAAAATCGCCAAAGTTTTTTATGTTATATACGGGGAAGAAAAGCTCTGAAAGTTTTAACCATAGTTCTTCTGCCTGGAGCACCCCCGTCGGCAATTTGAATCCATTGCTTACCCAGGGAAGCTCCACCGCATACCTGCTGTATTCTTCTTTTTCCGCCATCAGTAATGAGCGAAGAGTGGATTGATTGGAAAGAAGTATATCCCAATCCACCTTGCGGGCGAGTTGTTCTATCTCGTTGCCTGAATATCCAGCAGCATATAAGGCACCGATAACGCTGCCCATACTGGTGCCAGTGAGTAAATCGACTTTTAATCCTGCGGAGTCGATCGCTTTAAGTATGCCAATATGTGCTAGTCCCTTCGCAGCGCCCCCACTCAAAGTGAGGCCAATCTTAGGCCGGCGGGAAATATCTGTTTGCCCGTAACCAGAGAAAAACAGGAGCGAGAGCAGGCAGGAAAACAATACTTTCATAGATGGTAAAAAACAAATGTATACATCAAATCACATAACAGGTAATCTGGATATGATTATGGTTGCATCAGAATGTTAATTTTATAAACTTACTGATTTTTAAAGCTCGTAAAAGCTCAATCATCAGATAATATCCATTTTTTTCATTAAGAAGGAAGCGTTCTTATTTTTTGCAACTCCTGCGCGTAACTTGTAATCAAAGAAAAGTTCATCGTTTACAATAGTACTTTCGAAACAGTAGTTGCCTATAACTCCCGGAAAGTTATCTTCCATTAGACTTAAAGAAAGATCATGTGTCGCAAAAAGTGTTAAGCAGTTAAACGAAATGATCTTTTTAATGAATTCCTCTGATCCGTGCGATTTATCATCGGAATTTGTACCGCGCAGTATCTCATCCACGAGCACCAATGCAGGCTTTCCCGATTCAAGATATTTAATAATGTTCTGTAATCGCTGAAGCTCCGCCATAAAATAAGAAGTATGGAGCTGCAACGAATCACTGATTCGTATGGCAGTGAGCAAGTGCATGGGCGTGAAAGAAAACGACCTGGCACAAACAGGCGCTCCGCATTGAGCGAGCAAAAGATTTATCCCGACTGTTCTTAAGAAAGTGGTCTTGCCCGACATATTTGATCCGGTAACCAATGCAAACTTATAGGCGCGGCCAAGTTGAATATCGTTTCGTACACGCTCCTTAACAGGAATCAATGGATGCGCGAGTCCGGCGGTTTCTATTACCAATCCGTTTTCCAGAACAACAGGAAAGCAGAATTCGGGGTTGTTATACGCAAACGTGGCAAATGAATTGAGTGATTCTATATTTCCGACACAACGTATCCATCTTTCGAAAAAGGCCTTGTTATTTATCTTCCAGGTTTCAAGCGCATATAGACATTGAAGGTCGTACACAAGAAAACTATTTAGGAATATATTCACAACGAAATTCAATCTTTGATCGAATAGGCCAGACAACCTCGATAGTTTATTAATAGCAGAGAAGGCTTTTGTTGCGTCGCGTTGTAAGTCCAGGAGCAGACTGGAAGATCCAGGCTGCACACCTGAAAATACTTTCAGAATTGAAGCATACTGATCAAGAATCGCCTGCTTTTTTCCGAGTAAGATGTGCTGGGATGAAATATATGATAGAAATCCGGCAATGGTTAACCAGCTCATTGCAACTGTTATTCCCAACGGAATGTAATTATCGGTGGACCAATAATAGAGCAACGCAGCTATGTTACAAACCGGCAATACCCACTGAATAATGCGGACCAATACCGAGGCATGTAATTGATTGCGGGTATGCAACCAGGATCCGATCGCATGAAGATTGCCTTCTTTTTCGTCATGTAACAAACCATGCGCCGTTACTAATTGCCTGATACTGGTTTGTTGGGAAAGTGAGTTTATTGCTTGCTGATAATTTTCGATATCAGGTTTGCCCGCCATAGGATTTTGCAGCGCACCTACCAATTGAGCTAGGCCATGACTGGTGGTTGTACGGTTGATAAGATGAAATAGCGATCGCTGGCCGAAAATATCGATATCATTTCCAAAGCCATCGTCGGACAAAAACTTTTGCCCATCGTCAAAACCATTCGCCTGATCATTAAGGACATTGAGTTCATTGGTATTTATGAAAACAATTTTTTGTAACAGTGCCCGTTCATCATTCAACCAGAAATTGTATCTCACTAGAAGAACAAAAGCAAGCAAAGATAGAATAGCAGCCATTGCAGTCAGCCACCCACCATACCGAAAGTATCCATATGCAAAGAAAGCTGTTGCAATAAAAGCGATAAGCCGCACCGTAGCAACCAGTACAATCCTTCGTTGAATTGCTTTTAATTTTGTCGAATGGTGATCAAGCTGTTCAGTATAATAGGATACAAGTGGCATGGTATTTACAGATATTTGCAGAGATCAAATTCAATGTTTACAAGTTCTTCCAGGCAAAGGTTTAAGTTTCCGATCACCAGGCCTTGCTTCTACACCAAAACTTCAACCATGAAACAAGTCCTTAAATTAGGCATTTCGCTTTTCGTTGTCCTGTTATTTTATTCATCATCCTCCGCGTTCACGACTCAGCGTAATGAGATTGATGCTTATCCTGTAGCGGAACCTGCGAGGCCATCACAATTTGCGGGCATGACAATAAACGATTTCCTCTTACTTACTCCTCGAAAATATCGCCAACTGACTGGAAAAAAACTTTCACTTCCGCAACAGTTAGCATTGAAGCTTGCACAGGTTAAGGTGAAAAAGATGGTTAAGAAAAACAAGCCTGTTGATTTGATTTTGATGGCCAGAGAAATTGACACCAACAATTTCGATATCCTTGGTTTCATCCTGGGTCTTGTGCTTGGGCCACTTGGAGTACTGATCGCTTACCTGTTGGAGGGGAGAAGTAGCTCCACCTTCCTATGGTCCGTGATTGGCGGCTTGATATGGCTAGGCGCATTTTTATTGGTTGTTCTGGTGTTATAGTCAAACCTTTTTACGGCGCCACATTCAAAATGGATTTACCGTATCAACAATTGAACTGTATCCGGAGATTGCTGTCGTAATTCCGTTTTCTTTCCCGCAACCATTTTTTGAAGGATCTCTTCATTGTAATGCCTGATAGTTAAGAGAGTAAGGTCTCTTTCTACTTGTACCTCGAACAGTTCAGATGCTGCAAGTGCCACCTTTTCGATTTTATCACTATGATCGTCGAGGCAAATCTGGATGGTAACTGCGCCGGTCTGTATAAGGTTTGGTTTTACGCGGATATCATGTAATAGATGATATAGTTCAGCTATAGGCTTCTCACCAACGAATGAAAAATCTTTTGAATGCAAATGAATCAGTACCTGTTTATTTTTTAAGACAATTAATGGCGGAAGTCCTTTCAGTTTCTTTGTATGGATCACCGTGCCTGGCATGTTTTTATCAAGAAAGCACTTAACAAGAAAGGGAATACTTTTGTTTTGTAAAGGTTTAATGGTTTTCGGATGAATGATCTGCGCTCCGTAATACGCCATTTCTATCACATCGTCGTAAGTCAGCTCACTGATAAACATTGCTTCCGGAAATTGTTTGGGATCCGCATTCATTACGCCTTCCACATCTTTCCAAATGGTAAGGCTGTCTGCGTTTAACATGTTCGCAAAAACAGCTGCTGTGTAGTCACTGCCCTCTCTTCCCAGGGTAGTGCTTTCATTTTCATCGGTCGCGCCAATAAAACCCTGGGTGAGCACAATATCTGTATTCTCAAACAAGCTTCGGATCTCGTTCTTCACTTTATTTTCTGTAAACTTCCAATCGATGTTGGCATCACGAAAATTGTTATCTGTCCTGAATATATCCCGAACATCAATCCACTTGTTATCGATACCTGACTCCTTTAGATAAGCGCTAACGATCGCAGTAGATAATAATTCGCCAACGCATACAACCTGGTCATAGTAGTAGTCAAATTCTCTCGCAGGCTTGTCATGTAATAGCCACTCGATTTCTGTAAAAAAGTTATTCAGCTGTATTGTTGCCGCCTGCCAATTTCTGTTGACAAGGTACTTTAACGTGTTTTCATGACTCGCTTTGATAACGTGGAACAATTGCAAAGCCTCATCTTGCTTGTTGTTGTAAAAAGCTTCTACAACCTTTTCGAGGGCATTTGTCGTTTTTCCCATGGCAGAAACAACGATCAATAACTTCTCGCCGGAATAATTTTGAACTATATTGGCCACATTCTTGATCCTGTCTATACTGTTTACGCTTGCTCCGCCGAACTTGAACACTTTCATCTGCTATAAAATTGATCGCAAATATAAGGAGTCTTCAGTCGGGAGTCAGTCTAGAGTCGGTGGTCTGGAGTCAGGAGGCAGGATGGAGAAGCATAATTGACTCTTTAAAATTGCAACTTCGTATGGATTTAACAAACTTCGTATTTCTAATCTCATACATCTTTCATGAATTATAGTTCTTCCTTCTTTGACTCTCGACCCGCAACTCCCGACTTACTACAATATCTCTTACATTTGCTAGCCTTCTAAATCTCCTTATATGAGTTCAGTCAACCGGAACATTTTAACCTTAGATGAGTTTACTATCCAACAGCTTCGCCAGTTCCCTCATGCAACCGGCGAATTGAGCGGTTTATTGAGAGATATGGGACTTGCTGCAAAGCGGGTAAACGTTGAAGTGAATAAAGCCGGCCTCGTGGATATCCTGGGTGATGATGGTAGTATAAACGTCCAGGGAGAGGATGTAAAAAAGCTGGATGTCTTTGCAAATAACCAGTTCATGGGTGTACTCCAGCATGGGATCAGTTGTGCAGGCATCGGTAGCGAAGAATTGGATGATTATATTTCTTTTGACGATGACGTTAGCAAAAATTCAAAGTATGTATGCCTCTTCGATCCATTGGATGGCAGCGGCAACATAGATGTGAACGTTTCTATCGGAACCATCTTTGGAGTGTACAGGCGGGTAACCTCCAAAGGTAGCCTGGCATCAAAGGAAGATTTTTTGCAGCCGGGTCGCAACCAGGTGGCGGCGGGATACATTGTTTACGGGTCATCTACAATGCTCGTTTATGGAACCCGTCGTGGCGTTAACGGATTTACACTTGATCCTTCGATAGGAGAATTCTGCCTTAGTCATCCGAATATCAGGTGTCCCGAATTTGGTAAGATCTACTCGGTAAATCACGGCAACTATTTCCAGTACGACGAAAAAGTGAGAAGGTATATCACGATTTGCCAGCAAAAAAACAACACGAACGGTGGTCCATACACTCAACGTTATATAGGGAGCATGGTTTCTGACGTGCATCGCAATCTGATCAAAGGCGGCATCTTTATGTACCCGGGGACCATCGATAGGCCTAAGGGAAAGCTTCGCCTCCTGTACGAGTGTAACCCGCTTGCATTTATCACCGAGGTAGCCGGGGGTAAAGCAACGGACGGTACACAGAGGATCCTCGATATCCAACCGACTTCATTACACCAGCGGTCACCGTTATTCATTGGTAGCCGGGGAATGATGCAAGAATTGGAAGTTCAGTTGATGGCTAACCAGGATCCTTACGATGTTTAAATTGTTTCATCAAGGCTTTAGGCCGACTGAACTTCACATCTTTTAAATAGTATGATAAGAATTATTAATTATGAGGATAAGTATCACGAGGACTTCAAAAGGTTGAATATTGAGTGGCTCGAAAAATACAACCTCGCTGAATCGCATGATCTTGAAGTTCTGGATGATCCAAGAGGAACCATATTAGACGGCGGTGGTGTTATTTATATAGCGGCTGATGACAACCAAATGGTAGGAAGTGCAGCTTTGATAAAAGAAGAAGATGGGGTATACGAATTAGCGAAAATGGCGGTGGCTACTGATTGGCGCGGAAAGGGAATCGGTAAACTGCTGATTGAAAAATGCCTCGACACTGCGCGTTCATGGGATGCGAAAAAGGTAACCCTGTATTCCAACAGCCAGTTGCAGACCGCTCTGAATTTGTATAAGAAATATGGATTCTATCATATCTCAACAGAAAATTCCCCTTACGTCACGGCTGATGTAAGAATGGAACTGCTTTTATCCAAATAGGCTTCCCTATCTTGTTGCTTAATTGTATTTGGCTTATGGGCAAGGTTATTATTTCAGTTAAAGATCTTCATAAGAAATATGGCTCTTTCGAAGCAGTGAAGGGAATCAGCTTTGATGTGTATGAAGGTGAAATATTTGGTCTGCTTGGTCCAAACGGTGCAGGCAAATCGACAACGTTGGAGATTATTGAAACGTTGCGCGGCAAAACGTCCGGCCAGGTCTGGGTGAATGGATTTAACCTTGATAAAAATCCCGACGAAATAAAAAAAGTGATTGGCGTTCAGTTACAGACTACTGGATTCTATCCTGGATTAAACCTTGTAGAGCTGATTGAATTATTTGAAGGTTTGTACAATCGAAAAGTCGATCACAAAGAATTGTTGAATCAGGTAAATCTCGAAGACAAGGCGAAAAACAAATTCAAGGAGTTAAGCGGAGGTCAAAAACAACGGTTCTCAATTGCCACTACATTGATCAATTCCCCCGCAATCATATTTTTGGATGAGCCCACCACAGGTCTCGATCCCCAGGCTCGAAGAAATCTGTGGGACCTCGTACGGAGCATACGCGAAAAAGGCACGACGGTGATTATCACAACGCATTATATGGATGAAGCCGAATACCTCTGTGACCGTGTGGCCATTATCGATAGTGGTAAAATTATCGCACTCGATTCACCAGATAAACTGATAGACGAGTTAGTCGCCACCGGCTTTGAACGGCCAAAAGAAGTGAAGCAGGCAAATTTAGAAGATGTGTTTATTCATTTGACGGGACATGCGCTAAGGGAAGAATGATTTGAAAATTTGAAGATTTTAAGATTTTCAGATTTTCAAATTATTTTCAAATCTTCAATTTTCAAATTTTTCGCCTCGACCACATAACAACTTATAGTTAACTACATTTTCAAATTTTCAAATTTTCAAATTAAAAATGGACCCTCGTTATCCCATCGGCAAGTATGAACCAATGCCGTTTTCTGAAAAGCAAAAACAGGAATGGCTAAACGATATTAAATTTTTTCCGCAAACGTTAGAAAATTCAATTCAGAATCTTGATGAAGCGCAGTTGAATACTCCATATCGTGATGGCGGATGGAAAGTGAAGCAACTTGTACACCATGTCGCAGATAGTCATATCAATGCGTATTGTAGGTTTAAGTTGGGGTTAACGGAAGAAAATCCCGCAATTCGGCCTTATGAAGAGAAACTCTGGGCCGAACTGAATGATATTGAAACCGTGCCGATTAATATATCACTTACCTTACTTCATGCCCTGCATGCACGGTTTTATGCGACGATCAAAAATTTAAGTGATGAAGATTGGAACAGAACCGTTGTTCATCCCGAACACAATAAAAAATTTACGCTTTGGCATCTGCTGGGAATGTATGCCTGGCATGGAAAACATCATGTGGCGCATATTACAACGCTCAGGGAAAACAAAGGGTGGGGTTGAAGTGTAATATTTTATATTAAGATTTAATATTGGATTGGACTTTGTGTACAGTTACTTGAAAATATTAAATATTCAATTAAATCTTAAATCGTACATGAACTGGAAAACGCTGAGTTCTGAGTACTTGTTTAAAGACACATGGTTCACCGTGCGAAGAGATATATGCGAGAAGCCGGACGGAAAAATTGTCTCTCCTTATTATGTATATGAATTTCCCACCTGGGTTTCTGCCGTTGCTTTGACTGAAGATAATAAAATCGTCATGGTTCGTCAGTACAGGCACGCGATTGAAGAAACGATTATCGAGATTCCGGGTGGATGTGTTGATGATACTGATCCATCGCTCGAAAAGGCAATAGGCAGGGAACTCCTCGAGGAAACCGGGTATGAATTTTCACAATACCAATACCTCGGTAAAATATCTCCAAATCCATCGACCAATAACAATTGGATGCACATGTTCCTCGCAACCGGCGGCAAAAAAATTACCGAGCAGCAACTGGATCACAACGAAGAGATTGAAGTTGTGCTGTTGTCAATAGATGAGGTGAAGCAATTGCTCAACGAACACAAAATCCTCCAGGCAATGCACGTAACGACTATCATGTACGCGATGGAAAGGATAGGGGAGATGAAGTGGTAGTTTGGAAGTCGAGAGTCCTCTGGAGTTTTGAAGTTCAGTTTGCTGTTGAGATTGGCTTTGGGATTTCGACTTTGGAATCTTTTAGAGGATGAGAGCTTTACCGAAAAAAAGACATTCAATATTCCACTTCTCCCACCACAAACACGCTACCACATACTACAATAAGGTCTTGTTTTGCTGCTTCTTTCCTTGCTGCCTGAAGGGCTGTATTAACATTGGGATACTGATTTCCTTTCAGACCAGCATTCTTTCCTCGCTCATATAATTCGTTTTCGGGAATTGCTCTTGGAATATGTGCTCTCGTAAAATAATAGTTGGCTTCTTTGGGAAGCAACGCCAATATCCGTTCAACTTCTTTATCCTTTACCATACCAATAATGATGTGGAGGTCGTTGTAGTCGGTGAGTTCAATCTGTGCCACGATTTGTTTTACTCCATCCGGATTGTGACCGACATCCAGTACAATCGTAGGATGTTGATGTATGACTTCCCAGCGGCCATGCAAGCCGGTTAATTTTTTTACCTGCTGCAAAGCTTTTTGGACATGCGCTTCAGAAATCCTCCAGTTTTTATTTTTCAACCCGGCAACAGCTTCTAAAACGGTTATCAGATTTTTAGTCTGGTAGTACCCGGTAAGATCTAAAGAGTATACCTGATGGTCATCTTTCAAGCGGTTTGCGATCTCCACTGACAAGTGCGTTTTTTCATATTTCCAACCCGAAACGTAACGAACCTGGTCTGCAAACACAAGAGGGGCTTTCTTTTCATCGGACACGTTTTCAAATATTGATTTCGTGACAGGCGAAGATTCTCCCACGATAGCAGGAGTCTGGTTCTTAATGATTCCCGCTTTTTCATAAGCGATCTTCTCGAGAGTATCGCCCAGGACGTTCATATGATCCCAACTGATATTGGTAATAATCGATAGCTCAGGAGTTATAATGTTTGTGCTGTCCAGCCTTCCTCCTAACCCGACTTCCACGATCGCTATATCCACTTTTTCTTTTGCAAAGAAATCAAATGCCATCGCAACCGTAATTTCAAAAAATGACGGATTCAATTCTTCTATGTCGGATTGCATACTTTGCACAAAGTCAACAACAAGTTGCTGCGGTATCATCTCACCATTGATCCGTATACGTTCGCGGAAATCCTTTAAATGCGGAGATGTGTATAAACCGGTTTTGTAGCCCGCAGTTTGTAAGATTGCGGCCAGCATATGGCTCACTGAACCCTTGCCGTTTGTACCTGCGACATGAACTGATTTGAATTTGGTATGAGGATTTCCCAGCGATTCACACAATTGAACAGTATTGGTGATATCTATTTTGATCGCATTCGCCCCGAGGCGACTGAACATGGGAAGGCGTGTGAACAAATAATCAATAGTTTGCTGGTAATTCATAACAGGGCGCAAATCTACAAAAGAAAAAACCTGTGAGGTTTATTAAACTTCACAGGTTTTATGCTATATATAGGAAGGATTAGTGCGCTTAGTTTCTCAACTTGAAATTAAAGATTAATGTGCCAGCAGATTCGCCGCCGGAATTAAATTTTACCTGGTTGGCTTTACGGATAGCGATTGCTTTTAGTGAGGCATTTGAAGTTGTAGAGCCTCTTGGTTGATAGGCGGCCGATGTGACTCTTCCATTCTCATCAACTTTGATGTCAACGGCTATTTTTGCATTTTCATTGAAGTCGTCCTCAAACGATGGCAAGCCGGTTATACGTCTTCCCTGGAGCCCTCGTGATATGCTGACACCGGAATTTCCGCTTCCGCCAGGTCCGCTATAATTTTTTGAATCAGGATCTCCACCCGGCCTTCCCTGGTCACCGGAACCTCCTGCAATTCCTTCATTCCCTCCCTTCTTATAACTGTCAGCTTCATTACCACCTGTTCCGCTTCCGTTCACTCCTTTAAAAACTGCTTTGGGTTTTGGCGCTGGAGGCGCGGGTGTACTCACAGGTTCGGGATTTTTAACCGGTGTATTTTTCACGACTTCCTTGTCAGGAACTTTTGTTGCATTCGGCTTTGTGACGGTCGGCTTGATGATAGCGGGAGCATCAGGATCCTTGTCATCCGTTTCTACATCCTTTACATCATTGTTCTCTGCCACTGAAGGTTTGGGAGGAGTATATGCGTGCCGATCACTCGGCGCAGGCTTGCCTGGAAGGAATGGTTGATTTGTTCCAAGTCCCTGGTCGCTGTTGCCAAGATTTACTTCAATGCCCTCATCGATCGGAGGAGGTGGAATTTCTGGCAACGTCCATTTCACAAATAAAAAAATCGCCAGCAATAATCCGCATATCAATGCCGTATAGCCGGAGGCTTTCATATTTTTCTGTGCTTCGAAATGATCGTTCATTGTAACGCGAATAACACTAATTGTAACAAATTTACGCTAATCTTTTTCTCACGAATAACAATAATTGTAACGAATTTAGGCCAATCTTTTTCTCACGAATAAGACGAATTGTAACGAATTTACGCCAATCTTTATTGGATATATGACTTGGGAAAATAATCGATGGACATTTGCACAATATTTAACGCGAATTTTTGAAACTTTAAACGCGAAACTTCAAACTTCGCATATCGTGCATCGTACATTCATCCCACCCGATGATACAGCCAACCTGGCGCCCATTTCATTAGTTGTGCGATCAGCCACCAACGCCGGGTAATGTAGACACGCCATTTCTTTTTCTGAATAGCCTGTTGGATTTGCTTTGCAACTTTTTCGACCGGGGCAACCCAGAATTGTTTATTACCCTTTGCAAGTTTCGTATTTACAAACCCGGGTTGGATATCTGTGATGAATACAGTCTGTGCAGATCTCTGCTTACGCGCCATCTTTTTTGCTTTCATATGCAGTCCTTCCATGTACACACTCATAAATGCCTTACTTGCGCTATACGCCGGCGCAAAGCTATTGCCGCGTATCGAGGCTAGCGAAGACGTTGCGGCGATATGACCATGACCCTGCCCAACAAAATAATTAAACGCATAATGCACGATCTCAATGAAACCTTTGACATTGGTTTCATAAGTGATTTTATCGAGTTGCCATTCTAACGTAACACTCGCATCACCAAATCCCGAATTGTAGATCAGGAGATCAAGTCCGCCAAGTTTGTCGATGAGTAATTCAATATGTGTTATGTTGTCATTCGCCGTCACATCAAAACATTCAGTGAATACCTGGCCCGGATACTCGTGTTGCATCTGATTTAGCAGTTCGCTTCTTCTTCCAGTGATGCCTACAAGCCAGCCGTTATTGACATAACGCCTTGCCAGTTCTTTTCCGATGCCAGAACTCGCCCCAACAATAATGAGTTTTTTATTTGAAGAAGACATCATACGCAAATCTCAATATTGTAATGCAAACAATTACCAGGAAAAATATCCTGATAAAATTATTACCCTTTAGAATAGCAAGCCTTGCTCCAAGTATTCCACCAAACGCATTGCAGATAGCCATCGGCAAAGCAACCGAATAAATGATCTTACCCTTTACCGCAAAAAAGGTAATTGATCCCAGGTTCGTGGCCATGTTGACAAACTTTGCATTTGCACTTGCCTTCAGAAAATCAAATCCCATCAATCCGACTAACGCCAATACCAAAAAGCTTCCCGCTCCCGGCCCAATAAATCCGTCATAGAAACCAATGACGAGGCTGATTATAACCGAATACTGCCACAGCTGTTTTGAACTGTGATTCTTATCTATATGAATTCCAAAGTTCTTATTATTATAGGTATAGGCGGCAACAAGTATAAGCACAACTAAAAGAAATGGCTTCATAAAGCTGCTACTGACCGCATTCAGTAAAGTTGAACCGGCGAATGCCGCTGCGAAAGCAATTGCCATCATAACACCGAGTAACTTGTAATTGATCTCCACCTTTCTGGCATATTGAATAGCTGCAAAACTGGTTCCCGAAAACGCAGGTATCTTTAAAGTGCCAATAACTGTTGCTACAGGATACTGAGGCAATAAAACCAAACCTGCGGGCGTCTGCAACAAACCTCCACCGCCAACAATTGCGTCGACGAAGCCAGCCATGAAGGCAACAATGCATAATATGATTATCTCGTTCGTTAAATCCATTACCTGTCATTTAAAACTCCTAGAAATTCTTTCCACGGCCCAACTTCCTTTTCGTATTGTTTCGCCATCACGCGGCTAATTTGATAAATATGTGTAAGGTCATGAACGACCCAGGCAGCGAGCAACTGCTTTAGGGTTACTGGACCGAATTTCGGATGAATGCCTCTCTGGTTCAATTGCTCTTCTGTTAGTTCTGCTTGCCCTAATTGTTCAAGATTCTGTTGTCGAAGTGCTTTAAACTCATGAAGCAGTTCGTTGATAGACTTTCCTTTGCTGTCTCCAAATTGAGCAAAACGGTCAAACGGGATAAAGTGCTTATCTGTATCGCTGCTCAAAATGATCTTCATTCTTGGAAGCCAGTCTGTCTTTTCGCCATGAATGTAATGACCGACAATATCAAACGGGCTCCATGTTTCTCCACCTTCATTGCGAGCAATCCACTCGTTATCGAGGTTGCGCAACATTGTTTCCAGAACAACGGGTGTTCGTTCAAGAATTTGTATTGCTGATTGTATGTTGAAATTCATAACCAGGTTTTTTAGTGGATTAGAAGTCGGTCGACCGTCTACGTCGACCGTCGACCCTTTAAAGCGATCATAGTTACCGTGTACCACATATTACGTGGGAACAGCTTATGAATTACTTTTTCGAAGGTTCGCTATAATCAATCCGGTTACAACAAGCAGGCCGCTAATGATATGAATCAGCGTAATCTCTTCATTGAGTATCCATACCGCCTCCAGGGTGCTAAAGATGGGTATCAGGTTTCCAAACAAAGCTGTTCGCGGTGAGCCCAGCCTGGCAATTGCACCGTTCCAAAGCAAATAACAAATCACCGAGGCACCCAATCCCAGATATATTATAATAAACACCAGGTTCCAATCCCAGGCAATCGAATCTGTGTTCAGAACTTCCCAGATAAAAAAAGGAAGCAGCAATAAGGTGCCAAAACTGAAGACAACAAATAAAAAGTTGACTGCGCTTATATAGGCGGGTTTTTTTCTCACGAGTGTATTATAGATGGCAAAGGACAGCGCAGCTGCCAATACCCATAAATCTCCGGTTGAAAAGTGAAAATTAATTAAACGCTGAAGACTTCCACCGGATAATAAAATGATTATACCGCTAATGCATATTGCCATTCCGAATATCCGAAGTAGCTTGATCTTGTCTTTTAAAAATATGGCAGCCAGTACGACCGCAAATACCGGTGATGACGTTGTTCCAATTAAAGCCAGATTGATGGCGGGAGAGTAATGACCTGCTATATAGATCAGCGTATTGAAAAAGGTAATTCCTGTCAAAGAAACCCAGAAAAAATACTTCCAATTTCTAATTACGATTGTTTTTTCTGCCTCGAATTTTCTAAAAGCTAATGGGAAAATAATAACTGAGGCAGTAAGCCACCTATAAAAAGCCAGACTGAACGGTGGTATCTGGTTGATTACGCCACGGGCAACAACAAAATTTCCCGACCAGATGATTGTGGCAAGAATAGCAAATACAATTCCTGTATAGACAGCTTTTGGTTGTAGTCTTTCAGACATTATTAATCCTTACCGCAATTTTGATCAATGTGCAAAATCCATTTCAAAGTTTCCTGATATCCTTTCTGCTGGTGGATTAAAATATCCAAATTTTAAGACTGGAAATTCTTCTCTAATAAGTTCCATCAGTTGTTTCACACCGAGAATCTCGCCGGTATGATGAACACCTATCTTACCTAAATACCAATCTGGATCTATATTGAAATTGCGCCATTGGATCATCGTCAAATCCGTTTCCCTGATCAGTTTTCTCAACGCTTCATACTCTTCGACGCTGTCTGTCATGCCCGGAAAAACGAAATAATTAATACTCGCCCAGCCTCGATAACTCCGCACGACTTTCAAACTTTCGATAATGTCCTCAAATACGTAGTTGTTAGGTCGATAGTACGGTTCATAAATGTGTTTACGAGCTGAATTCGTACTGACGCGAATAGAATTCAGTCCTGCTTCGCAAAGAGCTTTCACGGCGTCTGGTTTCGAACCGTTGGTATTGATATTGATATTTCCCCGATTTGTGTGCTTACGTATTTCAACAATCGCCTGCCGGATGGTTTCCCACATCAACAAGGGTTCACCTTCGCAACCCTGGCCAAAACTGATAATAGGGTAGGGAGCTGTTTGCAGGTGGGGAACAGTGAATTCGACGATCTCCTCTGCAGAAGGCTTGAATGTTAAACGATCCTGCGTGGATACGATGCTCTCTTCTAATGGCTGAAACGAAATGCACCCGATACAGTTGGCATTACAAGCTGGCGAAGTAGGGACTGGACATTCCCATCTTCCCATAAAATAATTTCTGGCGGCTGGACAGCGATAAGTAAGACAGCAATTCTCGGCAAGATGTTTAACAAGACGATTGTGAGAATATGCTTTTAGAGAACGATCGACACCCTGTTGAATACTGTCATTTTTATATCCGGCAGCTTCCTGGCGAATATCTTGTTCGATCCGTATCGCAGGAACCAGGAATTTTTCGTTGAGCCATCCTGCTGCCGTATAGCAAAAGAGAGGAAGTGTCGGGGCATCCGGCCCGGTTTCATAAGGAGATAGAAACAAGCCCGTATAAGCCGGAGGAATAAACGCCGCTACAGCCCAGCCTTTTTCACATAACCTCATTTCACCCGTCTTTACGTCTATACCAATTCCTTTTCGGCCAGGCAGTTCGTACAGGGAACCGCCTTCTGGTAATGCTATCCATTCATCGGTAGGAACGGGCATAGCATCCCAACCACTACGACCGGTAGCATATAATGAAGTGTCTTCGAAAATATTTCCCTTACCATCTGAATAAAGGAGGTAGGGAGATTGCTTTGTTATCTGCATGGTTTGAGTTTGCAGTCTGCAATATGCAGTTGATAATTCGGCGCGTGATTGTTAACATGAATAACAAACCACAAAATGCCAACTGCTAATTGCGAACTCCTAAATAATGCCTGCAAAATTCGTGAATTTGATCGAGTTCTTCGAATTGAAGATTTTGTTGAAGATTGAAGTGATAGGTCTTATCGAGTGAGGTTTCGATTATAATCGAATCGTAATGTGCATCAATACTGGAGATGTTCGGACCATATATAAATCTGGTTTCGGGTAATGCAGGTATTGTGATTCCGGTATGATGAATCGCTACGTATTCTCCATCAACAATATGTTTTTCACAATAAAAAAGATAGATATAAATAATGCTCAGCCCGAGATGCAGACCCCCCATCAACCATTTATTTCAAAAATAACAGAAGAGCTATTTCAAAAAAGAACAGGAATTCGATGAAACGAAAGAACAGGTTAATCTTCGGAACTGTGGTGAGAAGATGCCGTCCGACAAAGACCAGGATAAAAATATCCAGGGCTAGGATGAACTGGCACCAGAAATAAACTGGATTCGAATCAGGTTGGTTTATATGGCTGATGACATGTGCCAGTATTAGCCCACCCGCTGTTAAATGGAGCAGTCGGCTGAAACGCTTCAGTTTTTGAAATCCAGGATGAACGATGTTGACGGAGATTGAGTTTCATACGCAGCAGTTTTCGGGAAAGATGCATTTGAGGATACTTCCGTAATAATAGAAGATATTTTTTATACAGAGTTATATCGATCAATGAATAGTAATGATCGTTCTACCACGAATTCCAGCGTCTTCACAAAGATGATGATTCCATACACAACTTAAGATATCTTTGCTTTTGATTGCGTGGATTAATCCGTGCTAATCCGTGGCAGTATTATCTTACGAAATCTTCGTGTCATTCGTGGCAGGACAATATATCAACCGGACGAAACATTTGAATACGCTTTCTCAAGTTGTCTTTGACAGTAGTCATTGAACTCCTTTTCATCAGCATCGTCGTCATCATCATCATCTTCAATTTCGCGCTGGAGAATTTTGTTATTGGCGAAATCAAGGGTCAATACTCCATCTTTCAAAACGATATTAGTGAAATCACTCCACCGATATCTTTTTTTGAGCAGCGTATTGAGCTTAATTTCATTATCAGAAAAGCCAATCTCAACTGCGAATTTAGCCTGATACTCAAGTAAAGCAAGAATAATGAATACAAAACTCAGCCACTGGTAGTATGGCATTTTCATCCAAACCAGTGCTGCAATTAACAGAGCACGGCTATAATACACTTTTTCGTGTTTGTACACAGAGTGGTAAACGTTCCATATAAGGACTCCTACTATAAATAATATGCCTAAGAGGTAAACGAATCCCGTTTGCCCCGGCTGCAAAAGTTCCTTTACAAAAAATACAATTGATAAAAGTCCGAGCAGGAAGCCGAGTATATTAATATACTTCGTATGCTGATTTTTTAAAACGACAACGTACTGGTAGATCATGAAACTAAGTGGAAAATTTTCAAATTATCAAATTTTCAAATTATCACTGCTTGCTATCAAAAAATTACACAGCTTAAATAGTACTCTGGCGCCAACATTGGCATCCCAGCTTGTATCTCCGACACCAACTTCCGTAAGATCAAAACCAATCAGCTGACGACCGCTTCTAATGATGCATTTCAACACGTAATAAATCTGGTCTGCTTCAAACCCGCCATGAACCGGTGTTCCACTGTTTGGGCACAATTTTGGATCCAACCCATCGATGTCAAAGCTCAGGTGAACTTTTTCCGGTAATTGATCCACGATCTCATCTGTGATCTGCTTCCAGTTCTCACCCTGGAACTGCCTTTCCTTGATGTCCTTATCAAAAAAAGTTGTGACTCGGCCGTTGCTGCTTGTTATGTACTGCATTTCTTCCGGACCAAGGTCGCGAATCCCAATTTGTACGAGCTTTTTGATTGAATCAATCTCAGTTAAAGCATTGTACATGATGCTTGCATGGCTAAATCTAAAATTTTCATACGCTTTTCGAAGATCGCAATGCGCGTCTACCTGCAAAATCCCAAAATCACCATGTTCTTCAGCTATTGCCTTAAAGTATCCTAATGGGGTACTGTGGTCGCCCCCAAGCAATCCAACAAGCTTTCCAGCCTTCAGCAAATCCTTTGTTTGCTCATAGACCCATTTGTTCATATAAATCCCACCTTCATTGATTTCCTTCAGCGATTTGGTCATGAAAGCATTATTCTCAACCAATTCACCCTTAGAAATATAGTCAATGAGTAATTCTGCTTCCTTGCGCAAATAATCACTTTTGAGAAGGATCTTTTTGTCTGCCGGCCTGATGAAAAAACCATGTCGCCACAGTTCCTGGAAGTCCGAGTCATAAAGATCGACTTGCATACTTGCTTTGAAAATTTGCTCGGGGGCACGAGCAGTGCCAGCGCTTGAGCTTACTGTAACTTCCCACGGGACAGGTAGTAACACAATACGCGCATCTTCTTCGGTAACCGGAATGCCAAAAATGTTATAGTTAGGATTACTGAGACTATTGGGATCGAATTCAGAATTGATCATTGGATGAAAATTGCTCTTTTGAAATCGGGCAGCAAGTTAATCACACTACTTTGGATTTAGAATAGATTTTTTACTTTGGTTAATCGATAATTCAGGTTTGATAAATAGCAAAGAAATGTAACCAATTCCAAATGTTCGAATCTAATCTTCTGCAGACGCCCCCAAATGTGTTAACTATCCCAAAAATCTATTCTTAATACGGAGTATCGGGGCTAACTTTGCAGCGAATTCAGAAAAATGAAAAAACTACATATTGTAACCCTTGTTTGTATTGCCATTGTGATTGCAGTTTTAATCAGTATGATGGGTGATCTTTCAACGTATGAAACACTTGCTTCGGCAAAGCAAAAGGAAGGAAAGACGGTTACTGTAATTGCCAAGCTTAACAAATCGCCCGAAACTCCAATTGAGTATGATGCATCAAAAAATGCCAATTATACTTCCTTTCATGTGATTGACTCCCTGGGCAACAAAGCACGCGTTGTATATTATCACGAAAAGCCTTTTGATATGGAAAAAAGCGAACGTATTGTTCTGAAAGGCAAGATGAAAGGAGATGTATTTGAAATTACCCGTAAAGACGGCATTTTGATCAAATGCCCCTCCAAGTACAAGGACGATCCAAAGGCTGCGCAGAATAATCTTAGTCAAAACTAAACCCTAACAATGCCTCCCTATTTTGGTGAACATCTGTTTCCCGGACAAGTTGGTCATTTTCTCATTGTTGTTTCACTGGTTGCATCGCTGGTTGCTTCCGTTGCTTACTTCAAATCGGCCAATAGTGCTATTCAAGCGGATGCCGATAGCTGGAGACGACTCGGAAGGATTGCTTTTGTCGTAGATGTGATTTCCGTAATGACTGTTTTTGGGTTGATCTACTACATCATATCAAACCATTATTTCGAATATTATTACGCCTATAATCACTCTGACAAGTCGCTTAATCCCGGTTATCTATTGAGCTGTATCTGGGAAGGACAGGAGGGAAGTTTTTTGCTGTGGGCCGTGTGGCATGGTGTGTTGGGAATTATATTAATGCGCACAGCAAAACAATGGGAGGCACCTGTATTGTCCGTCATAAGCGTTGTGCAGGCATGTCTTGCTACGATGATACTTGGTTTGTATATTTTCGATTTTAAGATTGGCACCAACCCTTTTCTGTTAACAAGACAGTTCTTTCAGGATGCCCCGATATTCAATGATCCAAATTATCTAAGCAACGCCAGGTTGCAGGACGGAACCGGGCTCAATCAATTACTGCAGAATTACTGGATGGTGATACATCCGCCGGTGTTATTCCTTGGTTTCGCTTCGACGCTTGTACCATTTGCATATGCGATAGCGGGTTTGTGGAAAAAAGAGTATGCTGGGTGGACGAAGGCCGCGATACCGTGGGCATTATTTTCCGCTGCAATTCTTGGGTTGGGCATTATGATGGGCGCTGCCTGGGCATATGAGTCGCTTACCTTTGGCGGTTTTTGGGCATGGGACCCAGTCGAGAATGCTTCGCTCGTACCTTGGTTGATCATGGTAGCGGGATTGCATGCACTTGTTATCTATAATTCTACCAGTCATTCACTTAGGGCTACTTACTTCTTTTTCTTATTGAGCTTTATTTTGGTTCTGTACTCGACCTATTTGACGCGGAGCGGGGACCTGCAGGATACCTCTGTTCATGCATTTGTTACGGCTGGGATCAATTGGCAGTTAAGAATTTTTGTGTTGCTGTTTATGATTCCGTCGTTCGTACTTTTTATCCGCAGGTATAAACAAATACCGTTTATTGCTAAAGAAGAAAGTTCGTATTCACGCGAGTTTTGGATGTTCATCGGCTCTCTGGTGCTTTTTTTATCGGCATTATTCATCACTGTTTTTACTTCGCTCCCCGTAATAAACAAGATCATCAATACAAATTTCACGATCTCAGAAGATCCTGAATTCTTTTACAACCGCATCCAGGTTTTCGTGGCGATCCTGCTGGGCGTTCTCACAGCAGTCACACAATATCTTAAGTACAGAAACACAGAAAAGAAATACCTGATTCGAAAAATTGGCATACCAACGCTGGCCGCCTTAGTTATTTCCATTTCTGTCAGTTATTTTGGGGATATACGGTATGACACGTACGGCATCGGATTTCTCGCCGCAATTCATCTTGCACTATTTGCGGCGGTGTATGCTATTATTGCCAATGTCGCCTATATCTGGGCAGGCCTTCGCGGAAAATTAAAAGCGGCCGGCGCTTCTGTGGCACACGTCGGTTTTGGTATGATGCTTCTAGGAATGCTGATCTCTTCTTCAAAGAAAGAAGTGTTATCCGTGAATTTTGTCAATCCTTTGAATTTTGGTCCAGATGCGAAAGAGAAGGGAGTACAGAATCTTACATTATACCAGGGTGTTAGAACTGATATGGGAAAATATTGGGCTACCTATCAAAAAGACACGCTGGATGACAAAGGTAAGATTACTTATTTCCAGATAGAAATGGAAAGAAAGGATGGCAAGGATAAGTTCTATGTACATCCCAATCTCATTAAAAACACAAAAGGACAGGAAGGATTCTCAAACAATCCGGGCACAAAGCACTACTTACATAAGGACATCTTCACGTATATCAATTACGCGTCAACTGTGATGGATGATAAAGATACTGCGCAATTCCGGAGCCAGTCCCTTGACATTGGCGACACAATGTATTATTCCACAGGGTATATAATACTCGATAAGGTGACGATCAATCCCAAATCAGGAAAATACACATTCAATGACCAGGATACAGCGATCATGGCCGAGTTGAGAATCAAGACACCCGACGGTAGAAATTTCCAGGCTACCCCGGTATTTCAATTGAAAGACAATAAGCCAAAGCATTTTGTAGACACTGTCTTTGCTCAAGGCTTAGCAGTCCGCCTGACCGGGGTTTCGGGTAAGCAACTGGAAATAAGTGTGAAAGAATCATCTCAGTTATCACCATTTGTAGCCCTTAAAATCCTCCAATTCCCGTTTATTAATTTGTTATGGCTTGGGACTATTTTGATGATTATTGGCTTTGTAATGAGTATGATACGCAGGGTTTCGCTGTTAAAGAGAACAGGCCCATGATTTTAATCAATAATTTTTGCAGCATCTCAGGTTACTTTATTTGTCTTACCTGTATAATTAATTAGGGATAATTATTATTTTAGTACACCCAGATGCACCAGACCCTTACAATATTAACCCGTAGCTTTCTTATCATTCTTCTTGCGTGCGCAACTCCATCGGAGCTCGGGGCGCAAGAAATTCCGGACTCATCAAATATTCCACTTCCTGTTTTGGGTCCGAATGATACGATTCCAGTTCCCGCGATAATTCATCAAAATCAATGGATTCCTGGGAATAACCTGGAATGGTTCTTCGTATCTGCTCCTTACCCCAAACATCTTCTGAGGAAAAGGCATGAGTGGACGAGGTTACGAAATGCGATCTACGTGACATATCCGTACGCACGCAAAGCCGGCGCCATCATGAATGAAATCAATGCCACACTGGCTACGATGAAAAATGAAAAAAAGCGTAAGTCATATCTAAAGTCGCGTGAGAAAGATTTAAAGAAAGAGTTTGCTGATCCGCTGACAAATCTTTCTGTGTACCAGGGTAAGGTGTTGATGAAATTAATCAACCGGCAAACAGGAAATAACTGCTATGATATTGTCAAAGAATACAAAGGGGGATTTACCGCCCGCTTCTGGCAAACCCTGGCCTTCGTTTTTGGCAGCAGTCTGAAACAACCTTACAATTCATCAACTACTGAAAAAGAAATGGAGTTAATTGTGCAGGAAGTCGAGCGAATGTATATGTGAGTCAGGAGTCGGAGGTCGGTCGATGGTCGTTGTGAATTGTGAATTGTCTATTGGTACCACGGCACCATCTATAGGTAAATTTCCTCCAACTCGCAACTCACCGTCGACCACTTCTGACTCCCGACTCACATACACTCGGGGCTCCCGACTCAACTACAGTTGCTCTATTTTTGCAATCAGTCCTGTCGTTGAGATTCCTTCGATGATCGGGTTAATGACGACTCGTCCACCGTTTTGAATCACTTCTTTTGATCCGGCGACTTGTTCTACTGTATAGTCTCCTCCTTTTATAAGCACATCTGGCATGACGGCTTTGATAAGTTCAAGGGGAGTATCTTCTGCAAATAGTACAACAGCATCTACCACTATAACTGATGCCAGCACCAGCGCACGAGATTGTTCATCATTAATAGGCCTGCTATCGCCTTTTAATTTTTTCGTTGATGCGTCAGAATTGACACCGACGATCAGGTAATCAGCTTCTTTGGCGGCTTGTGAAAGGGAAAAGATATGGCCTTTATGGAGTAGGTCAAAAATGCCATTTGTAAAAGCGATTTTTTTTCCAAGTAGCCTCCATTGTGCAGCTAGCCTCACGAGTGCAGGCAACTCAACAATTTTGTTTTCGATAACATCAGATCTTCGCATGTTTCTTTTTATTAAGCACGGGTAATAATACAAAACTCAGCGCACCTAGTACTATGAAAATAATAAACTGGCCAAGCCATAGCAACCATCCCAATGCCTGTCCATAAGGTTCTGCCTCTATTCCATATAGCTGGATGGTTTGTTGTATCAACCAGGGATAAGCGCCGATACCGCCTGGTGACATAATCATACCAATACTTCCCATCACGAGTACAGAAAAGGCCGCAGCGATTCCCAAACCACTTGTTTCTTCCAACACCTGGAATCCGAGCCAGGTACTAAGGAGGTACAATGCCCAGATCGCAACTGTGTAAAATAAGAACAACATCTTGTTTTTCACAAAGCGAATGCTTGTCAATCCGTGCCAGATACCAGCGAAAATGGTCTTTAACCGTTGTACAAAATTGATATGAAGAAATCGCCGGAACAATAACCGGAACAAAAATATGATGGCAAGGACTACCGCAAGGACGATAAGAATTTTTGTAATGGAAAATTTCCCTGTTCCAGAGCGATACAGTGGTTCAATCGTGTCAACCGCAAAGGCACCAATCGTATCGAATTCCAGGATGAGCGTAATTGTAGTGACCAGGATCAGGCAAACCAGATCAAAGGCCCGTTCTGCCACGATCGTTCCCACCAGTTTATCTGCTGGTACTTTCTCATATCTTGCGAGTACAGTACATTTAATTATCTCGCCTAATCTTGGGGCCCCAAGGTTTACAAAGTACCCGACCATTACACCGAAAAATGTATTCAGATTTCCAGGCGAGTGCCCCAATGGCCGAATGAGCATTTTCCATCTCAACGCTCTAAACCAGTGACTGAGTACCAGTAAAAACAAAACGGGAAAGAAGATGACAAACTTTGCTCGGCTCAATGCATCTTTTAACAATTGCCATTTCTCTGCATTTAAGTTGCGCAGGCTAAGCCAAACAAAGAACCCTGCCAAGGCAATGAAAAAGATATATTGAATATAAACGACCAGTCTCTTATTCATACTTAGCACAAATTACAAAGCAAAAGCTTAATTAACATGTACGATGTTAGATGTGAGATGTACGATGAACAAAATACGTATGAAATAAAAACAATAGTACTTATTGGTATTATGTCAATAAATCAAGCATCTTACATCAAACATCGTACAGCTCAAACCTTACATATTAAATCCTATTTCCTTGCTTTGGAAAAATAATCCATGGTTTGAAAGCCTTTGCTTTTTCAAAATCCATGCTTGCATAAGAAATAATGATCACCACATCACCAACAGCACCCTGCCTCGCAGCAGGTCCATTTAGACAACATACCCCCGAACCCCTTTTTCCCTTTATCAAATATGTTTCCAGCCGTGACCCATTGTTCACATTCACCACCTGCACTTTTTCATTTTCTATTACATTGGCTGCATCCATCAAATCTTCATCAAGGGTAAGACTTCCGACGTAATTCAGATTTGCTTCTGTAATAACCGCCCTGTGAATTTTCGATTTTAGAATTTCTATATCCATAGCAGGCGCAAAATTATAGAAAAATGGTGAGGTGGTGAAGGGTGAGTGGTGAGTTGTAAGTTGTGAGTTGTCAGTCGTCAGAGGTGAGTGGTGAGTTGTGAAGAGGTCAGTTGTCAGTGGTGAAGGGTGATTTATGAATTTATGGCAAATCGGAAACTAAATCTTTCGGTGAGGCACCGGTCAGAGATCATAATTCAGCAGCACTAGTTACGAGGAAATAACTAATTACTCACTATCCACCACTCACAATTGACCACTGATCACTGACGACTCACAACTCACCACTTATCATCAGGTTATCGATCAGGCGAACATCCCTGACAAACACCGCTGCCAGCGCTACCAATCGTTGGTGGCCATCCCAACTATCAGTCAGGCTTAGGGTATCCGCACCCGCAATTTCAATATAGTCGATCCGGAGTCCCTTCTGGATGAGTATTTCTTTTGCCTGCTCTTTGATGGAGGTTAGACTGCCTGGCCTCATGTGTTCTTTTATGAATAACAATGCCTGGTATATACTCCCCGCAGATTCCCGTTCTTTTTCTGACAGACGCATATTTCGGCTGCTCATGGCGAGACCATTCTTTTCCCGGAAAGTTGGACAAACTATCAAACCGGCATTAATCTTCATTGTTTTCAAAAGCTGCTGAACAACCAATGATTGTTGATAGTCTTTTTGGCCCATGAATAACTTATCGGGCTTCACGGTTTTCAATAATCTGTACATTACCTGGCACACACCCTGGAAATGGCCGGGCCGAAATTCACCTTCAAGTACTGTTTCAAGATAGCCAATGTCATAATGTTCCAAATTGTAAGTTCCATTTTCGTAAAGGGACGAGGCGGGGGGCAGGAACAGTATGTCAGTACCTACTGCTTCGATTTTTTGTATATCTTCTTCGATAGTCACCGGATATTTCTCATAATCCTTTCTGTCGTTGAATTGTGTGGGATTGACAAAGATGCTGCAAACGGTTATATAAGTTTCCTTTTTTGACTGCTCAAGCAAAGAAATGTGCCCCCGATGTAAGGCTCCCATTGTAGGTACAAAGCCAATGGATGTGTTCTGTGTTCTATGTGAGTCAAGGTAATAGCTTAATGACGCCGGGTCCTTAAATAGTATCATTCGTGTTGTTTTACAGCATAGTATCGGCTATTGAGCCCTATTTCTCAATAAAAACCTTACCTTTGCACACAATTTTAAAACGATTGTAACCCATTTTAATCATAATGCTGACAAAGAAAAGAATTTTATTTATTGCCAACGAAATGTCTCCTTACCTGGAGCTTACAGAGTTTTCAGAAGTCGTTAATCGATTGGCAATAAAAGCGAACGAAAATGGTTTCGAAATTCGTTGCATTATGCCCCGCTTCGGGAATATTAATGAAAGGCGCCACCGTCTTCATGAAGTGGTTCGGCTTTCGGGGATCAACGTTTCTGTTGATAACGATGATTATCCACTGCAAATTAAAGTTGCGTCTCTACCCAATGCCAGGTTACAGGTTTATTTTTTAGATAATGAAGACCTTTTCAAGCGGAAATATATTTTCCATGATGAAAAGGATGAATGGTTTGAAGACAACGGACTACGAACCGTCTTTTTTTGCAAAGGCGCCCTGGAAACTGTAAAGAAATTTGGGTGGCCGCCGGATATCATTCACTGCAGCGGCTGGATGACCGGCCTTATTCCAATGTATTTAAAGACTATTTATAAAAAGGAACCAGTTTTTACGCACAGCAAAGTGATCTACACAATTCCTTCTACCACTTTTAAGGAAAAGCTGGGAAATGATTTTTCAAAGCTGATAAACATAAACTCAACTCTTAAGGATAAAGAACTCGAACCGTATAAGGAGGCCAACAATGTTGGTATCATTCGCGGCGGGGCCACTTATGCTGATGCAATTACTTTCGGCGCTGATAAGGTTGATAAAAAACTCGTTGATGAATTTGGCAAAGTACGAGGCAAAAAAGTTTTGACTTATAATGCCGAGTCTGATTTAACAGACTATTTACAATTGTATTCCGACCTTGCCAAATAATTCAATACAGTTTACATAAAATAATTTAACACTTTCGTGAAGAAGAACATATCAGGTCCGGTGATCGTTGCGCTCACACTTTTTTTTATCTCCTCCTCCTCCTGTACCAAGATTGATACGACAGATTTAGGCAATGAACTGATTCCTGCTGTTGATAATGTCAATACCTTCGAAACGGTACTTGACATCGAAACTAACAATCTCCTTTTTTCAAGCGATACGACAGAGATTCCGTATAACATTGATCATGCAGTAGGTATTATTGAAAGTGATCCGGATTTTGGACGGACAGATGCTGCATTATATTTCGACGTCTCACCTGCCGCTTACAAAGCCTATCCTTTTGGCAAAAAGGATTCAATTGTTGCAATCGACTCTGTTGTTTTATCCCTCGCCTTTAAAGGCCTGTACGGTGATTCAAATTCTGTGCAGCGGTTTGAAGTATTTGAAATCAATCCAAACGAGTCTTTCAGATATTCCAATACTAACGATTACCAATTAAATCATCCTGATTTTGCTGTGATACCAACAGCGCTCGGCGCGCGCACGGTCGACTTTAAGGTATTGAACGATTCAGTTCATTATATAAATGCCAAGGACACAGTAAGAACAACAAATGAGCTCCGTATCCATTTGAATACTGCATTTGCAACGAGATTCATAAATGCGGATACAACTACGGCATATTCAAACGATTCGATATTTAAGAAATTCTTCAATGGCTTTGCCGTGAAAACAAGCAATAGTGCGTCGCCGCAGAAGAACGGTCTTGCTTATCTTGATTTGACAGATGCAAAGACAAAAGTTACTTTTTATTGCAGAATGAAAGAAGGGGGTACAATAACTGCTCTCGCTCCATCATTCCGTTACTTTAATAATAATGGAACCACCACGAGTACGATCGGCGGACAGGCCAATTTGATTAAAAGAACACCAGCAAACGGATACCTGGCAAATGTTACAAATGGGAATGCTAATGACCAAATGTTGTACCTACAATCCACACCGGGCTCTTATGTGACTTTAAAGATTCCGGGTATTGATACATTAACTAATCGCGTTATTCATCGTGCTGAGATTGTGGTTGAGAAATTAATTCCTGTCTCGGAAACATTCACAACACCCGACTTACTCTTTATCGATGTTATAAATGCCAAAGGAGATAGCGCTTTTACCGTACCAAATGACTTCGTAAGAACTGGTAACAACACCTATGACGTGAATCTTATCGGTGGAAAATTGAAAGACAATAAATACACCTTCAATATTTCGCGCCATTTGCAAAATATCGTGACCAATAAGAAGCCTAATTATACACTCCGGATTTATGCTCCGTTTATTACTCAACCCTATATTTTTGAGCCGGTGGCCAACAAATTGCTTCCTACATTATTTCTTATTAACCCGAGGGTTGCTTATGGAAGGGTCATTGTTGGCGGTGGTAACCACCCGACAAAGAAAATGCGTTTGCGAATTATTTATTCTAAAATTTAAATTTGCCGACTATCTTTGCGCCCGGTGATAAATTGCATTTTTTAACACCTGGATTTAATCTTTTTAAATATCAAACTCAATCTGCATTATGCCTTATTTGTTTACATCCGAAAGTGTTTCTGAAGGCCATCCGGATAAAGTAGCGGATCAGATCTCTGATGCCCTAATCGATAACTTTTTGGCATTCGATCCTCAATCAAAAGTGGCTTGTGAAACACTGGTTACAACAGGCCAGGTTGTATTGGCGGGCGAGGTTAAGTCCAAGGCGTATCTTGATGTTCAGGAGATCGCCCGTGGTGTTATTCGTAAAATTGGATATACAAAGAGTGAGTACATGTTTGAAGCAAGTTCCTGCGGTGTGCTCTCAGCCATTCACGAACAATCTGCTGATATTAACCAGGGTGTTGACAGAAAGAAGAAAGAAGAACAAGGCGCAGGCGACCAGGGAATGATGTTCGGTTACGCCACGAATGAAACCGAAGATTATATGCCCCTGGCTTTGGATGTCGCACATAAACTGTTGATTGAATTGGCAGCGCTCAGGAGAGAAGCCAAGCAGGTAAAGTATCTTCGTCCTGATGCAAAGAGCCAGGTCACATTGGAATATGATGATAACAATCAGCCTACACGTATTGATGCAATTGTTGTTTCCACACAGCACGATGACTTCGATACAGAATCAAAAATGCAGCAAAAAATTGCGGATGATATTAGGAAAGTTTTGATCCCGCGGGTTAAGTCCAAGTATAAAAAGTATGCTCATCTTTTTAACGATAAGATTAAATATCATATCAACCCAACCGGTAAGTTTGTAATTGGTGGACCACATGGTGATAGTGGACTGACAGGAAGAAAAATTATTGTAGACACTTATGGTGGCAAGGGTGCTCATGGTGGTGGAGCTTTCAGCGGAAAAGATCCTTCCAAGGTTGACCGTTCTGCTGCGTATGCTACGCGTCATATTGCTAAGAATCTTGTAGCTGCAGGCGTTTGTGATGAGGTTCTTGTCCAGGTATCATACGCAATTGGCGTTGCGCAACCAATGGGTATTTATATCAATACATATGGGACTGCAAAGGTTGAACTTTCGGACGGAGAGATTGCAAAACGGGTGGAAACTATCTTTGATATGCGTCCTTATTTCATTGAGCAAAGATTAAAATTGCGCAATCCCATTTATAGCGAAACAGCGGCCTACGGTCATATGGGAAGAAAATCGGAAGTTGTAGAGAAAAGCTTTTCATCGCCAGACGGCAAAGTGATAAAGAAGAAAGTGGAATTGTTTACCTGGGAGAAATTGGATTATGTGCCCCGAATCAAAAAAGCATTTGGAATCAAATAATCGAATAAACAATATTTAAAGATCCCGCATCTGCGGGATTTTTTATTTTCGAGCTATGAACGAACAACAGAATCCATGGAAGATTCTTGCGGAGAAGGCCGTCTATGACAATCCCTGGATAAAGGTTACCGAGTATGACGTCATCAATCCTTCCGGCGGCAAAGGGATATATGGCAAAGTGCACTTTAAGAATTGGGGGATCGGGATAGTTCCACTCGATAAAGACATGAATACTTACCTGGTTGGTCAATACCGTTTCACGTTGAACCAATACAGTTGGGAAATTCCTGAAGGTGGCTGTCCCATTGGAACCGATCCCCTGGAAACCGCAAAAAGGGAATTGCTTGAAGAGACCGGGCTGGTGGCGGCGCAGTGGACACATCTATTGGATATGCATCTCACAAATTCTGTTGCCAATGAATTTGGAAAAGTATACCTGGCAACAGAACTGGAGCAAAGGACCGCTACACCCGAAGAAACGGAGCTACTGGCAATAAAGAAAATATCATTTGACGAAGCATACCGATGGGTGGAAAACGGAACGATCACTGACTCGTTATCCATGGCCGCGATTTTCAAAATAAAACTCATGCTAATCGATGGAAGGATATCCTAAGCAAATACCGTCGGGTGCCTCATCGTTGATTGCAGGAAGACAGCCTGTTATTGAAGCAATATTATCGGGAAGAAGTATTGATAAAATTCTTTTTCAAAAAAATATTAGCGGTGAATCGATAGGAGAGATCAGACGGCTTGCAAAGGAAAAGAACATTCCGATACAACAAGTTCCGCCCGAGAAATTACATTCAATGACAAGGGCAAATCACCAGGGATGCATAGCCATCGCAGGAGCCGTAAAATATCTTGATCTTCAGCAGGTGATTGATCACGTTGTTAGCAAGGGCGAAACTCCTTTGTTTGTAATGCTTGATGGCATCACTGATGTGCGCAATATCGGAGGTATTGCGCGAACAGCAGTTTGTTGCGGCGCACAGGCAATTATTATTCCCGATAAAGGCGTCGGAGCATTGAATGAAGAAGCGATGAAATCTTCTGCGGGTGCTTTAGAAAAGATAAAGGTGTGCCGGGTGAGCAGTCTGTTAAAGGCCGTAGACGATCTCCACTGGAATGGAATAAAAGTTTTTACTTCTGTAATGACTGCTGAAAAAAAGGTTTTTGAAATCGATTTTAAAGATCCGTGTTGTATTATCATGGGAAGTGAGGAAAAAGGCGTTCAGTCGTATTTAAGCAAAGCAGCTGATAGTGTTTTTTCAATTCCCATGGCAGGCCAATTTGATTCTTTCAATGTGTCTGTTGCTACTGGAATTATTTTATATGAGGCGTTGAAGCAGCGTTAAACATTATTTCTTCGCCATTCCTTCGCACTCATTCTTCCTTTCTTGTCGAGCTATTAACACTGCATTTATCAATTTATACAGATCAAACAACTTCGAATAAATTCCACCATATACCCGTTCCCGCTTCCAGTTGAAGAAAAATCATTAGAACCAGTCTCGGATAATATTAGCCGCGGATTTACCGGATTCCATAAAGGAAAAGAATCAGATTACGGATTTTCCGTAAAACTATTTAATTTAAAGTATGGACCCCGCCGCATTGCAACAGACGTTTTTCAATTCCTTAAAGCACTCCCTGCCGCCCCATCTTTCCATGGTTGATGAAATTGCAGGAGTTTTGAATATTGGAAATGATAGCGTTTACAGACGCCTTCGTGGAGAAACTCCGATTAATATTTCAGAGCTGAAATTACTTTGTGATCATTTCCATATTTCTCTTGACCAGGTATTACAGATCAAGAACGATGCTGTTGTATTCAGGGCGGCCGGGCATCAACGGCGAAGTGGCTTCGTTTGAAGAATATTTAAGAGGCATACTTGCGCAATTAAAATACTTCAATAGTTTTAAGCAGAAACAACTGCTGTATTTCTGTAAAGACATGACGTTCTTCCACGTTTACTTGTTTCCTGAAATTGCCTCCTTTAAAACCTTTTTCTGGATAAAAACAATACAGAACCATCCGGAATTTCAGCAAAAGTCATTTTCAATTGAAGAGTATTCATTTAACGATTGCTTTGCGATAGGGCAGGAAATAATACAGGAATATAACCAGATTCCTTGTGTAGAATTATGGAATTATGAGAGTATCAACAGCAGCATAAGCCAAATTGAATACTACAGGGATGCCGGCATTTTTGCAAATCAATCCGACTTAACTATTGTTGTTGATTCTCTGCTCAGAACCCTCGATCATCTGCAGCTTCAAACAGAAAAGGGATTTAAGTTTATGCCGGGCGCAAGTGATGTTTCTTTTAAAGCGCCGTTACGATTGTACGTTAACGAAGTTGTATTAGGAAGCAACACTATACTTGCGGAGTTAGACAATGCAAAGCTCTCTATCATTACATACAGTGTATTGAGTTATCTCTTGACACGAGATCCGAGGTTTAATGAAAATGCGTTTAAAAGTTTTAATAATCTTGTTAGCCGGTCGGTGTTAATCAGCGGCACCGGTGAGAAAGAGCGGAATAAGTTCTTTCGTTCATTAAAAGAAAAAGTGCGGCAGCTCAAAACCTAGCGTGCCTGCACTTTGAAGGACTTCGCGGCTATAGGTCAAAAGGGGATAGGAAAATAAAAACTCATTATAGGTAACTAGAACTTCTGCAGGGTTGCTGAAACCATTACTCCGAATTCTGAAATCTTTAATTTCATAGTTGTTTCGCTCATTTGTTCTATGGTAAAATCTTCTCCATCGACAACCAGTGTCATATCATTGTTCTTCAACGACCAGGTAAGAATTTCTGACTGCGGATCAGCCGCATCACATTTTGAAGGGCCTTCATTTTCTTCAACAGAGCCATCGGTCCTGAATATGGCATAATCATCTTTTATACAAGCATCTGTTATGATTTGTAAATCAGTATCAAGATCTCCGTCACCATCCCAATCGACCGCGGGTGAAACAGTTTGAGCAATTGTTCTCCATTTACCCGTTGTTAGCATTTCTTTCCGGGATTGAGCTGGGTCTTTTTTGCACGATACAGTTAGTAATAGAAGAATTGTTGCAGCCAATATTGAATTGGCGAAGGGGTTTGTTTTCATTTTGAAGTTTTTTAATGATTATAAATATGACTACTAAAATAAATTGTAACCAACGCTGACATAGTACAATCCACCAATCTCAGGGTTTCCGTATGCGTTCTTGTAATAACTATTAAAGATGTTGGTGCCACCTACCTTGATCATCGTTTTTGCCTTTTTTATTTTGTAACTGACCTGGGCATCAAGCGTTGTGTAAGATTCTATAGGCCCATTGGCGAGTTCACCATCCCATGTAAAAGCATCCTGCCACCTAAGCATGACATTAAATCCAAAATTTTTGCTTTTGCCTAATCCTGAATTAGAAAAGCCTGCGTTCAATCTATACTTCGGAGTATTAAAAAATGCCTGGAAACCTGCAGGTACGTCTGTTATAACATCGGAGTATGCGTTGAGAAAAAGGACATAATTTGAAGGAAGCATATAATCTATCCCCAACCCATACCCATACGTTTTTACCTTCGTGTCACTGTTTACAACTGTTGAATAAACAGCACCGGTTACAGGTTGCAACAGGACATTACGACCAAGAAAGTTTTGATATTTTCCCCAGTATCCATATGCATCGATCAGTATTTTTTTATTGATCAAACTTTTATAGCCAATTTCAAACGACTGCACGTTCTCAGGCTTGAATTCTTTGTAAACGTATGGTGTGGTTGAAGGCACATTGTTTATTACTTCTACTACGGGGTACTTATCATGGCCCATATAATCCACAACCCACGGCAAACCGCCCAGCAGAGTATAATCGCCGGCATTTAAACGAATATATTTTTGTTGCGTACCTGGAAAACGATAAGCAGTCTGATAAGATACGCGGAGATGATGTTCTCTTGCGAGCTTGATTAGAGCGGTCGCCCGGGGAGTAAAGTGTCCTTTAAAATCTTCGTTTTTATCATACCTGCCCGAAACGGATAAAGTGAGCCGATCGCTTAGCAGTTTTTTAGTTGCCTGTGCATAAGCGCCAAGCTCTGTAATACCAATCGGTTTGATCGTGTCGATAAACAGGGTGCCCTTAGAATCGAGTATATATTTTTTGTAATTGCCACCAATGATAATTTCCGCAAATTTTATTTTCTCGGAAAAATTGTATTGTCCCTCTGCCATCCACAACTGTGATTTTTCTAGAAAAAGTCCACCATTCGGAAGGGGAACTTTTCTAACCTCGTCAAAAATTTCTTTGAACTGCGAAGTTCCTGGCATCGGCCGGCCCTTGTCTGCAAATGTGCGGGCGGCTTTATGAAACTCCGGAGCTGCATTGCCGACAGCGCCTTGCGCAAAAGCCGTTGCTTCGGCATCGGATTTTCCCTGTCCCTTTGCCGCGACAAAGGCCTGTTGAAATACCCCAGCAGCTCCCGTGATAAAAGCGCCGGTATACTGGGGATACCAACTGCCAGGAACATTCGAAGGATTATAGCTGGACTTCCAGTTTTCATTAAAAATTCGTGAGGTGAATGTAGCGGTATGCGCTTCTCCCGCATTTTCCTGTGTTGTATAGCCGCGCACAAACCAATTTTTATGCATTAATTCAAACTTGTATTGGCCGATCTTAATATCTTTTAATACATAACGGTTATTTCCCGTATATATAGTGTTACCAGTGCCCCAGTATCCCACCAGTTGCGCTTCAAGGTTACTATTGAGTTTGTAATGCAGAGCTCCGGAAATTTTAATGTTTTTTGTCTCAGGATCGATCACATCTCTTTCATGATAGCCGGTCCTTGAAACATTCTGAGGGTCACTTAGGAACTGGGACAATATAGGTTGAAGAGACGGATTCTGCAATAGGGCTCCCTGCATGAAAGGCCTGATATCGACTTTGGTTTCATCGCCGTACACGTTAACTCCATCGTAGTTAGGATCCGTCATTCGATTTCCGGGAATTATTTTTCCAGAACTTCCCGAACGCTGGTAGTTTGTAGTGTCATCTGCCAGCCAGTCATCGGTCTTAATGTATTGTCCACTCAGTTTAAACGCAAACTTATTATTGAATGCTTTTGCGAAGCGGAAAGTATAATCATAATATGGTGAAACATTTGGCCGCTGACGTTTATCAACATGTGTAATTCCCTGCTTGGCAAGTACGCTGAACCCCTGGTATTTAAATGGACTTTTACTATTGATCAGCACAGTACCATTCATCCCACCAGGACCGTACAAAGCAGATGACGCACCTGGTAGCAATTCCATATTATCAACATCGAGTTCGGTCAGGCCAACAAAGTTGCCTACAAAAAAATTCAGAGCGGGCGCCTGGTTATCCATACCGTCTACTATCTGGTTAACACGATAGCTGCCACTTCCATTAAAGCCGCGGGTGCTGATCGTTTTGAACGTCAGGCTGGAGGTAGTGACGTCAACACCCTTTAATGATAAGGCCAGATCGTAGTAAGAAGATGCGGGAGAATTGATGATCTGTTTCGCACCTATCCTTTCAATGCTCACCGGAGATTCCAGTATGCGGGTTGGAACCCTGGTAGCAGAAACAACTACCTCCTGACCCTGCGAAGCGGTTTGAATAAAACTTACAACAAGCTTTTCGTCGTCGGCGTTTACAATTGCTTCCTGAGTTTCATAACCTACCGAAGAAATCACAAGTGTTGCCGGGATACTACTAACAGATAACCGGAACAGGCCTTTCTCGTTTGTATACGTTCCGTTGTTTGTTCCCTTGATTGTTACAGATACCGCGGGGACCGTTTCACCTGTAACACTATTTTTAACTATACCCTGGATATTTGACTTTTGCGACCAGGCGAACGTTGAATAAAGTGTTGTAACCATTAGTACAAGATTTATTCTTATTTTCTTTTTCATAATAAAAGCATTTTAGGTTCAGCCTACTTTGTTTCAGGTTTTCGGCAATACCTGTTGTGTGTATTCTATTCGAAAAACGAGTTTAGACAAATGTGTCCTCACCAACTAAGAATGTCACTTACTTAATTGAAAAGCCATGTGACAGGAACAATTTCCCACACACCTTATTTTTTTGGATTTAATCCCGCCTCAAATGCACGAAACTGTACTGGATGGATTCATCCTAAGAAATGGATTTAAAAGTCGCCATGCCATCCAAATTAAGAATGGGTACGGATGGTTGTTAGGCCCTGAAAACCCTGAAAATGTTATTAGTCAAGATCATAAATTTACTTTCATGCAGCAGGCATTGTACTATCTAAGGCGAATCCGGTAAGCCAGGCTGAGTTTAACGTATAAATTGTCTTTTGCCTTCCAATCAATTTCAACATTGTCTTTTTCTCCGGCAATCATATTTCTCAAAATTGAATGACCTGTTTCCACATTAACTGCGACGTGCTTTGAGAAACAATAGTCGAGAAAAACTCCAAGGCGGTTTTCATCCAGTCGCCAGTATCCGGTTGGGGTTCTATATGAACTGGTGATAGCCCTGAACGAAGCGCCCGTGTACAACTTTTTTTTCAGTTTGTGTTCGAGGGTAAGAGTTCCGGGCAGTATCCCAAACAGATTTGTTTTCTTACTTATTTGCCAGTCTATCCCGAACAGAGGCATTACGAAAAGTCCGAAGAACTCTCTGTTTGCATAGATCCCGAGTTTGTATTTAAGATTTTCATTAGCCTTGAAATTGACAACCACTGCGCCCCCTATTTGCCAATTGTTCTTTAAGCCAATCTCATAACCGTTCCGCCTGACAATGAGGGTAGACAGAATACTCCAGTCTTCATTGGGTAGTGTTTTCAGAAAGGAAACAGGCAATGATAGTCCATAGTATTTTTCGAATTCCTGTTGTGAGGTGCCAACTACGGCTGACCATGTCTCAAATGAAGGGCTGAATATGATGGCGTCTCTTTTGTTCTTAAGCTGAAATGGAATAGTCGTTTGAACCGCAAAGTTCTTTAGGGTGGTTGCATTTTTGTTCTGATTAATCAGCCCGCGATCAGGACTGTTAACGTGTTGAATATTCAATAAGTCAATAAATGGCTGCGCATTGCACGTGATTGTCGCCGCCAGTAGATTGAGAAAAATAACGTATGCTATGTAAGGTCTTTTCATCGTTAATTAGTGTTGCCATATGCCTTATTCAAAACGCTCGCTTTCATTTCATCGAATTTTTCTTTACTTCCGCCTATGATGAATTTTTTCTTCGCCAGCGCGCCTATTAGAGCTCCGATCCCTGTTCCGGCAGCTCCACCTATCCCCGCGTAAGTAATAGCCTTTTCGGTGGCGGTCATACCAAACCAATATTCCTCGGGATCATCACCTTCTATATATCCGGCAGCAACACCGATCAGCACACCAATTACAGCGCCCTTCCACGCTCCCCGGCCGGCGCCATGATTTCTCTTTAGCTTAATCTCCGAAATTTGGTGGTAATTAACATCCTTGTAATTCTCTTGACTGGCGGCTGCATTGCCGAACGTTACCGGCCAATATCCAATCTTAAGAGTGCTATCTGTTATATTAAAAAGGTAACCTTTCACTGATTGGAAATTTGAATCAGTTACTGAGATCTTATAGGTTAGTTTCCGTAGTGGGGGTCTATCCTGGGCGATTGCGAACCGCGCAGCCAGTAGCAGAATCGGGAAAATGAGAGAGTAATATTTCATGATGTAGTCTTGGTGTGTGAATTAAAACCACTCAAATATAGATTCCGTAACCTGCGAGCTCTAATTGCTATTTGCTGGGTCAGGGTTTTAATTGATAACAAACCGTTGATAATGGTCTATAAGTGTTTAATGGCATTGATTATTGCATAAATTCAGCTTACATTGAACCTGAATTTGCGGGATTTGCCAAAATCAGCTGAGCCAATTTGTAATAACCACTAAACTAACTATATATGGAACCTACTGGGATCCAGGTATCTTTCTTTCAACACCTTAAATCGCAGTTACCGCCGCATCTTTCGCTGGTTGATGAAATCGCAGATTTATTGAGTATAAGCAATGACAGCGCATACCGCCGAATACGGGCAGAGAAGCCCATTTCATTTGAAGAATTACAAAAAATATGTGTCCATTACCATCTCTCACTCGATCAGTTTTTGCATCTACAAAATGATTCATTCATATTTTCTGGAAAACTGGCGACAAGTTCAGACTCTTTTTATGAGGAATGGTTAAACAAACTTTTACAGGACCTGTCATTTATGAATACATTCCAGCAAAAACATTTATACTATATCACCAAAGACATTCCCTTCATCACTTATTTTCAATTCCATGAACTCGCATCGTTCAAGTCTTTCTTTTGGATGAAATCAATACTGAATTATGATGGATTGAAGGGGAAAAAATTTTCTTTTAAGTCTGATATCGGCAAATATGAAGAAACTTACCGCAAGATCATTGCACTGTATAACCAGATCCCAGCTACTGAAATTTGGAATACAGAAAGTGTAAACACTACAATACGGCAAATTGAGTTTTATCGTGAGTCAAATGTTTTTGAGTCATCCGATGATGCGGATCTATTATATAGCAAATTAGAAGAGCTCATCACACATATTGAAACGCAGGCGGAAATGGGTAAGAAGTTTACTGCCGGTGACACGCCCAAATCGAATGCGGCTGCATTTAATATGTTCAATAATGAAGTTGTGATTGGGGATAATACCTGTCTCGCAGACCTGGGCAAAATCAAACTGACATACCTGAATCACAGTGTAATCAATTTTATTACTACTCGTGACGAACGCTTCAATAACTATATATTTGAATCGACCATGAACCTCATTCATAAGTCAACCCAGATAAGCGTAGTGGGTGAAAAGGACAGAAGTCGTTTTTTTAACAAGCTTCGAGCTGCAATACATGCAAGAAAAGCAGGACTTTTGCATTAATTCAAGTAACATAAGTGAGTGTTTCAACAAACAATGATTCAGCAATTAAACTTATTGAATGCCCTCGCGACGCCATGCAGGGCTGGAAATCTTTCATTACGACAGATAAGAAAATCCGTTATATAAACTCCCTCTTAAAAGTAGGTTTCGATACGATAGATTGCGGAAGTTTCGTGTCTGCCAAAGCGATCCCACAGATGGCAGACACCAAAGAGGTGCTCGCGGGAGTACAAATACAAGATAGCAATTCAAAACTTTTGGTTATCGTCGCAAACACGCGAGGTGCTGATGAAGCTTCCATGTACGAACAAGTCAGCTACCTGGGATTCCCTTTTTCTGTGTCTGGAACTTTTCAAAAACGGAATACAAACAGCTCAATTGCAGAGTCATTTATTCGGGTTAACGAGATCCAGGAAATATGCTTAAGAAAAGGTAAGCAGCTCGTAATATACATATCGATGGGATTCGGAAATCCTTATGGCGATGCTTATTCAGACGAGATTGTATTTGAATGGGTCAGCAGAATTTCTTCGTTGGGTGTACGGATCATATCACTTGCCGATACCGTTGGACTTGCAACACCAGCGCAGGTGTCCGCGATCACCGGATACCTGATCAACAAAATGCCCACCCAGGAAATTGGAGTTCACCTGCATTCTACATCAGAAAATTGGGAAGAAAAGCTGGAAGCCGCGTTTCAGGCAGGCTGTAAACGTTTTGACGGGGCACTCAAAGGAATAGGAGGTTGTCCGATGGCGAATGATGAACTTGTTGGAAATATGAATACCGAATTGATGATCTCATATTTTGAAAAACACGAATTGCTAAAAAATCTTAATTGCGAAGCGCTGGCGCAAAGCTTGAAAATTGCGTCAGAAATATTTGTCTAAATCAATTCAGTTTTCTATGAACTTTATGCTTGACCTGCCAGTCGTGTCCCCCGAGCCAAGGATAAAATATGGTGACAAGCTTTTGTTGACCGGTTCGTGTTTTACTGAACACATAGGAAACAGTCTTTCGGCGTTAAAGTTTGATGTACTGCAAAACCCTAACGGAATCCTGTTTGATCCCGCCAGCGTTGCATACAGCCTGGTTTCATATGTGCAAAACAAGCAGTACGAGTCGCATGATCTTTTTCAGCTCAATGAAGTATGGAATAGCTGGCAACACCACAGCGTCTTTTCTCATATCAAACAGCAAGATTGTTTGAAGAGAATAAATGAATCTCAATCTGGTGCGCACCATTTTTTACAGAAAACCGATTGGCTATTAATCACCCTTGGTTCTTCGTTTTCATATCACCTTTCAAAGCGAAATCTCAATTGGCGGGAAGGTGTTGCAAATTGTCATCGTGCCCCTGCGCAATGGTTCAATAAGCATTTGATGACGATTGATGAGATCCATATTGCGTTGGATAACTGCATCCATCAATTATTCATGTTTAACCCATCGTTGAAAATCATCTTTACTGTGAGTCCTGTACGGCATATCCGCGATGGAGTTATTGAAAATAACAGGAGTAAAGCACGACTGATTGAGGTCGTTCATCAGCTCGTAAATAAGTTTGATAAGATTTATTACTTTCCAGCGTACGAACTCGTTATCGATGTGCTGCGTGATTACCGTTTTTATGATATCGATATGGTGCATCCGAATTACCAGGCTACTCAATTTGTGTTTGAGAGATTTATGCAATACTTTATGAACGACGAATCACAAAAGCTGGCCGAGGAAATACAAAAGATTGTGACCGCAAGAAAACATAGGCCTCTTCAGCCATCCACAGAGGCTCATCGGAAGTTCCTTCAGGCGAACCTTGAAAAAGCCACCGCTATTCAAAAAAGATATCCCTATCTATCCCTTCAGGAAGAAGTCAAATATTTCTCTCTACCTGCGAAGTGACGATTTTAAAGCGTGTACTGTATTTTGCACGGTGGCTTTGTGCCTTCGTGTCTCCTATATTTGTGCCTTCGTGACAATATCCTTCTTAAGTTTCGCATCCATTATTGGTTTTCATCAACAACAGCCGAGCGTGGATCCAAAGTTTAAATTGTCGAGACCGTAGCACCTCATTGAGGTTGCAAGTATTTACAAAGTTTGTAGTCTAAATGTAAGGGATATAACAATGAGTGTCCTTTGGTGGGATATGCTTGCACGACCCGTACCAAAAATTCGGTCTAATGACGATCTGCTTTTTGCTCTGTTGTTGGTGAAAAACACCAACAATAGTGAATATTTTGAAAAAACTTTGTGTCTCTGTGGCGTCACTGATTGCAAATAAGATTGCCTCAAGGGCACAAAGGGTTTATGAATTTGCCGCAACGGCTTACGCCGATAACTTGTAGCCATATTCTGAAACAAGAAATTCTTCGATCTTCTCCAGGAGAATAAGCTGATTCAACGCCCTGTTCAGGTTCTGTTCCGGGTAGGTGGTTTTGTAATAGATGTCATTATTGAGGAAATCCGTTACAAACCGCAAAGCCTGCATGTATGTAAGCAATAGACCTGAGTGATGAATATGGTTTACTTCTTCCCGAGTAAATGCATCAGTCATCGTTTCCATATATCCGCTTACGATCGCATTGTAATACTTTTTCTCAACATCTATCGCCTCCCATATGGTACTGTTCTCGTCAACGGTACATGCCATTGAACGTATCATATCGCCGAGGTCTGAAAAATAATAACCTGGCATCGTTGTATCAAGATCAACCGGGCAAAGAACATCTTTGGTTGTTTTGTCGAACAGTATGTTGCTGATCTTACAATCGTGATGCATCACCCTTAACCTGTAATTTTCGTTCTTTTTTATTTGATCAAAAAAATCTACCAGAAATTTTCTCTGCCTTAGCTCTGCAATCACATGGGTTGATTTTAGTAGGCGTTGGATAGTCGCCTTCTGTATAGCAGTTTCAAATTGGTGGTGCCTGAGACTAAGGTTATGAAAGTCCGGAATAATAACATCCAACTGGTCAGTGTCCAGTCCGGCCAATGCGAGTGTGAAAGCGGCGAAGCTATTTGCAACAAGGAAAGCTTCTTTCTCGTTAGATAATGCAGATGGTGCGAAGGAATTATTTATAAATAACGTTCCTCGCCAGAAATTACCGTCTTCATCTATCCAAAACAATTTTCCCGAGTTGGTCAGAACCATTTCAGGAACCTGTAATGAATGCGCCTGGTATTTCAAGTTCTGTGAAATGATCCGGTAGTTGTTGATAATATTCTCGGGCTGCGGAAACATCGTTTGATTGATGCATTGCAAAACAATAGGAACATCATTTCCTGGAAAATTTACCTTATAAGTTCTGTGAATAAGTCCTTCACCCAACGATTCTATATGGGGTGCGCCTATGCCGAATTGAGCGGCTGCTTTCTGAATTGTTTGTTCCTTCATCGATTTCTACTTCCTTGTTTATCCGGTTACCTGCTATGCCTTATTTTTAGCACCTACGCCTTTTGGATTGTCTTTTATTACTGTTTCGAATGTAACTCTATAGCAGGACTTTACACTCGCTGCACCTATCACTTCGCAAAAGTCGCTGCTACAATTCATCCGTTAGCGCAAAGGCTGTTTTTCTGTGCATCCATTTACCAGAACTGAAGTCCGGAAAATCAACTGTCTGGTTTCCTAATTCAATACTTGTTTCACTGAGAGGTGTGATGGCACTCCATGCTGCCGCATCATAAATGTCCATAGGTGTACTGGTCCTCCTCTTAATGGATTCAAAAAATGCATGCAAAACAAAAAAATCCATTCCACCATGACCAGCACCTTCAGTTTCTTTACTCCAGCGTTGCCATAGTGGATGGTCATATTTTTCGAGATAGCTTTTTGCATCTTCCCATTGATCATGTTTTGCACTTTTCCCTTCAATATAAATGGATCCGTTCACATCCATCCACAAGCCCTTGGTGCCCTGAACCCGAAATCCCAAAGAATAAGGACGTGGCAGATTTGTATCATGCTGAAGAAAAACAGTTTCACCATTCGCACACCGGATTTGGGTTGTCACTATATCGCCCAACTTAAACTCAACCTTTGCATTTGGATGTGTTGCTCCTCCTTTTTCAACAATATGGTTGTGTAAACCCCGCGATTTTGTGGAGAAAGAATTCAAGGAAACAAATCGGTTGCCACAGTTGATGCCGAGCATTTCGGCAACCGGCCCTACACCATGGGTCGGATATAGATCCCCGTTCCTGTGAACAGAATGGTTTGTGCGCCAGCTTGCCTCTGAAAAACCCTTCTCGCCAAATTCAACGCCACCTCCATACGGATCTTTTCCGTTGTTGAATTTCACATTGCGAAGATCATGTTGATAGCCGGCCTGCATATGGATCAGTTCTCCAAACAAGCCCTGCCGAACCATATTTAATACAGCCATTACATCGCGCCGATAACAAACATTTTCCAGCATCATCAGGTTTCCTTTATTTGCTTCGCAAGCTTTCACTACATTCCAATGATCCTCGAGCGTTATCCCAAGACAAACCTCGGTGCCTACATACTTGCCCGCCTGCAAGCTTTCGATACACATAGGCGCGTGCCATTCCCACGGCGTAGCGATGATAACGCCGTCAATCTCCTTCGTCTCCAAAAGTTTGCGCCACGCATATGGATCACCTGAGAAGATTTTTGGTGCGGGCTTATTGAAACGCTTGATAATCTCACCTGATTTCTGGAGCATGCGATCATCGATATCGCAAATAGCAACGACGTCGACATCCTTTCGACGAAGAGCGAGCTCGAGATGGTTTTGCCCGCGCAAACCAACCCCTATGATCCCTATTTTGATTCCTGGTTCGGCAAACAAGCTTCCTGTTGGTAGAATTGCAAATCCGGCGGCAGCGATCGCAGTGTTTTTGACAAATGTTCTTCTTTGCATGATGAAAATTTAGATGGCGGAAGGTAGAATATTTTTGAAACCTAATGTGGATGTGTAGCGCGAAATTGTACGGTTACCACTAATCAATCGTGGAATTCTTTGGCAAGGCACTAACTTAGATCGCATAACTATGATTGGAAAAAATTCCGGCACAACACAGGCGAACGCTATTCTGCACTTTTATAAGCAGCTTGAGCCCAAATTTGACCTCGGCGAAGATATTCAGATCATGAATCCTTTTAATAATGGGGAAGTATGGAAATTAGTTCAACTATTTTATAAAAAATTTTACAACGATGCGCACCGCCGCATCTTTATTTTTGGTATTAATCCCGGCCGGTTCGGCGGTGGTATTACAGGAATTCCGTTTACAGATCCGATACGCCTGGAAGATGAATGCGGAATTAAAAATGACTTTCGGAAGATTGGAGAACTTTCTTCTGTTTTCGTATATGAAGTGGTTAAAGCATACGGTGGCGCTCAAAAATTTTACCGCGACTTTTTTATTACTGCATTATCGCCATTGGGATTTACGAAAAATGGCATCAACCTTAATTATTACGACGACAAGCACTTGCTGAGAAACAGTGAATCTTTTATTATCGAATGCATCCGGCAACAAAGAAGTATTTATAGTGCCGATATTTGTTTCTGCCTTGGTGAAGGAACTAATTACAAAATTTTTAAAAAGCTGAATGAAAAATATGAGTTTTTCAAACAAATTATCCCATTGCCGCATCCAAGGTGGATTATGCAATACAGGAGAAAGAAGGTTAACGAATTTGTGAAGTTGTATCTTGAAAAACTGGCAGCTGTTAAAATGTGACTGCTCTCCTTTTATTCTTCCTCGTAGCTAGTGCAGAAGCAGCCTATTTGTACAATTTCAACAACAACGGTTCACCTTTGATTTTTGCAACGGATTACACGGATTTCATGGATCAAAACATTCTCCGCGATAATTCGTGTAATCCATGGCAAAAATTTCAATTCAAAATAGGGCATGGATTTTTCTGATGTCCTAATGCATTCTATCTCCTCTCAATTCTATTTGTTTAATGACCTCTGCTTCGTATTCAAGCCATTCCTTCCAACGGCTACGAACGGTTTCCCTGGGAACATAGGTCTCAGCCAGTTCGATAAACACGGTATAGTGCCCGGCTTCACTTTCCATGAAGCGGCGATAAAAATTTTGCAGGTAATCATCATTCAAACCTTCACTTAATCTCTTGAAGCGTTCACAACTTCTGGCTTCGATCAACGCCATTGTAAGTAGCTGATCTAAAAAACGGTCTTCCAGATTACCGCCTTTTCGCTGAAATTCGATCAGCCTGTTCACGTATTCATCCTTCCTTTGTCTCCCGAGTTTCAAATTTCTTTTTTGAAGTTCGTTTAGCACTAAACGGAAATGCCCCCATTCCTCTGTAACAATAGGAGAGAGCTCGGTTACTAATTTTTCGCGGTCAGAGTATCGTTGTATTAACGAAATACAGCTTGTCGCGGCTTTCTGTTCACAATAAGCGTGATCTGTCAAAATCTCCTCCAGCGAAATGCCCGCCAGGTCAACCCAACGGGGATCAGTTGGTAAATGTAGGCCCAGGATGTTTTTCGTGTCCGTTTGGTGCATGTTTTGTGATTCTTGGTATTTAAGAGATATTTGACGAAGGTATGAAGGATGAGTTTCTACATAAAAAGTTACAGGAACGAAAGGATCTGAACGCATACAGACAGCTAAAATTCCAGGTTGGAAAGATCGACTTTTGCTCTAACGATTACCTCGGAGTTGTGAAGAATAATCTTCTCCGAATTGATCGGGAATTTGGGTCATGTCGTCATGGTTCAACCGGATCAAGGTTATTAGCCGGTAACTATCCATTAATTGAAGAGACGGAAAAACTAATTGCCTCCTTTCACGAGGCTGAAGCCGGACTTATTTTCAATTCCGGCTACGATGCAAATGTCGGACTGCTAAGCTGTGTACCGCAGCGCGGAGATACCATATTGTATGATTATCTCAGTCACGCATCGATAAGAGATGGAATACGACTGAGTTTTGCCCGCTCTATTTCGTTTGAGCATAACAATTTTGAGGATTTGAGAAGGAAGATGGCGCAGGCGTCCGGTAATATATTTGTAGTGACCGAATCTGTTTTTTCTATGGATGGCGATATCGCCCCGATTGAACCGATCGTACAGATATGTAAGGCTTCTGGCGCACATTTGATAGTAGATGAGGCCCATGCCACAGGGGTAGTGGGAGACAGGGGCGAAGGACTGGTTCAACAAGAAGGCTTCCAATCACAATGCTTTGCACGTATACATACCTTTGGAAAGGCTGTGGGCTGTCATGGAGCCATTGTTCTTGGAAGTGATTCCTTCAGAAATTATCTCATTAATTTTTCCAGGCCTTTTATTTATAGCACATCTCTCCCCGAATCCTCAATACTGGCAATTAAGAGGGCATACGAACTTTTTCCGCGCCTGCATTCTGAACGTTCCCATCTCAAATCACTTGTGACCCGGTTTCAAGATACCGATACCAGCTATCGAAAAGTAATCAGTAATACTGCAATCCAGGCTGTGATAGTGCCGGGTAATGAGTACGTCAAGGAACTCGCGAATAAGTTGCAGGTTTATAATCTGGATGTCCGGCCCATATTATATCCAACGGTGCCAAAAGGAAGTGAAAGACTAAGGATTGTGTTGCATGCGTTCAATACTGAAGCGGAATTGGAGCAGCTTTTGGAACTGCTTGGATCGGCCAAGTCTGAAGCGTTTACAACCTGAGAAACGGCGACTCCTGTTTACTATACTGAGGCGGCAATTGCCATGGCTAATGCAAGGAAAACCAGGCCCAATATAATACTCCTCTTTATCTCTGTCGCGAAAGTTGAAGGTTTCATACAAAAAATGTTTTCTATCAATTTGAAGCGCAATTTCGTTCAACTATTAATTCCTGGCAATACCCTATATGTGGTATTACCACAAAGTGGTATTCCGGTCATTATTCGGACTTCAGGATCGGCCTGAGTCTCGTAAAAACCAAGCAGAAATTTCTTTTCATTCAAAGAGATTTATAATGAAACAGCAGCGGATCAATTCTGGCAATGTCTACGCGAGTTTGAAAAAATCAAGTACTTTTATTCGATTTCTTACCGCACCGAATCATCAAGTATGAGAATAGTTCCTTTCCTTTTTTCCTTTTTAATGACTGTTATTTTGATCATCGTTCTGAGTATTCCTTTAGGGAACATTCCCCCTTTAGGCCGGTTTCTAAGTCCTCAGCATGGTTTTTGGGTAAACGCCGAACCGGTTGATAAAGATTACGATGAAGACTTAAATTTTCAACAACTCCAAAATAAGGTAGAGGTTTATTTTGACGATCGTTTGGTTCCGCATGTATTTGCCCAGACCGATCAGGATGCCTATTTCGTCCAGGGATACCTGCATGCAAAGTTTCGTTTGTGGCAGATGGAATTTCAAACGCAGGCAGCAGCGGGAAGATTAAGTGAGATATTGGGACGCGGGCCGGGCGATGCCATACTAAATAACGACAGGCAAATGCGGAGACTGGGAATGGTTGCAAGTGCGGAAAAAGCAGCGGCGGAGATGGAAAAAAATCCCACTACAAAAATGATGGCGGACGCGTATACAGCAGGGGTGAACGCGTACATTAGCCAGCTGGCGAAATCAGAAATGCCCATCGAATATAAACTGCTCAATTATCAACCAGAGAAATGGAGCAACCTAAAGACGGGTCTTTTATTGAAATATATGAGTTATGACCTTACCGGTCATGAAAACGATTTTGAGCATACCAATGCGAAGGCTGTTTTGCCGAAAGCCGATTATGACCTGATGTATCCCACTCGACAGGATTCCCTGGAGCCGGTGATACCAACAGGAACTTTTTTTGCTTCTCCGGGCGTGAATCCAATAACGCCGGCAACCGCAGACTCTTTGTATTTCCAGTGGCCCGATTCCGTTAAGGTTGTAGATCAAAAGCCGGACCCGGATAATGGAAGTAATAACTGGGCAGTAGATGGAAGAAAGTCGAAAAGTGGCAGGCCAATTTTATGCGATGACATGCATCTTTCGCTAAGCCTTCCATCGATATGGTATGAAATGCAGATCAGTACGCCACGGGCGAATGTGTACGGCGTAACGCTTCCAGGTGCACCGATGATCATTGTCGGGTTTAACGATTATTGTTCATGGGGACTGACAAACGCAGCACGTGATGTAAAGGATTATTACGAGATCCGGTTTAAGGATGACAGCAAAGCCGAATACTTCTTCAATGGTGATTGGAAAAAAGCGGAGCAACGAATTGAAGAAATCAAAATA
>DAINQQ010000004.1:0-59720 GCA_036742645.1 Flavitalea sp.
TGTCTTTCCAATAGCAATTTGCCTAAGCACACGCGCAAATCCAAAAGGCAACTTGGGTGCAGAGTATAAAAAAGTCAACATCACCGAGATTCCAATCCAAAACCAGTACTCTGTTAGTTGAAGAAAAAACAAAATCGAACCAATAAAGCCGGCAACGATTAAAAGAAGATGCACGTTCTTACGGCGCTGCGTCCACAAAACACGCCTGTTTTCAGATTTTGTATGAGGGGTAAAATACCAATGGAAATTATAACTGCAGACAGTTGAAAAGAATAGAAACCATAAGAAGCGACCAGAAGGATAGGTAAGCCGAAATAGAGTATTTACCTGGTAAGCCATTAATACTGCACAAGCCGCAATGAATAAGCTACTAAAAATGAAAAAATCAAAAAGCCTCCGAAGCATCATGCATCAAAACTACTGGTCATTTTTTTAAAACAGCAGTGAACGAGAACTCTAACGAACTATGACAATCGGTTCCGTTGTAACGGTGTCGCTGGTATGTTTCGCTTTATCTTGTAATACAAATTTAAATATCAACGTGTCGTCATCAAGATTTGGGGGGTTGCCGTGTGACGGCGGGTTTATTGCTGAAAGAAGATGATTCTGATATTTCAATTGTAATTCAATAACGCCTCTGCTTCTGTCGGGAAAATCTGGCACTTGAAGTGCGAAAGAATCCCTGATAGTCGGTACAACAATCCTATTGATCCTGACTTTTCTCACGAAAATCGTGTCGCTGATATCACCTTGTTTATCTGCAAAATCAAGCTGCACAATTAGAGTCCCGCCAACCGGGATTGTGGTGGCATTAACGGATTTAAATTTCAGTGAAGGGGTCGTTTCTAGCTTATCTTTGGTGCACGCGATTGCCAGGGCCAATAAAGCAGAAACATATAATAATGAACGCATAACGAATGGTTGTTTGCAAATTTAATGGCTTAAAATTGAATATCCGTATATGATCTGTGAATTAGAATATAAAGTCTTCACAACAGAACATACGGGATTTGAAGGGCTTGCGTTGGCTGTATTCCAGTTTCAATACAAACATAACCAACTGTACAGCCGGTATGTCGATCTGCTATGCATCGATCCATCTACGGTGAATACCGTACATAAAATCCCTTTTTTGCCGATCGACTTCTTTAAAACACACCGCGTAGCCACTACGAATTTTGCCGAAGAGGTTGTTTTTGAAAGTAGCGGAACAACTCAAACGGTCCCAAGCAAACATTTTATTAAAGATGTTTCGGTTTATAGGCAAAGCTTCGGAAGGTGTTTTGAACAATTTTATGGACGGATCTCGGACTGGTGCGTTCTCGGATTACTACCTGGTTACCTGGAGCGGGCAAACTCATCTCTTGTTTTTATGGTCAACGAACTGATCACTCAAAGTGGTCATGAACACAGCGGCTTTTATTTATACGAGCACGAAAAACTATTAAAGGTTATCAGACGGCTGAATATGACTGGTCAAAAGACACTGTTGATAGGCGTTACTTTTGCCTTACTTGACTTTGCCACGAACTACCCGGAACAACTCAATAATACCATCGTGATGGAGACCGGGGGAATGAAAGGCCGGCGAGAAGAAATGACACGAACCGAGGTTCATTCACTCTTGAAGAGCGCCTGGAACATACCCGCCATTCATTCCGAATATGGCATGACTGAATTATTAACACAGGCATATTCAGCGGGCAAGGGGATCTTTAAATGTCCGTCGTGGATGAAGATACTATTGAGGGAAGAAGATGATCCGATGATGATTAAAAGCACGGGTAGGGGATTGATTAATGTTATAGACCTGGCCAATATTTATTCTTGTTCATTTATTGCCACGGACGATATTGGTATTCTTCACACGGATGGTGGCTTCGAGGTATTGGGAAGGAGAGATAATAGCGACTTACGGGGATGTAGCCTGATGGCAGCGGGATATTCGTGAGCTAGTTTTTCGAGAACATTTTGATTTAACATACCCAAATGCAACGGTCGGTTCTTGATGCCGGTCAAAGACCTTGAACGCTACGTCTTGTGTCCTTCGTGTCTTCTGTTGGGTTCTTGGTGCACCCTCCTGATTATATAGTCAAGGGGTTCACGAAGAGCATAGAGGAAGACACAAAAGACACGAAGGAAGATTTTTAAATAAAGAGTAGTCTAAAAACAGAAACATGAAAAAGCTTTTCCTCATCGCAGCACTTCTGCCATTCTTTGCATTTCAATGCAGGAAAGACAACAATCAAAAATGTTTGAAAGGGAAGGTGGTCCGGATTACCTGTGCCAGTTATGTCATCCAGGTTTTAAATAACGATTCAATCGGTGATGATGGATGGAAGAATTCCATGCAGGGCGAGCAAACTAGTTACGACAATGTTTTTAGCGTATCCAATAAATGCAAGATACCTGTCTCCTATAAAGTGGGGGATACTATTTATTTTAACCTCGACAAACCGGAGCCCAGCGACTGTGTGGTCTGCATGATGTATGATGCTCCGCCGAAAACGCAATTTCAGATTAGGAATATTTCCTCAGCATCTTGTGAATAAGATCAATAGTCAATATCCAGTAAACCTGAACAAGGTATAGTACACCGCTTGCGATGGCTTTCAACGGCCAGTTCAATCATCCGCACAGTATTGTACCCATGTTCGGGTTTTTCCGTTACCTGTGTTTCTTTGGTGATGCTCTGGTACAAGCTGCGATAATATTCTCCGAAACTTCCCTTCTTGGAAGGATAGGTTTGTTTTACAAGTTTTCCGTCTATTTCTGTATGCAACAAACCCTGGATATTATCCGGCTCCTTTCCCCAGTCGTCGCCAATGGGCAAGTTGCCCATTCTTAACAAAGCCTCCTGAGGATCTTCGCCATATTTGATGAATGATCCCTTTGTTCCGTGGATCATATATCTCGGCCCCGCCTCCCGTACAAGCATACCTGCATGTAATGTCACCCTGATAAATCCGAAGTCTAACTGAAGATCAAAAAAATCATCCACCTTTGAGTGTGGCCTTTGCATTCTGATATCTGCCGTAATTGTTTCCGGTAAGCCAAACAGGCACAGGGCCTGATCGATCAGATGCGGTCCAAGGTCATAAAGAATGCCGCTTCCTGGTTTTGCTTCTTCCCGCCAGGCATGCGGCCTTGCTTCGGCTCGATAACGATCATAATGCGCAATGAACTCGTGTACGTCGCCCAGCAATTTTTTTTGAAGAATTTCTTTAATCGTCAGGTAATCGCTTACATACCGCCTGTTCTGATATACACTTAAGATTTTGCCGCTTGCCTTTGCGAGGTGGACAAGTTGCAGTGCTTCTTCACTGGAATTGGCAAAGGGTTTTTCGAGCACAACATGCTTTTGCCCTTCCAGCGCTTGTTTTGCATATGGGAAATGCGTTTCGTTGGGAGTTGTTATTACAAGAAGGTCGATCGCCGGATCCCTAATCAACTCGTCTATGGTCCGTACGACTTTAACGAAGGGATATAATTTTTGCGACTCATTCTTTGAGCGTTCCACAACACTTACCAGTTCATATCCGGGGATAGTTGTTAAAAAAGGAGCATGAAAGACTTTGGCAGAGATCCCAAATCCAACCAACCCAACTTTGATGTTTTGCATAAGTGTTTTCAAGTTAGAAGTACGAAGTTAGAAGTACGAAGGAAAAATGGCAAACGAAGTCTCTAGTCTGAAGTACCGAAACATCAATTACAAATTACGACGTTCCAACTGTCAGATTAAATATTGAGTACTTCAAGTAGTGTCTCTACAAATATTATCTACTTGTCCTAAATCGCACTTCAAACTTCAGACCTCGTACTTCTTACATCCTACATTCGCCCCACCGGCTGGTTTTTCCGAATAAGTTCGTTCACTCTTGCCTTCAGTCCGTCGTTGCTATTTATTCCTTCGACAAGCATTTTATTAGCTATGGTCATAAAATCTGGAGGATGAACTTCTTTCCGTGAGGTCTTCATGTTGACACAGGTGAATTTTGTCCAGAGAATAGCTTTTAGAATATCGGCGGAGGCATCATACATTCTCATTTCTACCAGCAGATGAGAATCGCCCGCTTCAATCAAATCGGATCCAATACACACTTTTTCATTGTAAGCGGCCGGACGTATGTACTGAATCTCGTGAGATGAAACTACCCAGCCGAATCCTTGTTTGTGAAACTGATTCAGTTCAATACTATGAAACTGGCTGAGATGGTCTTCGCGCGCATTCAGCATATAGTCGATGTACTTCGAATTATTCAAATGACCAAAAGGATCGCAATCATTAAATCGAACGGTATAATAGGTTTGCATATGAATTGGTTGATTGGTGTAACATCTATTTCACGCAAGTATTATATAAAGCAACAGCCTGTTCGATTTCATCAAAACCAAGCTTATTGGTGCGGAGATCATCGGTTAAGGTTGTGCAATCGGCACAGACGCTGGTGAATATTTTTGCAAAATCTTTTTTTCGCACCAACTGCAGTTTCTTGGTCCCAACCGTTTGAATGAAATAATCGTCATAGCTTCCTTCGCCAGCATCCGCAATGATGGGTTCCGATCCATTATATTGGATGGTAGAGGAATTACTCGCTTTACGCAATAGTTTTATTTTTGAGCCATCCGCTACCACTTTGTAGAAAGCATTATTCATGGTGATATAACTATTATTGTCGACAGTAGCACCAGAAACCTGTGAAGCAGTATACTTCATCTTTTTGCCATCAGCTGATAAAAAAATGATCTCCCCCGTTTTCTTCATATTGTTCTTTATATATCCCTGCTGTATTGTATTATCTGGCATAACTATGGTTCCGGCAGTAAAATCATCCGGGATAGAAGGGCCGGAAGAAGTTTGTGTATGTGCGTAAAAAAATCCGCATAAGATAAAGGCGATTGTGAACTGAAGCTGTTTCATGTTAAAGGTTTTGATATAGTGATAAAAAAATAAACCGATCGGTCTTTTACTGAGCAAAAAAAAATCAACGTTTTAAATGCGATTCGATATAAATTCTTAGGTTTTCAAGAACACTATTCAACAGATTTACATCGTCCGAGACCTTTGCCATCATAATGCCTCCTTCTATCTGCGCAAAAATCATTTCTGCCGCCTTTCTTGTGTTAACTGTAGGCTTTATTTCCTTCATGGCTATACCCAGCTCGATGATCTGCTGAAGGCCGTTCAACATTTCATTCAAGGCACTCTTCGCTTTTCTCTTTAAAAACGGGTACGCGTCATCCGCATCTACGGCGGTATTCAGTATTGGGCATCCTCCCTCTACAGAAGGTTTCAGCGTATAATTTATATAGAAGTCGAGAATTGAAAACAACTTACCCAATGCCGACGGATGCTTATTGATAGTGCTTAAAAGGTCTGCTCGGACTTTAGTGAGAGAGAATTCAAAAGCTGCCGCGGCAATTTCATCTTTACTTTGGAAATGCCCATATATGCCTCCCTTTGCTAAACCGGTGGCCACCATAATATCATTCATCGAAGTGCCCGCATACCCCTTTTTATTAAACAGAGGAGCAGCTTTTTCAATGATGAAACTTCTTGTTCTTTCTGACTTTGAAAGCACGGTCATATTCCAAATATAGACCGATCGGTCTGAAATAACAAATATTTTTAGATGCGATGTGGGACTTAAGGACCATGAATGACACGAATTACAACAAAGTAGATTCCTGCAATTCGTGGCAAACAGCTCCAGGTTAGCATTGGTGGAAATCGCTTAAATTTATTAACGCTATCTAACCATTCAAGCAAAGTTTATGAAAACGCTTCTCTTATTCATCACCCTGTTGATCACGGTTTCAGTGAGTGCCCAACAGGCTGTCGATAACAGGCAACAGGAAATTGTGTTTCGCTCGGTAAATGTCATTCCAATGGACAGAGAGGGTGTTTTGGAAAACCAGACAGTTGTTGTGAAGAACGGGATGATCACCTTCATGGGTGATGCTTCCAAAGTCAAGTACGATAAAAACGCACTGGTAATTGACGCCAGGGGGAAATACCTGATGCCAGGTTTGGCAGAAATGCATGCACACGTACCGCCGATCGATGACATAGAACCAATGAAAGAGACGGTATTACTGTTTGCGCTAAAAGGCGTTACTACTATCCGTGGGATGTTAGGTCATCCCCGTCATCTTGAATTACGTAGCAAATTGCAGAGCGGCGAAATCGTAGGTCCGCGGTTTTATACCTCTGGTCCTTCATTCAGTGGTAATACCGTTAAGACGGCAGAAGGAGGTTCAGAGATGGTAAGACAGCAAAAACAAGCTGGATATGATTTTTTGAAGCTACATCCGGGTCTCACGAAAGAGACTTTTGCATCAATTGCGAACACAGCCAAAGAAGTAAAAATTCCATTTGCAGGTCATGTCTCTTATGACGTCGGCGTATGGCGGGCCATCGATGCGGGATATGCAACCATCGATCATCTCGATGGATTTATTGAAAGCTTGGTTCCGGGAATTGAAAACATCACTGAGCAACAAAACGGATTATTTGCTATGTTTTCTGCGGCCCAGGCAGACACTACCCGCATCCCCAAATTAATGACTGGACTGCGTGAAAAAGGCATCTGGGTCGTTCCTACACAGGCCCTGGCCGAACGCTGGTTTGCGCCTGATAAGTCACCTGAATCGTTACAGAACGAACCGGAAATGATCTATATGCAACCCAACACAGTAACATCATGGGTAAACGCGAAGAAGAATTTGATGAACAATCCGAATTATGATCCCGCGGCATTAAATCGTTTCATTGCGCTAAGGCGGAAGTTGATTTACGAATGTAATAAGAACGGGGTCGGTTTATTGCTCGGTTCCGACGCGCCGCAGGTGTTCGATGTACCAGGGTTTTCAGTTCATCATGAGTTGCGATATATGGTTGATGCTGGTCTTACGCCCTATGAAGCAATAAGAACAGGCACCGTAAATGTTGCAACATTTTACAAAAAACCAGATATGGGTACGATCAAAACAGGAGCGATCAGCGATCTTATATTACTCAATGGCAACCCGCTGCGGGATATAAACCAGAGCAGAAATATTGAAGGAGTAATGGTTGGCAACCGTTGGCTGTCTAACGCTTATATAGAAGGTGAATTAAAAAAACTGGAGAAGCGCTAGACTATTTTTAAAATCTTCCAACTAAGGTTACGCCATATGTTTTGGGGTTTCCCAAATGCACGGCTCCAAAATCATACGCATAAGAAATATAATGTCGATCCGAAAGATTTCTTCCCCAGAACATGATCTCAAAGTTTTTCGCTGCCAGTCCGAATCTTGTATTGAGCAGGTGATATGGACTTTGCGAAATGTTATTTGCAAGATCAAAGTATTGCTTGCCAAGGTACATCCATTCACCGCGAACAACGATCTGCAGACGTTGTTTCGTGCCAAGATCATAACTGTATTGCAGCGCAAGCATCGATGTCATATCCGGCGTGAAGATTTGCTTATTTCCCGCGAGATCAACTGATGAACCATTCTGGGAAAGCTTTAGCGTCTTGTATTCGGCATCTGTAAAGCCGACATTATATACCGCCTGCAGTCCCTTAAACGGCGTTGCAGAAACTTCCATTTCAATTCCCTTAGTCGTTAGCTCGCCTGCATTGGTCGTAATGGTAATTGCATCTGGTATTATCAACGTCGGTACCTGTGCATCTTTCACGCGTGTGTAGAATGCTGCAAAATTGAGATACAAACGATTCTGCAATAAATTATTTTTAATGCCTACCTCGATATTATCACTATACTCAGGCTCATACGGATATAATGGTGGCTGTGATGGATCAGACCCGAGCTGCGTTAATCCACCGGTTCGGTAACCCCGACTGTAACTGACGTACAGGTTACTGTTTTCTGTTGGATGAAAAGCAATTCCAAGTTTCGGTGAGAAGGCATTGAAACTCTTTGTCGCGCTGGTATCAGGCTGCGTTTGAAAAATTGGGTTGGGGTCAGGATCTTTCTGATACTCCCCAAGAACGGAAAGTTCTTTCTTCTCATAGTCAAATCTCAGCCCCGCAATCAGGTCTAACTTTTCCGTTATGCTATATGTTGCCTGACCAAAGAAAGCAATTCCACGGTTCTTTCCTTTAGTTGTATTTATTAAGGAGAAATTTTTATCCGGCGCTCCTACAAGGGCCGCATCGTTTCCAAAATGGACTGCTTGTTTCACAGGATTGTCTTGCAAAAACAGATAGCTTCCGATAGTCCAGCTCAGTGGAGATGTCGTAGATGCGGGTGACGAAAACTTAAATTCCTGGGTCAATGCCTTCACACGGTTCCAGTCATCACCATAATTATTGATGATGGTGACACCGTCAATAGGAGAGAAGTCGCCGTCAATCGGTTGATCATAGTATCGGTGATTGGTTTGATAAGCCGTTTGTGAGCTGAATTGAAACTCGCTTCCGTAATGGTTGATGGATAACGAACCGTTGAAAATATCATCGATCATCTTTGTTACTGCATCCTGGTTGAGTTGAAAAGGATCGTTCAGGGCCGCAACCGGATCAATTACGAGTGGAAATGTGCCATGGTTTCTTTTCCAGCTATGTTTAACATTGAGCGCGATATTCCATTTCGAATTGGGTAAATATTTCAGGAAATAATTTCCTGTTGCGCCTTTTTGGCGATCAAATGATGTATTATCGAACTGGTTGGTATAAAATCCTTCCCTGCCTTCGTAAACACCTGCAAACCCGGCAAAAAGTTTTTCCTTTGCAATTGGAAACTTTATACCATAACCAAACCTGTGCTGTCCATAGTTTCCAACACTCAGCTCAACATTACCATTTAACTGGTTCGATGGTTGTTTTGTTATAATATTGATCACCCCACCCATTGCATTTCTTCCATACAAAGTTCCCTGCGGCCCCCTGAGTATTTCAATGCGTTCGACATCCACTAATTGAGCGATATATGTATCGAGGTTGAATTGATTGACTCCATCAATGTATGTTGTAATTGCCGGATCATACGACGTAGTAGTTATCCCACGGATTGAAGTTACATTCCTGTTATCACCAGGATCTGCAGAATATAGATTGGGGACAATAGCGGCGACTTCTTTTATATCCCATAGCCTGTAATCCTGAACTTGCCGGGCCGAAATCGAAGAAATGCTGAACGGGATCTTTTGTAAGGCCTCTTCTTTTTTCTGGGCGGATACAATTACCACGTCGAGTTGGGTAGAGGCAGGTCTTAACTGGATAGCCAACGATTCATTGTTATTTTGGGATAAGACAATATGTCTATCGATCGTGGCATACCCAATCGCTGAAATCTGCAGCGTATATTGCCCGGAGGGAACACTGGCTATTGAAAACTTTCCTTCGGAATCAGTTACCGCCCCAAAATTTGTGTTTAGTATATTCACAGACGCCCGGGGAATTCCCCGTGACGAAACATCTGCGATAGTGCCTGACAATACCAGGCGGATTTGACCGAAAATCGAAATCGAAGTCAGCAGTAGTAGCAACGTATATTGAACCTGTTTTTTCATACAAGCATATTATTGTTAAGGGACCTGGATTTGACAGCAAATGTAGGCCAACGAAAATAATCATACAGGGAAAAATCAATTCTTATTGATGCGAAAACATTCGTATTTCCTATTGCTGAAGAAATGTATGCCATTCAGCCTGGAAGTTTTTCATTTTTTAGGCGTCCAATTTCGTCGCCGATTACGTTTGCTGTGTTCAGTATGTAATACACCCCGATTGCATAAGCTTATTTTTTAAGATTCTATACACATCCCGTTTCGAAGATTGTGCGTTTCTCTATATTGGAGAGGTTGATTCGCAAATGTTTTGCTTAATTATGCAAGCCGGGGAAAAGAAGGCGGTACGAAATTTTATATAGGCTTCGTATTATTGGCCGGGATAATGTTTTGCGGAGTTGCACTTCAGGTTTTATTCAGATTCCGACGTTAACTTGAAGTAACAGATTTCACCATTCAATAAATTCTCTGTTATGATGCCAAAAGACGAAGTGTTTAAGGAAGGTTTCAGCAAGCCTTCTGATTTTAAGTTCAGCAGCAAGGTAGCGAAGGTGTTTGACGATATGGTGAACCGTTCTGTCCCTTTTTATGACGAAATGCAAAGAATGATCGGTGAGCTGTCGTCTGACCATTACCAGGACGATACGAATGTTTATGATCTTGGTTGTTCTACGGGAGCCACTCTAATACAAATGAATGAATCCATCCCTCTGTATATACAATTTATTGGGATTGACGATTCACCCGATATGCTCGAAAAATGCAGGGAAAAATTAAAAGAACACAGTTTTGAACGACCAGTTAAGCTAGAAGTGGCAGACCTCAATGGAAATGTGAGAATCGAAACTGCATCTGTAGTTGTGCTTTGCCTCACGCTGCAGTTCGTACGGCCAATCAATCGCGAGAAACTTTTAAGATCGATCTACAATGGCATGGTTCCAGGGGGGTCTTTGATTATTATAGAGAAAATCATTGCTGAAGACAGCACGTTCAATAGAGACTTCATAAAGTATTACTACGACATGAAACGGAGAAATCACTATAGTGAAATGGAGATTTCACAAAAGCGTGAGGCGCTTGAGAATGTACTGATTCCTTATAAACTCAGTGAAAACATCATCATGTTACGGGAAGCTGGATTCAAGCATGTAGAAACTTTTTTCAAATGGTATAATTTTTCAGGGTTAATTGCAAAAAAAGCTTGAATGGTCACATTGGGCAATTTCTTTTTCAAGTATCGCAACTTTCTTTTCATTTTTTTATATCTGCTCTTATTTATTCCTTCACCTGAACTGTTCAGTCCCGCTCAATTTGGAATTGATTACTGGATTTTTCCCCTGGTTACTGGTTTACTAATAACGGTGTCAGGTCAGCTGATACGTGGTGCTACAATTGGATTGGCGTATATTATCAGGGGAGGGAAGGATGGAAAGGTTTATGCAGAGGAACTTGTCACAGAAGGAATATTTAACCACTGCCGGAATCCTCTTTATGTGGGAAATATTCTGATGTTATTGGGAGTCGGAGTACTTTCTAATTCGTTGTTGTATGTGTTTGTGGTAATGCCTTTGTTTATATTGATCTATCATTCCATCGTTCTCGCTGAAGAGGATTTTTTGGAACAAAAGTTCGGCGACAAATTCGAAGCCTATTGTAGAAGAGTTAATCGATGGATACCTTCTCTCTCAAGAATCGCTGACACTTTTAAAAGCATGGAGTTTAAATGCAAGCGCTGGTTATTGAAGGAATATAATACCCAATATGTGTGGCTTACAGGGATCACGCTCATCTTGTTATTTAAATACCCCCAAGTCACGAATAATAATCAATTTACCCGCAACATACTTCTCGCGGTTATCCTGCCGATCCTTTTGTTATTGTATTTGTTTGTGAGGTATCTGAAAAAGTCTCGTAGACTTATTGAATAAGAAAGCTCCTTGTGTTCGTCGTGTCTTCCGTTGTGTTCTGAGCTTGTCGAAGGATCGTGACCCCCTGCCTGTACAATCGAGTTCGCGATGCTTCGACAAGCTCAGGACACAACGGAAGACACGACGAAGTCATCAGGTCAGGCTTGTTTCATTAGATGTTTATCGTACCCAAGCTCTATCAAGGTTTCGTAGGCGTCCAGTATGTGGGCTGGTATCTCCTGCTGAATTTGAAAACCTTTTCGTGGATACTCTTTGATTCTTTGCAGATCGCCCACCATAATGTTAATCACTCGTTCAAGCGGAATTTCCGCGATTGGATAATCCTCAAACGATATTTGTGGCGACGTAACAATTAATTTTTTGTCTGGCCAGTGTTTCTTGAACGTTGCATAACTTCTTCTTTCCATGTATGGCTTTTGTACCACGATGAAGGATTTCGGGTCAAGCTTTCTCTCCTTAAGTATTTTTTGTGTGAGCAAAATATTTTCCCCGGTGTTGGTAGACTTATTTTCTATAAGAATCGCATGTTCCGGAACTCCCATCTCGATGGCGATCCTGGCGAATTGATCGGCCTCTGGTTCTTTCCACATTTCCTGCGTAAAATTTCCAAGACCACCGGAGAAGATCAAGATAGGAGCCCATCCTTGCAAATACAACTCCGCGCCTCTTTCTGCTACCCGCAGATCATGACTTCCCAGTACCAAAATGGAATCTGCTTTCTCAAGCCGATGGTTCATTTGATGATAATCCCAAAGTGTTTTTGCTAATGTTATTGTCTTTTTATCCGCCATACAATTAGCGATTTGATACAAGATACAGCTGAATGCTAATTCCGTCTTCGAATGAAATAGACGTTTGGCGTTTTGCTAATATTTCTTCGGCCACCGTAAATCAATTGATTCACGCCAAAATACAACCCGCCACGCCCCCATGTCATAAAAGATTAACATTCGTTTTTTGTCTTTTACTGTAGCTTAACAGGATAATCCCAGAGAAGTAGTCTTTTTGGGGGGTTCGAGAATAAGCACGGACGAAGTGCTAAATTTGTGCTTGTGACCGGGATAGTATGCACATTACACAAAAAGATCTAAAATGCCGAGGCGACATCCAATACTAACTGCCGACTCAAACCAAAATGAAACCATGAGTCAACTCGAAAAAATAAAACTGCTCGAAGATGAATTGAGCCGTCTCACGATTCTCGAAAATCCGCTGGAAATAACGGACATCTGTGCAACTATTATCGACATCAAAAAGAACATTGAGAAGATGATGGCCGAAACAGATTCTCAATTAAAACGCATATAAGCCTAAAAAGCAACAGGCTTATCATTATCGGGCATCTTTACCTGAATTCTGTATCCAGAATCTGGTATCTAGCTGATTCCTAACAACTCCACTTCAAATATTAAAGTGCTGTTTGGTCCAATATGAGCACCTGTTTGCCTGTCACCATAGGCCAGGTTTGGCGGCAAAAACAAACGCCATTTACTGCCGACCGACATTAGTTGTAATGCTTCTGTCCAGCCTTTAATCACCATATTCAGAGGAAACGTTGCAGGCTGACCACGTTTCACCGAACTATCGAATACAGTACCGTCGATAAGTGTGCCATGATAATGACAGGTTACTTTATTTGTGGCAAGGGGCTTTGGACCGCCACCTTCCTTAATAACTTCGTATTGCAAACCACTCGGTAATGCGTGAACGCCCGGCTTCTGTTTGTTTGACACCATAAATTCTTCTCCGGCTTTTAAATTTGCAGTACCTTTTTCATTTTTCATTTGAAACAATTTATCACTTATACCCATACTTTTTTTTACAAAAGTAAGTTAATCAAAAGGTCAAACTGTTAATTAACCAGATTTCCGCCCGGTTGTTCCGAAAATGGAATTCGTTCCCGGTTTGAGCCTTTTCTTCAAAAGGAGAAATCTGCAAGCGGCTGAATCTATTTCCGAATCCTTCCGGCCGACTCTGGTTAATCAAATGCCAGGCCCATACCCTGGCGATAAAACTAAATCCGTACTATGAAAACAAATTCTACACATTCAAATTTTATCATCGGGCTGCTGTTTATGGCAGGCTTCCTGCCTTCACTCAGAGGCTATGCGCAGCCTGATTATGATTTCCGAAATCATATTTTGTTATCTGGAGCAGATATGCAGACCGGTGCCGTTTACCTCTTCCCTTCAGTGAGGCCTGGTGTCGATGCAATAATGACACTCACTCATATTTCTAGTGGAATCACTGTATCTGAAATGGACGGTTCATCTGGCTATCCCGAAGCTCTTCAACCAACATTGGTTGTAGATGCTTTTACATCCGGGTATCTCGAGATGCAATTCCAATTCGTTATGTCCGGAACGTCTACGCCTTCTATTCAAACGGAAGTTCCGGTAACATGTATCGACGTGGATGGCTGGGCTGACAATGATGGTTTAGGTAATCCCCTCTATGAATTTGATGCTGTCGATCTGGGCGGAGGCTACGTGGATTATCAGTTAACAGGGGGAGAATTGACCATGTCGCAAACCGGTACCTGGTTTAACGGTAAAAACAACGGCGGACTGGATTATCCCGGTCGTGACACAACCGCGCGGGAGGTGATGTTTACAGTTGTGAATGGAAATATCTCTTCCTTCGCAATTCGTGTTGGAGTAGACAACCAATCATCAATTGCCGTTAGCAGACTGCGCAGTGTGTATTTCAAAAAGTTTTTTTATCCAAATTCAATTCTGTCTAAATCTTCTTTATTGTCTTTTCAAGGTTTGGAAAAGGAAGAGATGATAGACTTGCAATGGAAGATAACACAGCATGATATCAAAACTGTGGTCATTGAGAAAGGAAATGGATCTCCCGTGTTCTCAGCAATCGGAGAAATTTCATCAAATGTAAAAAGCGGGCAGATCGTCTATCATTATCAGGATCCTAAATCAAATCAAGGTGATATTTATTACCGGCTAAAAATTATTTCTGTAACTGGAAAAGTAATGTATAGTAGTATCATTGTTTTCTATTCCAAAGCAGTTCAGGGTGATGTTAAGATATACCCCAGCATTATCCAAAGTTCTGCCATTATCCAGCTAAAGTCTGAAAAATTGTCAATTGCGCAGTTTCAACTGGTAGACTACTCCGGCCGAATCGTTGCGCAAAAGAATATACTGGTGCAGGCAGGAATTAACAATATTGCGATCAATGATTTGGCTAATATTCGATCGGGAAATTACCTGGCGATTGTGAGAGTAAATAGGAAAATATACAATCAAAAGATCTTTAAACCATAAACATGACATCAACCCGCATGGTTTAATCAGTGCCGCTTACGGTTTTTGTCAGGCCCCTTCAAGAGCTTGTCAAGATATCTTTTGGATATGGTGAAAGGCTCCAACACATTATCACGTAGTGGCCTTCCAGGTTGAAAATAGGCTATGAACTGCAAGACAACATAGAGCAACCAGCTTTTTGTGTTGCCCAATCCGGTCTTTTTACGAAAAACGCGTCGTGTTTTTTGGAATAAGGTTCTTTCATTGCTTCATGCAGTTTTAAAAATAAGCTGTTGTCGCCGTTTTCAAGTTGTTCAGCTGCCTGGTGAAGAAGGTAATTTCTTAGTATGAAACGAGGATTTGTTTTCTTCATGACTGAAAGCGATTCTTCACGTGAGCATGCATTTCTTTTAATTCTATCCGAATACATTTTTATCAAATCATTCAAACTATCTTCTTCAGGTTTCAAAACTTCCTTATACAAGGAATCTTGAAAATGAGAAATTACGTCTCCCGCGTTTTCAACGTCAGCATGAATATCTATTAAGCGTTGATAAAATATAGTCATGTCTGGTTTGATCGCAGACAAGGTCTTTTCAAACTCGTTGATAAGAGTAACATCTTCTGGCATCACTTTATCCAATCCGAGTTTATTACCCATCATTGCATAATATTTCGCGATAAAAATATCGGTATAAGCATCCAGTGCCTTGGAGAGATTTTCGGTATCGTCAAGTAAAGGTGCGATGGCACCCGCAAAACATCCAAGGTTCCAGTGTGCGATTGACGGCTGCCTGCCGAATGCATACCGGCGGCCGGGAAGATCAGTTGTATTAGGTGTAAAGTTCCGATCATAATCATCGACGAATGAATAAGGACCATAGTCAATAGTCAGCCCCAGAATAGACATGTTATCCGTATTCATAACGCCATGAACAAAGCCAACTCTTAACCATTCAACCATCAAGCTTGCTGTTGTCTCGACGACTTCCCTGTACCAGGTCAGAATTTTATCTTCACCATCAATATGTGGGAAGTATCTTTCGATCGTCCAGTCGGCGAGTTTTTTTAGGTTTTCAATTTCGTTTCTTGCAGCTAGTAATTCAAAGTTGCCAAAGCGTAAGAAAGTTGGCGATACCCGCATCACAATAGCACCCGGTTCATATTCCGGGTGACCGTCATAAAACATATCCCTTAAAATTTTTTCGCCTGTCGATACCAGGCTGAGTGCGCGGGTAGTAGGTACATTTAAATGAAACATTGCTTCGCTCATCAGATATTCTCTTACAGAAGATCTTAGCACTGCTCTTCCATCGGCTCGTCGTGAATAGGCAGTAAGTCCTGCCCCTTTTAATTGCAGTTCCCAAATTTTGCCATCAGGCGCTTGCCATTCTCCAAGCGTGATTGCGCGACCATCACCTAGCTGCCCGGCCCAATTGCCAAACTGGTGACCGGCATAACATGCCGCATATGGATACATGCTGTCTGTTACGAGGTTTCCTGCCAAAATATTAATGTCGTCCGATGTTTCGGGCTTTTGCACACCAATCTCAGTGGCCAATTCATTCGACCAGGCGATAAGTTTCGGATCGTTTACCGGTGTTGGATTTGCTTTACTATAAAGCACCCCGGGAGTTTGGCGGGGACGTAGATCTCCGCTTTCATCACCATCAAAATTTTTGACGAAATCGTCCTTATAAGTTTTTGAAACAAGCCGCTCGATGGGTGTAGACTGCTTCATAGATTCTTTGCTTAATACTAGTGTATTCATACTTCGTCCTCTTTTACTATTCTCATGGCGTACGTTACCCAAAAGATCTTCTTACGAATTCACGAATTCCCATGCGCTTTGATAACAATTTTTTTCTTCTGCATAGCTAATAAATTCTCTATAAAAAGGCGATTGAGATAATGTTGCGCTGTCGCCGATCACAACCAGTTTTTTTCTTGCTCGTGTCATGGCAACATTCATTCGGCGGATTTCCGATAAAAAACCAATCCGATTATCAGTATTGCTACGCGTCATGCTGATATAAACAATGTCCCGTTCCTGTCCCTGAAAGCTGTCAATAGTATTCACTGAAATCTTGTCTCCGTAAGCCGTGAGAACAGGTGAGTGAACCAGCAATTCTTTCAGAACATTGATCTGTTCCTTGTAGGGAGAGATTATGGCGACGGTCGGAAAGTTTTCCGTTTGAAGATGGTGCTTCAACTCTGAAACCAGTTGAGTTAGATGGGTAAATAAAAAAGCTGCCTCCTCAGGATTTACGGTGCTTGTACCTTCAGACTTTTCTTCAAAGCCGCATCCAGCTGTGTCGACAAAAGCAAGCGGTGAATCTCCAGCAAACAACACATGATCGGTTACAGAAGAATCGGCTTTTAATTTGTTCTCATAAAATATTCTCGACGAGAAGCCCATAATCGCTTCGTTCATACGATACTGTGTCTCCAATAAGCTCACCGCTTCGGGATGTAGCGTTATTAGTTTCTCGAGCAATGTTGTGTTTAATCCGCCTGTGGCAGCCTCTGTTGATTTGATTGTTGGTGGTAACTGATACGGGTCCCCCGCGATCACTACTTTTTCTGCCTTAAGAATAGGAATCCAACAGGCCGGTTCGAGCGCTTGTCCTGCCTCATCAATAACCACTGTCCGAAATTTCAAATTTTTTACAGTGAAATGATTTGCCCCGATCAATGTGGCCGTAATTACGCTGGCCCTGGACAATACATCATCAATAATATATTGCTCTGTATTTTCAATTTGCCTCATAATCGATCTTGCTTCTTCAAATAATGCTCTCCGTTGTTCTCTTTCAGCCCTTCCAAAATGGCGCTTATATTTATGAGCCATGTCCCTAAACTCTGCAGCCTGTTTCCTGAGCCTCTTCAGCTCTTTCATGCTATTGTGTTCCGCAATTTTGCTATCAAGGGTTAATGACATGAGGCTTTCAGAAACCCTGGCAGGATTTCCCACGCGAATCACATTGATACCTTCTTCGGCAATCTTATCACTCAATAAATCAACCGCAGTGTTACTCGGTGCAACAACCAATATTTTCTGATCGTCCTCTTTGATCAATGCTTTCACTGCCTGTACCAGCGTTGTAGTTTTCCCGGTTCCTGGCGGACCATGAACAATTGCCAGCTCGTTGGCTGCCAGAATATTTTGAACAGCCTTTTGTTGTGATAGATTTAAACGCGATTTATGATTGGAAAATGTTGAAGGTTTGAATGCCGGGGACTTTTGGCCGGTTACAATCCTGATCAGGTTCCCTTCGACCGCTTTCCCACTGAGCGTTGACGCGATCTTAAGCCCGTTTTGCATTTCGTCGTAGGTATAATCGTCGAAGAGCAAATCCACCCCTAATTTTCCATCCCGCGCCCAGTCAGGGAGTTCATCGGTTCGCAAAGTCAATTTCAAGCGGTCTCCGCTTTGATAGGCGATGATGCCCTCCAGCCTGTTGTTTTGAGGATCGTGATTTGAAAAAAGTGCGGCCGATGCGCCGAAGCGAAGCTGATGCGAAACATCCTGGTGAGTGGTTCTTTCGAGTTCGACGGTGAGATAATCTCCGCGGCTTATCTCGGTGCCTCTGATTGCGATAGGGTACCAACTAAGTCCATTCGCTCTTCTATCTGCTACCGATGATCTTTCGATCAGTTCATCGTATGACTTCCGATCCTCCCGCCGCTCGAGCTTTAAAAGATCGAGTAGCTTTCTAAAATAATCCATCGGGCAAATGTAAAACGTTATTGTGGTTTAAGGCAGCCAATAAAGACGGTTTAACATACCAGGCCAGTGATTTAGGGCAGTTTATTAACTTACGTTAAAACTCTATTTATGAAAGAGCATTTCCCGCTTCAATACACTTTAGCAAGCGGTACCGAAGTCACTGTAGATAAAAAAAACGCCGAGACATATGAATTCATTCTGAAGGCACATGAAAGGGCTGCAGAGAATTTCATCTATGTTAATGACGGCAGGCCAAAGGCCGAATGGGATGAAGCGCTCGATTTCGAACAATTAGAAGCACTCCGTACATTCTGGTTAAAGTATGAAGGAGTGGTGTAGTTCAACACCTTCAATCACATTATTTCGCCTGCTCGGAGCTCATATCTCGAGATGTATTTGGACCTGGTTGGATATTAACAGATTCGTGTTACCTATTGGTGGTATTTTAACGATTAGCAGTAAGATAATCAACGAAATATTTTGATTTATCGAGAATTGTGAGTAGAATTATAGCCGCAATGACCCTAACGAAATTCTTCAGGTTTGGATCATTCGTTTAGGTCCTACCATTCTATGTAATTCCATCGCTTAAAAATTTATACCTCAATCCTTATACGCTTTCGTATGGAACTTACACAAGAACAAATTTTATTCTACAAGGAAAACGGATTCCTGTTACTAGAAAACGTTTTTAACGCAGAAGAAGTGCAGGTTTTGCTTAACGAAATGGATGAGGTAATTAAAGAGGACGGCCCCCGCAGAATCCTGGAAAAAAATGGATCGGTGCGGTCGTTTTTTGCTCCGCATTTTTCCAGCGAGATATTTGATAAAACTAATGGTCTTGACAGGCTCGTGGTCCCTTCTAAGCAATTAATAGGAGATGATGTTTATGTGCATCAAAGTAAAATAAATGTGAAAGCAGCCATGCTTGGCGACTGGTGGGAATGGCACCAGGATTATCCATACTGGAAGAACGACGATGGAATGCCAAAACCAGATGTATTAACAGCCATGATTTTCATGAATGAAACAAACGAGTTTAATGGCCCGTTGCTGCTCATTCCCGGCTCGCATAGAAATGGCGAATTTGATGACCAGGCGAATGATATCGAGGCGGATCCCAATGACAGCGAATGGTATGCCGAGTACCTAAAGAGTGCTTCGTTTATGACTTCACTCACTGCTAACTTAAAATACAAGCGCGAAAGGAAAACAATCGCCGATTGGGTCGCAAAAAAAGGCATCTATTCGGCAAAAGGTGCTGCCGGATCCGTATTGTTCTTTCATGGGAACGTCTTTCATGCATCATCAAACAATCTCTCACCCTGGGATCGCTTTACGTATTTAGTTACATATAATAGTGTTCGTAACAAATTGGCAAATATTCCCGAGCCACGTCCCGAGTTTATAGCTATCAGGAAATTTGATGCGATAAAACCCATAACCGGGACGCTTTGCCCCACCGGGCGCGAGAATTCTGTTGCGTTAACAGGAGTCTAGCTTTAATAAAAGATCAACCGAATGTTATCGGTTCATCATACTTCAGGAATAGTTGGCGATTTTCCCTTAACTATTTCTTCATTCATCCTCACGTGCTTTTTTATTTCTTTTGGTTACTTTAGCCTGTTCCCAAAAGGGCTGCTACCACAGTGATTGTCGGCGTGTCAATACATGGGTCGATACGCTGCGTAACTACCGGGTTCCTGGGGGAATGAAATACAACTATAAAAAACCTCGCAATGAACAACTCAAGAAGAAATTTTCTTAAGAATACAAGTTTTGTAAGCCTCGGGTTTATAGGGTTAAATCAATTCATCAACAACAATGCCCTAGCAAATTCCGTCTCTGAAGTTGCTGCGCAGTTGCGGTTTGGACCATTGGTTCATCGCCCTGATGATATTTTGGCGTTGCCAGAAGGTTTCACTCACAAAGTTATCTCGAGACATGGCGATTTGATGAGTGATGGCCTGATATCACCCGGTATGCATGATGGGATGGGAGCTTTTCCTTTAACGAAGGATCGCGTGATCCTCATCAGAAATCACGAGATATCTCCCGGTCCTCAAAAGACCAGTCCTTTCGGTGTTCGGAATGAACATATTGAAAAAATTGCTAAGGCACAGATCTATGACTATGCGAAAGGACAAAGAACCTGCCTTGGTGGGACTACCACCTTTATTTATAATGAAAAGACAGGGCAGGTCGAAAAGGAATATCTCAGTCTTGTTGGAACCGTAAGAAATTGCGCGGGCGGGATGACTCCCTGGAATTCATGGATTACGTGTGAGGAAACCGAATTGCGAGAAGGTGGCCTGAATGGTGCCCTCGAGAAAGATCATGGATACAATTTTGAAGTACCTGCCAAAGAAAATATTGGTTTGATCGAACCGGTGCCCATCAAAGCGATGGGACGGTTCGTTCATGAGGCAGTTGCAGTTCATCCGAAATTGGGAATTGTTTATCAAACGGAGGATAGCGATACAGGTGTATTTTACCGTTATCTCCCGAATGTTAAAGAACAGCTTCATATGGGGGGAAAGTTGCAATGCCTTTCTTTGAAAGAATGGAAAAGTGCTGATTCAAGAAACTGGGCAACGTTAACAACTGACCGATTTCCGGAAAAGAAATTTTTCGACGTAGAATGGATTGACATCGACCATGTCGAATCTCCTAATAGTGATCTCAGGTTACGCGGCTTTCAAAAGGGAGCAGTTCGATTCTCAAGAGGAGAAGGAATATGGTTCGGGAAAAACGAGTTGTTCTTCGCCTGCACATCGGGCGGAACGAAGGGTACCGGTCAGATCTTCAGATATGTTCCAAGTAAATATGAAGGACAGCCACGAGAGAAAGATTCACCTGGCAAACTCGAATTATTCCTTGAACCAAATGACACTTCGATATTTCAGAACTGCGATAACCTGACAGTTGCACCATGGGGCGATGTTATTATTTGTGAAGACAAATCAGATTCACGAATCGTAGGCATTACACCCAAGGGCAAAACCTACGTGATTGCGAAAAATATCGGTTACAGAACATCAGAATTTGCAGGACCTGTGTTTTCTCCTTCAGGCGATACATTATTTGTGAATATACAGTCACCCGGTCTCACGCTTGTGATAACAGGGCCGTGGAAAAAGTTGTAGAAGTGTATGGCCAGATTGCCGTATTATCTTTACAGGTTGAACCGTGAATATCATTGAGACCAAATCAATGATCTTTTTCATTTCTATGTAAAGCACACGAAAAGTTGCTGTTTCGTCCTGGTGTTGCAAATTTAAAGGAGAGGATTGACGATCCGCTAGGACTGGCGATTGTGGCTTACAAATTTGTGGGGACTTCATCAAGGCTGTGAAAAATCAGTTTGCCATTTTCTCTACCTACCTGTACCATGTCATCAGCGCCGGATGAAGCTCCGCCAATGCGTAACACAGCGTCGCAGCGTAGTAATAATTGTATTGCTACGGGATGAAAGATATCATTAAAAATAGGATCGCCAATCCTTGTTGACCCGGCCCTTTCGATTAAAGGCAAGGCAAACCATTCGCCCAGAACAGGTAGATGGCCTTTCTTATAAACCTTCCAGGCCATACTTGACATTGCCTCAACATTTGCAGCTATCAAAGAAGAATCATCATTTGTGCCCGAGCGGTAAGGACCTGCAATAAGTATCATCAGCGGTTTTGCCATCAGAATAAAATAAAATATTAGAAAGTGCGCAATCTCCAGACTCCTGCCAAGCGTTAATGCAGTGCAATATCAACGAGTTCCTAATTAGTGGTTCCCGGATAATTGTCCTGATGCTTAATCAACTTTCCTCATGTAAAGGTTGTCTCGTAAGTATAAAGTCGGGTGATTAACTTTTCGTCGGAATTGAGACTGTGAGATCAAGAGACCATCCGAGTCCGGTCTAAGTGCTTAAAGGGATAAGGAGGGCGGATGTTTCTTTGGAAATAGTAAGGATTCATTCACAGACAAATGATTCAAAGTTGGACGGTCTTCAAAAAACCTTTTACCTCTTTCCCGAGTACCTCTTTGTCTCTTAGGCGTTATTTGAGTTTCTCGTAAACCTCAATTGACTTCTCACCGTTTGCAAAGGTGATTGTTTGCTTGTATGAATCCGTTCCAATGAATTCAAGGTCTACTTCATACGTTCGTCCTATTAGGCTGCTTACAAATGTTGAGTTTTGTACGGTTTCCTTGGTTTTGTTATTGCCCATCATCTCGAACGGGCCATATCCGAAGACGGAAGTTCGTTGATTAGCAGAATCACGGGTAACAATAGCCCAGATAAAATACCCCGACTGGAATGTTTTATACTCCAGCGGTGTGTTATTAACGGACGAATCGCCATTTCGGTTGACGAAAATATTTCTTACCTGTTTCCAGGCGCCGTCAAGCGGTGACTGTTGTGGTCTGTTGATCATTTCATATTCTTCGGTAAGCTTTACATTCCGGCCATCAAAAACAATGTTATCGATTACCTGGATGTAACCTTTATCGGTTTTCTCAACCTTCAATTCCGCGGTATCTTTTTGATCGCCTTCTAATGCGCGGTATTGAATATATTCGTAAAGTTTATCGCCATCGAAATTGTATTTAGCGATACCGAAGGTGGCGAATGAATCCGCCAGATTCGGGGTTGCAAACATCATATATTTGTCGGTGTAAATCTTCAATTGTTTTCTGTCGATTACAGAGTCTTTTGTTCCATCGTTGATGACTTGCCTGGTCATGTAATATGCTCCCGCCATGTTGGGAATTTCTTTTGGTTTTTCACTGCAGGCAACAAACAGAGCTAGTAGTAGGACTGCCGATAAATTCTTCATAAAAGAGTTTTATAGTGTAAGCGTTGGCGATTTCCATGGGTGATACAAGAACTGTTATACGGTTGAGGCTTATTCTGACAGGGCTATCGATAAAACTATTTATCTCTTTTGCCCTAGGCAATGCCAGAGTTAGGGGAGAAGATCAGTAGAAACGAATTAATTGCTTGTGTTTCATTTTACTTTTTTTTTAAAAAAATGAAAAAATATGAAACAACACAAGGATCGATATTTCCATATGGGGGCGTATTGGAGACAATTACCCTTAAGCATACCTAATTTACGACAATGTTTCAACAACAGCAATTTTGCTTGCGGTGTCTTACAATGTTTTATATATGCAAAAACAATTCCACGAAATACTAAATTGAGACGGAAATCAAAAGTTTTGAAGCCGGACCCGATCCGTTATTACTATTGATAGCCTGCGTGACCTCACAGTCATCATAAATTAAATTACTAACAATGAAAAGAAGGAGTTTCCTGAAGAATGCTGCGACTATCTCAGCCATTACAATATTAAAACCCGGCATTGCTTTTAGCTCTTCACGAAATTCTGCCATCCAGGTAGGAATCATTGGCTGTGGGTCGCGGGGCACGGAAGTCATTTCGGCTATGTCAAGATCTGCAAATGTCAACATCATGGCAATGGCCGATCTTTTTGAAGATAAATTGAGAGAAGGAAAGATGCGCATGGATAGGCTCAACGCAGCTAAAGGATTTGCAGAAATAAAATCAGGGAACATGTACCGGGGTTCCAAAGCATATCTTGAATTACTTGCCAATAAGGATATTCATGCCGTGCAAATCTCGTCTCCCTGTTATACGCACCCTGAATTTTTAGAGGCGGCTGTTGCCGCCGGGAAGCATGTGTATTGTGAAAAGCCGGTGGCTGTTGACGTGAGTGGATGCAAGAGAATCCAGAAGGCCGGTGATAAGGCGAGCGCCAAACAAAGTATTGTGATTGGATTTCAAATCCGGCATGCGTCGCCGTATGTAGAAATGATCAGACGTGTGCAACATGGCGATATAGGGAACGTCATCAATGTGCAGCTTTATTACTTTTCGTCGGGCATTCCGCTAAAACCTGTTACCAATATGTCGCAGGATGAAGGACGTATCCGTAATCATTTTCACTTCCACGCCCTATCCGGCGGTATTCTGTTAGATCAGGGCATTCACATGCTGGATGTTTGCAATTGGGGTCTTCAAAAATTACCCATCAAAGCAATCGGCACCGGCGGCATAAAAGGGGCACCAGAATATGGCGATACGTGGAACCACTACCAGGTGTTGTATCACTATCCCGAAGATATCAATGTTACGATCCATTGCACGCAACTCGGACCTGCTTTTGGTGATGTTTGCGCCAGGTTCATCGGTACAAAAGGAATGGCGGAGGCACACTATGGAAGGGGAGTCTTTATCGATGGTGAAAACAAGTGGGACTCAGGAATTCTGAGAGAAGCTCGGGAGCTAACTGCTGAGCAGAGAGCAGCAGGGGTATTTACTTCTTCTTTGTACGACGCGAACGACAATAAAGTAAAATCCTTTATCAATAGCATTGAAACAGGCAAATGTCTAAATGAGACCCGTTCAGGCGCAGAATCAACTTTGACGGCGATTCTTGGCAGGGAAGCGGCCGCCACCAGGAAGGAAGTTAGTTGGACTGATATGCTTGCATCCAACCAGACACTGGATCCCAAACTTAACTTGTCTCAATTTCGCTAACAAACGATTTTTGCCACAACAAGAAGATGCCTTTGTTTCGTTTGCCACGAATTCCACGAATTATCACGAATTAATTCGTGGCAATTCGTGCAATTTGTGGCTAGCATTGCTGATTTGGACGTTGTCTCCATAAATCATCTTCTCCAAGACGCTGGAATCGTGGCAAAAAAACGTGACACTTTCTTAAAACTTTTGGAGCATCTTAAGTTTATCAGGATTGCGGATGAAAAAAATGTCTTTTACTCTATTGTTTTCAACCGATAAGATTTGACAGGTCACAAGCTTATCATTTTCATAATAACAAGGCCGGCTGGTGGTTGACTATGGCGTGTGTAATCTTAATATTACTGTAAAACTTTTTAAACAAACCAGTCAGTGGCTTGTAACATTTTTACGTCCTGAAATCCGATTCATAAATGCGACGGCTTTTCCACCTCCGTCCCGAAGTAACATTGATATCACACCAGCATTTGTTCGAGCTAAATCGTATCGCCGGTTTGAAGAATTTGGAGAAATTTCTGAAGATAGCTTACCGGCATGTTTTGCTCTTTAAGAGGCGCAGTGGTATGTAATTGATCTTTCACGCGATCTCCGGAACAGATAAAAAAATTCCATGTCATTTGATTTCGTAAATTATGATCTGTAATTTCTTTTTGCTCCCAAAACCTATTGACATGAAAAATATTCTAATGCTACTTACTTGCGTGGTTCCGTTGGCTGCTTGTACTCAGAGTAACGTACCATCGCGTGAAGTCCAGATTAAAACTGCATTGCTTGCTGCACCGCCCGATAAGAAAGACAGCGCCACAGTGTATGGTTATTCTGATAAAAAAGAATTCATCCTTCTAAGAAAAGGATTTAATGAGCTCATCTGCCTCGCCGATGATCCTTCTGAGAAGGGATTTTCTGCGGCCTGTTATCACAAAGACCTCGAGCCTTTTATGCAGCGGGGACGAGACTTGAGAAAGGAAGGTAAGAAGGGTCAGGAAATTTTCGATCAAAGAGAAAAAGAAGTCAAGGCCGGTAAACTTCAAATGCCAAAGATGCCGACAACCCTTTTTGTCTATTCAGGAACCGATTCAAATTATAATCGCACGAGCGGCGAAGTAGCAAATGGGTATCTGCGTTATGTTGTATACATTCCTTACGCCACTGCCGAGAGTACTGGTTTACCTCTAAAGCCGAGTAGCCCGGCAATGCCGTGGATCATGCATCCGGGAACACATGGCGCACATATTATGATCAATCCGCCAAAGCCACAGTGATGGTGTCAGTTTTCGATTTCCTGATCCTGACTTGCAACAGATGGTAATAAGTGACTGGTCTTGACAGCTCAGCTACGCTCCATGCCTGCGCTATGCAGCCTCGAGGGCTATGCGGTGCATCGCCATCAAAAATTTCGGAAACGTTTCGAATACAGGCTTCACTGATGGTAGCTGAAGCTGTGGATCACATCTTGTGCAAATTGCCAACCCAGTGTTTCCATTTGTTTTCATGATCGCATCAATGTAGGGACCATCAACCAACTCCAGACAGTTCCCTCGTGATATGCAGAATCCCTCTTCAATGCGTTTCGACCATATTCACCTTAGTCAACATGATCCGCGCGAAGACTTCTCAAACCTACGGGAGTATATAGCCTTTCTGAAACAATTTTTACAATACTTTTCGCCCTGACACTTTCGACAGGGGAAACGCAGGCTGATGGCCGGCAATTGATTCGGGCGACTAGTTCCTTCCTTCTTATCATCGTTCATTTGCGTAGTAGGCAATCTCCAGGTTCTTCCTTTGCTGCTGTCCTCCTGTCTTTTTCTGCCACGAATTGCACAAATTGCCACGAAATCGATTCGTGTTCCTTCGCACAATTCGTGGTAGAAAATTACTCTTAAGTGAAAAATGAGCAACTATGAAAACTTTTATATCTTTCAAATGAGTCACCGGCTATTCTGAAATGTGCCTGGTTAAAACTCTCATAACTAATGATACAATCAATCCAAAAATTTTTACCAGTCGGGTACCTGTTTGTTACGGCCAGCATTTGTACCCTTTCCCTTTTTTCAAAGAATAATTCCCCTGCTACTACGACTAATGGACTTTCAAAAATTAGGAAGGCAACTAAGGCGGGTCCATTGTACTTTAAAAAGCAGGTGGTGGCCCATGAAAGCTTTGAGTCTGTCGGTGTATTCGATGTGAACAACGATCGCCAACCGGATATTGTTTCCGGTGCTTTCTGGTACGAGGCTCCCGAATTTGTTCGCAGGCATTATATAGGCGAACCTTCGCGTTTTGGGGAGTACTACAATGATTTCTCAACGATTCCGATGGATGTTGATGGAGATGGCTGGATGGATTTCATTACGGGAGGTTGGATGGATACTGCTATTTATTGGCGAAGAAATCCAGGAAATAAAACTGATCGCTGGGAGAACATTGTGATAGGTAGAACGGGAAATGTAGAAACAACGAGAGCCTGGGATATTGATGGGGATGGGGTTCCAGAAATCGTTTCGAATAATCCCGGCAAGCCGTTAAAGATTTTCAAGTTGTCAGTCAATGCTCAGGGAAAAGGTACGGGACGATTCGATACGTACGAAGTTTGGAACAAACAAGGACACGGATTGGGCTTCGGCGATATTAATAAAGACGGGAGAGGTGATCTCATACTTGACAATGGCTGGCTCGAAGCGCCAACAAAACCCTTCGCGGATAAATGGCTTTTTCATCCGGAATTTAGTTTGCAGCAAGCAAGCATACCCATTGTGGTCACTGATGTCAATGGGGATGGAATGAATGATTTCGTCGTCGGCAAGGCACATGACTATGGCCTTGATTGGTACGAACAAACGAATGAAACCGGAGGCAAACGAGTATGGAAAAAACACGTGATTGATGTTCTTCACTCACAATTTCATACAATGGAATGGGAAGATATCGACAACGACAGTGTTCCCGAACTAATTACTGGAAAACGATATCGCGCCCATAATGACAACGATCCCGGTAGCCATGATCCTGTTGGATTGTATTACTATCAGTGGACCGGTGAATCGTTTTCAAAGCAGGTAATCAGTTATGGATCGCTCGGAGAAGGGAAGGGCACAGGAATATATTTACAAATTGTGGATCTACAAAATGACGGAAGAAAGGATATTGTCGTTGCGGGTAAGGATGGACTTTACATTTTTTACAATGAAGGCTACAAACCTCGTTAAACAGGCGCCGAGAACTAAAAGCTCTTTTACTTTACAAGTGACTTTTGTAATACAGTAATACTACCCCTGAACTAAATGTTTTTGTTTTAAATAATTTCAACCGGTATTCTTTCTCCAGGTCTTTAAACAGAAGTTTGCCTTTTCCTAGAAGTACCGGGTGTACCCATAGCCGGTATTCATCAATCACGTGGGATTTTGCCAGGCAGTTCACTATTTTGCCGCTGCCGTATATGATGATATCCTTCCCTTCCTTCTGTTTCAATTTTAGAATTTCATCGGCCGGATCACCTGTCAACAGTTTTGAGTTACTCCATTGCGATATCGCATGTGTTTTGGAAAAAACAAGTTTTGTATAATTATTCATCAGGTCGGCAAACGCCAGGTCTTCTCTTGGGAAAGAGAGGTCCAACGCTTTGGCTGGCCAGTATGCGGCCATTGCATTGTAAGTGATTCTGCCCAATAAGATAGTATCCGCTTTGGATAATTGCTCGTATAACAGATCGGCCATTTCTTTCGTCCAGCTGCTAAAATGCCAATCCAGTTCGCAGTTGGAACCCGACATAAATCCGTCTAGCGTTACATTCATCGACACAACTACTTTGCGCATCTTCTTTGTTTTTGTGATGTAAACCGTCCCATCTCTTCATGTTCTTTGTGACTTCCATTGTGTAGTTTGTGAACCGTCTGATTGTGCATTTATCGATTCACAAAGAAAACGCTGGCTTGTAATGAAACCCAACGATCCCGCAATTGAAGGATCTGCTTTCAACGAGATGCAGGTTCAGATTACTTTTGTAGTTCCCGGAAAATTGTGCGTCCCTTTCCGATAGCAACCGGCTTGATCAGCAAGTGATGCTCATCGATGAATCGGTGTTTAATCAGGCTTGAAACAAATCCGGCTCCGCCATGTGGTTGCCTTCTTGTTTTTTTATTTTGTTGATGTTATCAACGAGATTGCCATCAACGATTTTAGTATTTGGCCATGGCGACTTCTTCAATGTTTTTGAGAAAACGATTTTTCGAGGAGCATTCATTTTTTTGGCTAACTGATATTCGGGATTGTTTGGATTTTGGGCGGCATCTGACCAATAAAGTATAAATTCTTCTGCGACTTTTCCACCAGGCAGAATGTTGCCAACCGGCCCGGCTAATTTGGCGACATGATTCTTCAGATCATCATCCCAATTCCGTTCCATCCATTCCGATTCTCCGTTAGGTCCAGCTACAAATTCATCAAGCGAGACCTGCATCTGCAAGCTGAAGGTTCTCATTATCGGGATACTTAGATTGATTACTTATGGGATATATAGTTGCACGAGGTCTCATCTTTTCCTTTTTATGGTAAAAGATATAGGACCCAATTCCAAGGATCAATGGGAATGCCATAAAGCCCCACGCACTCGCAGATTCGCCTGATGATATGATCGAATAAGTTGCTCCGGTAAGATCTATTATCAAACCTGCATATGCCCACTCTTTGATTCGTGGAAATCCGGGCACAAGAATAGCGACGACCCCAAGGAACTTTGCAATTCCAATAAATGGTAACAGATAGATGGGATATCCCAGTTCCTTGAAGCCTTCAATGGCTATCGGCTGAACAAGTATATCAGGTATGGCAGAACCCAGCATGATGAATGAGAAAAGACTGGTAAAAATCCAGTAAGTGATTTTGATCTTTTTCATTGTCAGTTTTTTTGAGATAAATCAGATAAGAATTTTGTTTATTTAGGCAGCCTCGACGTTTTGATCAGCGGCAACTTTATCCTGGTTGATGGCAGCGGGGTCCATCCAAAGAATTTCCCACACGTGTCCGTCGAGGTCCTGGAAACTACGCAGAAACATGAAGCCGTAATCCTTCGGCTCGTTGGGTTCGGTCGCGCCTGCTTTAAGTGCCTTCTCGAGAGTTTCGCTAACTTTTTGTTTGCTGTCCGTAGATAATGACAGGATGACTTCGGCCGTTCTCATTGAATCCGAGATATCTTTTTGTGTGAACTGCCTGAATTTAGAATGAGTGAGCAGCATAGCATATATGTCTTCCGAAATAACGATACACGCAGCAGTTTCATCTGTGAACTTCGGGTTATGTGGAAAGCCGATTTTTCTAAAAAATTCTATTGAATTGTTAAGGTCTGTAACCGGCAGGTTTACAAAAATTTTTGTTGCCATAATTTTGCTTTTTAATACGTTTAATTTTTGTTTTTGTCTATACAAAGATATTAGCGCCATATATCATTAATGGGGTCAGAAAAGGACTTCTTACGTGGGTAATTGCGACATTAGACGAACGGCATGTTGCTCATTTTACACAGCAAGTTTTGACACACAAACCGTGTATGTGTCTGAAGACTTTTAATCCGTTGCTTTGTATCTTTAGGGAAGATGGCATGAAGGTATTGTATCAGTGCCTTGTTAAGTTAGATTGATTGTTATCACAAACCCTACGGAATTACACTTTTTGAAACGATGCTATCTCGAAATAAATGAACAATTGTCTATGAAACATGTATCTATTCTTATTCCAAATGAAGCTGTTTTGCCAAGCATTGTGGATGCGCGTACAATATTCACTGGTGCAAATGAATTTCTGGAAGCAGCTGAAAAACCTGCAGCTTTTAAAGTGCAACTCGTCGGTCTTACCCAGGAGGTAAAGTTCAGCAATGGATTGTTTACAATCAATACCGATATGTTGTTACAGGATGTAAAAAAAACCGACCTGGTGATCATTCCTGCAATCGGCGGCAATATAAAGTCAACCCTGAAGTTAAACGAGGATTTCATGCCCTGGATCGTAGAGCAATATCACAATGGTGCTGAGGTTGCGAGTTTGTGTATCGGTGCTTTCTTACTTGCATCGACCGGTTTACTCAATGGTAAGGAATGTTCCAGCCATTGGAAGACTGCATATGAATTCAGGGAGATGTTTCCTGAAGTAAATCTGGTTGATGGGAGGATTGTTACCGAGCAGGATGGACTTTATTCCAGCGGTGGAGCGACTTCTTACTGGAGCCTTTTATTGTACCTGGTTGAAAAGTATGCAGGCCGCGAGATAGCTATTATTGCTTCGAAAATTTATGCACTTGACATTGATCGTAAGAGTCAATCGCCCTTTATCATGTTTAATGGTCAGAAAAAACATGAAGATGAACCGATCAGGCAGGCACAGGAATATATCGAAAGTAATATTGCTGAAAAGATATCAGTAGAAGAACTGGCTTTGAAGTATGCTATCGGCCGCCGTCATTTTGAACGGCGCTTTAAAAAGGCCACGAATAACTCACCCGCGGAATATATTCAGCGGGTAAGAATTGAAGCAGCTAAAAAACAATTCGAAAACACACGGAAAAATGTGAATGAGGTGATGTATGATGTAGGTTATACAGATACGAAAGCCTTCAGAACAACCTTTAAGAAAATAACTGGCGTCTCGCCGGTTGAGTATCGAAATAAATACAACAAACAAGCTGCGGTTGCATAAATTCCCGTTGATCAGTTTGACTATTTGACCCTTTTAAGGCTTTGTCTCCAGGCTGCTATGTCCTTTTCCGCCTTTTCCCAGGCACCCTGAACCAATTTCAAAAGTGCTGAATTTTTGGCTTCTTCGATTGTATATATCTTCACATGCCTGATTCTCTTTCCTTCTCCCTGTATCAATCCTGTTGGATCGGGTAGGTCAACTCCAAAGAAAAACCCAAAATTGACGTATCCTTTTGGTTGATGAGCTATATAACATATGCGATCCCATGGTGATTCGGACAAAGAGTAGCCAATGGCGTTATGATATAACCTCTCGTACGCTCCGGGCATTTTTTTTTGGGCCATAGATCGTAAAGCTCTGTAGATCGGTCGTACTGATGGCGAAAGAAGCGAAACGTGCTCGTTGATTGTTGTAGCTTTCATCATCTGTTACTTAAGGTTGAGATGATTTTTCAGTTAAAGAAAACCAGTTTCCTGAATCGTCTATAAACAGGGCTTCATAGCCATAGAACTCACGCTTTGGTTCTTTTTTAAATTTTACTCCCTTGGACTTCAGTTCTTCAAACGTTGCCAGTAAATCGTTGCACTGAAAAACCGCGAATCCAAATGTTCCTTCCTTGACCAATTCACGCATCTTTTCTGCGGAATCTTTTTTAAACATCAGGCCCTCATCTATAGCCATCAATGTAATTTCCAAATCCGGTTGTTCCGGGGGCGTGACCGTCAACCAGCGTTTTCCTGGTCCCATAGAAGCATCAGTATGGACTTTGAAGCCAAGCTTCCTAACATAAAAGTCATAGGCGCTATCCTGGTTGAGTACAAAAATGCTGAAATGATTGACCCTTGTAATCATGGTTTTGTTTTTTGAATTAATAATGGAGCAAAAATCAGTACTCGCGAACTATTCTACTTGTCGAAAATTGCGATTTTTTGTCCAACCATACTGATCGGCGAAGCAAGAGGGAATAAATTTCAGCGGTGTTTTACGAATCTCAATGTTGCGGATCACTTGTTGGCGTTGATATGCAATGGGAGTGAGTTTTGTAAGCCTTTTAAACAAATGGGTAAACGAGCTTTCACTGTCAAATCCGACAGAAAAGCATACATCGCGAATGGTCATTTCTTTCTCCAGGAATAATTTCGCCTTCTCAATACGTATATAGGTTAAGTACTGGTGTGGTGTTTTGCTATAGGCACGCTTAAATAACCGGATAAAGTGAAATTTTGAAAAGAATGCTTCGCCGGCGATGTCATTGAGGTCTATGTCTTCGGAAAAATGATCGTCAATGAACAGTTTAGCCAGCACTATGCGCCTGTATAAGTAAATCTTTGGGAGCTGTTCGTCAGACATACATAACTTCTGATGAGTAATTTAAAGGTACATCCCTTACTGCTATCAAGAGACAACGACTTTTACAATGGGATTAAAGCGGCGAGGGATATCTCTCTGTCTTTGCCCCGCAGCTTCATCGGACCGAGGGGTCGTGTAACATAGTCTTTTACCAACCGTATTTCTGAAAGTACATCAGAAGAGGCGATCATTTCTGCGTTCAACTCACCACACTTACTCAGAATTCGCGATGTTGTGTTCAATACATCGCCGGAATATGTAATATCCCTTTTTATAATTCCAACCTCGCCAGCAATGACTCGTCCGCAATGGATCCCAGCTTTAAATGACGGGATTAGTCCGTAGCGGCTGAGATATTTCTCTTTGTTTTTCTGAATGTGAAGTTTCATATCGAAGAAACACCTGATGCAATGTTGATTCTCTATTCCTTCGTTGTGGTTCCATGCAATAACAACTTCATCACCTACATATTGATAAATACTTCCTTTGTTGTCGACTATTGGATTCGTAATGTCTGCAAAGAAATCCTTCAACAATCCGTGGTATTTTTCATCGCCCAACTGTTCGGCTATTGTGGTGGACGAATTAATGTCAAGGAACATAAATATCCTATTCTCCTCCTTAGGAGTATTATATCTTCCACGGATGATGTTCCAGAATACGCCTTGCCCAAACTTGCTATTCACCTGTAACAAGAGTTGGGTAACGGCAACGACGAAAGACCACGCTATCGCTGCTTTAACATGTGATGGATCTCTCAAGAAAGCGTTGAACGCAGTCCGGGTAAGATGATCCGACATAGGCTTGCCTGTTTGTAATGGTACTATTATAAGTCCCATGATGACAGAAATGAGTGCTACAATAACCACGAATGAAATGCTTACTGCAATAATCGTATAGCCATATGGCTTATCCTGGTATTTCACATTTACATAAAATACCAGGAAACTACCGCCAAGTAAAGCGCCCAAGAGGCCAGCACCCATATTCCTTGCTGCCCCGAGCCAAAATGAATAATCTTCTGAAGGTCCAAGCGAGCTGCCGGTTAGCAGGAAAAAATGATCATGAACGGTTATGAGGAACCCCATAACCGTCCACACGATGATAATAACCTTTAATTGTTTTAATTTCAGTTGTGTGCCTCGCTTCACAATTTGAGTTTTATTGAAATTTCTCATTCGATATTGCAAATTATCATTTTCTTTATTTTCTCCTGGCACCTGTTTGTCGACATTTTTCCAGTTTCTGTTCCTCGCTTTGTCTTCGGCAGTGACCTGGAAATCGCTCGGTATGTGGTTAGGGCGGCTAAGTATTTTCAGTCCGTTGCGACTTTTCAGTCGGCTCACTAACTGTTATAGTTATAATTTACCATCCATTGCACGCCAAACTTGTCTATTAACATCCCGAACAAATCCCCCCAGAATGCTTTTTCCAAAGGCATGGTGATTTTGCCGCCTTCGGAAAGCGATTGAAAAATCTTTTTTGCTTCCGCTTCTGTACTTGTTTGTATGGAAATAAAAAAATTGTCACCCCTCGTGCCTGGTCCGAGTGAAGACGGACGATCGCTTCCCATTAACACGCTTCCTTTACCGATGGGAAGTGATATGTGCATGATCCTATTCACGTCGGATTCTGGAGATGGTATGTCTGACGGCATTTCGCTGTAACGTTGTATACCGGAAAATTCACCGCCAAATACCGATTTGTAAAAATTGAAAGCGGCTTCTGTTTTGCCATCGAAATGCAGATAAGGATGAAGTGTTGCCATGTTTTTATCTTTTTAATGTTATTACTTAATTATCATCGTAGAATTATTTCTGTGAGACGGATCAAACGAGGTGCGAAAAAAACTTATTGCGACTTTCTTTATTCCTGGCTCTACAGTTAAGGTTGTGATCGGAGTTAACTAGCTCTAAAAACTTACTGCCATTTCATTTCAAAAATACTTTATGCAAACTAAAAAGTTATCGCCGCGGATAAATAGCAGAATTTCTAAGTTTTTTTGATTCTTCAGCTGTCATCTGCTTCTCGTCTTCTGATACTTTCTGATTGTCATTCAGCAGTTAGAATCAGTATTTGGGATTAAATCTGAAGGAAAACTTTATTTTTTTATCGACTTTTGGGAATGCGCAGTCGAATTACCCGACACCTGGCCTTTTGGTTAATTTATTTGTTGCAGGATACTTTGTTGCATTTTACCTGGATGGCTCCTTATTTGCCAAAGGTTGCGCAAGACGACCAGGTAGTGATGGCAATAAAAACGGCCTTGATCACTCTCATTCCAAAATTGATTCTTGTTTATTACCTACTATATGTCGGCCAAAAGAAGATAGTCAGCGAAAAGGCAAACAAAGTACTCGCGCTATTGGAGATAACGTTGGTTATTTGCTTTTGCCTGGCATTATTCAGGATACTATTCTACTATTATATCAATCCGGTAGTGTATCACGTCAAGATATCTCCTCAACCTCTTTTTACTTTACGAAGTACCCTAATCTCTTTCCTGGAACTTGGCTTTGTAGCCGGGCTGGCCATAGCGCTAAAATCATTACGTACCCAGGTGAAGGGAAAGGAAAGAGAAAAAAACCTCGTGAAGGAAAAGCTCGAAACAGAGTTGAAATTTCTTCGGAACCAGATGAACCCGCACTTTTTAATGAATACTCTAAATAACATTTATGCACTTGCGCGAAAAAAATCCGATGATACGGAAGAAGTGGTGATGAAATTCTCCGAGCTTCTAAGGTTTATTCTGTATGAATCGTCTGGCCAACACATTTTACTTTCTGATGAAATCAAGGTCATTGAGGATTATATCGATCTCGAAACCATAAGATATAACAGCAGGCTTTCAGTCAGTTTTACCAAGGAAATAGATAGCGCATTATACCAGATTACGCCGCTGATTCTATTAAGTTTTGTTGAAAATGCTTTTAAGCACGGGATCAGCGAAAGCAGGTTCGAATCTTTTGTGCATATTGATATGAACGTGAATAAAGGACATCTGGATTTTTCAATTCAAAATACAAATGAGAATGGAGGTTCGATTGTTCCAGTTAACAATATCGGGTTAGGCAATGTTCGCAGACAACTGGAACTGACATATAGCGAGTACGACCTGAACGTGGAGAATAACAATAATATCTTTAAGGTTAACCTTCTTATAAACCTGAATAAACATGTTGAAATATAGTTGTATCATCGTCGAAGATGAGCCCCTGGCGGCCGAAGTGCTTGCCGATTATGTTAGACAGGTCCCTTTCCTCGAATTAAAAAAAATCTGTTCAGACGCGATCTATGCCATGGAGGCATTGCAGGCAGAAAAGATCGACCTGATATTTCTCGACATTCACCTTCCAAAGTTGAAAGGTTTTGAATTCATTGAATCCCTCAAGCATCATCCGAATATCATTATTACGTCTGCCTACAAGGACTATGCGATTCAGGCATTTGACGCGAACGTAATTGATTACCTGCTGAAGCCTATCCGATTTCAACGTTTTTTAAAGGCTGTAAATAAACTGAACCAGCGTCAGGACATTATGTTGTCTTCTCCGCCAGCAGGTGCTCCATCTGAAAGAGGCTACGTCTTCTTCAATGTTGATAAGAAACGGATAAAATTATATCTGGACGAAATCCTCTACATAGAGAGTATCCGCGATTATATTCGCATAACAGCAAAGGGTAAATGTATTCATACAAAGTTCCAAATAAGCCAGATCGAAGAACTGCTCGCCAGGAATAATTTTCTTCGCATCCACCGATCATTCATTGTTGCCAAAGACAAAATAACTGCTTACACGGCTACGGATGTAGAGATTGATAACAAACAAATACCAATTGGAAGGAGTTACAAAGAACTAGTTATAAGTACTCTCGAACATAGCGAGTAACTCCCGGGCGCCTTTGTATCCTCTTTCGTGTTCTTCGTGGAACCTTGACTGCGCAATCGGGGGCTTAACAAAGGACACAACGAACACGAAGGGAAACACGAGGGATGCAGATGTACTTCTGGCCCACAAAACGCGTTTTTTGATTGACGAACTTTCATTTCTTACAATCCTTCACTTTCTGCCCGCTACTGCAGGTTATATGGCAATGGCCCGAACGGATAACACCTCTAAACAAATAATTTCATAATTCATATCAACCTGGCAAGCAGGGTGAGTTACAAACTAAACACTTAAACGAATGGGAAAGTTTTTATCTATCGGTTTCCGTGTACTTCTAATAATTTCCCCGGTTACCAGCCTCTATTCACAATCTGCATTAACTGTCCAAACAAAATCGAAAAGAATGACGGAAGTAAGCCAAAAAAGCGACCAAAGTTTACTGAGTGAGTTGAATGCTCAGTTCATCAATAACTTCCTTACACAGGATACATCATCCCATAATAAGATTATCCATAAGGACTTTATTTGCATTGAAAGTTCCGGCCAAATAGTGAATAGAGAAACCTATATGAGAAACTGGGCAACTGATTACGATAACAGCGGATACCTTACATTTTCCTATTCCAACGAAGTCATCAGGATATTTGGAAATATGGCTCTTGTGCGATCAAGAACAAATTATAGCAAAATAGTGGATGGCAAAACAGTCGAGGGAAACACCATCTATACTGATACTTACATTAAAGAGAATGGTAAATGGTTATGTGTGCAGGCACAGATAACGTCTGTTAGAAAAAATTAAATAAACTTCATGTCAGACTCAGAATATTTTAAAAGTCCGTCGTCGGACAGCCGAGGCGACTACGCCGGCCTCACTTGTGAGGCAATGCCTGAAGTCCATGCAGGTCTCCCAAATAAAAACAGCCCTGGTGAAGATCGAGCAGTCGAACGATATATTGTTGAAGTTGCCAGAAATTTTATGCATGACAATTTCTCGAATAAAATCTGCGTTGACCAGATAGCGAAAAAGGCATTTGTTAGCCAATATCACTTTAGCCGGATATTCAAAAGACATACACATTATTCTCCCTACCAATATCTATTGAATTTGCGTTTAGAACATTCGCGAATGTTGATGGAAAAGACGCAGCTGTCAATTAAAGAAATAACATTTCAGGTGGGCTTTAGCAGCCTCGATTATTTTTCGTCGGCATTTACGAAGAGGTACAAATCATGCCCATCTATATACCGTAAGACGTTATCATAGCCGGAAAAAAAACCGAAAGGAGGCCTGGAGACAGCCTCTTTTTTTTTATTCATTGCCCCAAAGCTTACATTATCAATTTACCGCCTTGAGATTGATAGTGACGACTATGTTTGCGCTGCAGAGGAAAAGCTAGCTTCACTTTTTTAATTAGATCCTCCTAATCCAAACACTCATGCGCTAATCTGCATGAACAGAAATATCTTTATAGAAAATCACTTCAAATGAACAGACTACTGCAATGGTCTTCCGGGTTGATCATGCTGGCATTATTAGGGTGTAACGATGAAACTTCTACCGAAATGAAATCAACAACCGATACTTCACAGATAAAGGGTAGTTATGGATACGACCTGTCTTTTTTGCGGCAGCATACGACAGGATTGTTGGAACTGGCAAATGAAGCCAACACCGCTAAGCTAGTGGTGTCACCCGAATGGCAGGGAAGGGTAATGACGAGTACTGCCACTGGTGATAGCGGTACAAGTTTTGGTTGGATAAATTACGACCTCCTGGCGTCTGGTGAAAAAAGAAAGCAATTCAATGCCGTCGGAGGCGAGGAACGATTTTGGATTGGTCCCGAGGGGGGACAGTACTCATTTTATTTCAAGAAAGGTGATTCTTTTAATATTTCGAACTGGCAGGTTCCGGCCGTTATAGACACAGTTGCGTACGAGGTTGTACAATCCAACGCATCGCAGGCAGTTTTTCGTACAAAGGCATCCATCAATAACTATAGCGGAACAAAGTTTGATCTTGATATTGAAAGAAAGATCAACCTTCTTAAAAAGCAAGATCTCGCCAACCAATTAGGGATTGCTATTGATAACAATATTCATTGCGTCGCGTACGAGACACTAAACAAGATCACCAATGCAGGATCTGGTGATTGGACGAAACAAAATGGACTGATTTCTATTTGGCTGCTGGGAATGTTTACTCCTACGCCACAAACAATTGTAATGATACCATTTAATCCTTTACCAGATGCCCGCTCACATATCACAGACAATTATTTTGGCAGCATACCGGCGGAGAGGTTACAAGTGAAGGACAGTGTTCTGTATTTTATGTGTGATGGCAAATATCGCAGCAAGATCGGGTTGGCTCCTGCCATAGCCAAGACTATTTCTGCCAGTTATGATTTTGCAAAAGATGTATTGACGCTCGTACTACCTGAGGTGAATAGAAATGCTCCGTACGTTAATTCGAAATGGGAAAATCAAAAAGAACCATATAAAGGAGATGTGATCAATTCGTATAATGATGGGCCCCTTGAAGATGGGACGCAATTGGGACCTTTCTATGAAATTGAATCATCATCACCCGCGCTGGAATTAAAAAAAGGAACCTCTGGCTCGTATCGCCAGGTGACTTGTCATCTCCAGGCCGACTATCCTGTTATGAAGCAATTTGTAAAAAACCTTCTTCAAATAGACCTTGATCAAGTCAAGCCCTAACAATACTTGCCACGGATTACACGGATTTACACCGATTAAATCCGTCTAATCCGTGGCAAAACCGCTTCTGCTACAGCATTTTCAGTTGCGATGGATCCCAACGAATGATCTTGTTGCTAAAGTAACTGTCGTTACATAATAACGCCGGAGCCGCGGCGCGGTAACCAAACAAGGCATCTTCGCTGACTTTACCTGCGGTCCGCATTGCATTGAACAGATTATAAAAGTGATCGAAATGCGCTCCGTTATATCCCTTATCTGCAACGTACTCTAGTTTTTCTGGTGGCAACATATCCTTTCTTTCATACACATATTGTCGTCCAGTATCTTTTTTCGTTTGTAGCAGCGGGTCACTCGAATCTACGTTTTGTTTGTTGCGATACAGAGTTACTTTGTCCCATTCCACCGTCATCGAGCCTTCGCTACCAACCATGCGGAGATAATTTGTACCGCCGGTACCATCCACGAAATTCACACGCAACGAGAGATTAAAAGCAGGGTGGTTTTGATTTTCAGCATAATCAAACATGCCAAGCATAACGTCCGGCACTTCACGTCCATCTTTCCAGAACCTTAAACCTCCGGTCGCCATTACTTTTTCCGGACCAATTGAATTTGTAATGAAATGCAAGCTCGAAAACAGGTGAACAAACAGATCGCCTGATACGCCTGTGCCATAATCACGGTAGTTTCTCCACCTGAAAAACCGCATAGGATCAAAAGCTCTTTTATTCGTGTTTGCAACAAACGTTTCCCAGCCAACAGTCTTCGGTGAAGCATCGGCGGGAATAGGGTATTGCCAGGCGCCAAAGGGCGACATTCTTGCCCAGAAACCCTCTGCGTAGTTCAGTTGTCCGATAGCACCGTCTTTCAGTAATTGTTTTGCCTTTTCATTTCCGAGAGAGCTTACACCCTGGCTGCCGACTTCGTAAACTACTTTGTTTTTGTTTTGCGCGGCAACTACTTCACTTCCTTCTTTAATGTCATGCACCATTGGTTTTTCGCAATAAACGGACTTCCCCTTATTCATGGCCGCAATGGAAATATCCTTGTGCCAGTGATCCGGTGTGGCAATAATTACAGCGTCTACGTCTTTTCGCTCCAGTATTTCACGATAATCGCGGGTAGTGAAAATATCATTCCCCCACTTCTTCTTTGCATCAGCCAAACGACCATCATACAAATCGCAGGCACCAATCAACTTTATACCTGGTACAGTAATAGCTGTAGTAGTATCAGCAACCCCCATTCCTCCCGCACCAATTACAGCAATCTGGATATTATCGTTTGCCGAATACTTTTCCCTATAGCGAGACAACAATTGAAGATTTCGTTGTTTATCCGCAGCCGTGATAATGGACGGAAATAAAGACGCTCCTACAACACCCTTTGTGAATTTTCCAAGAAACGAGCGACGTGATTGATCGTTAGAATTTTCTTTCATGTATAATTTTCTTTTTTTATTGTATCCTTTGTTTCCTTCGTGTCTTCCGTTGTGTTCTTTGTGAACCCGTTGACTGCACAATCAGGGTTCACAAAGAACACAAAGAGAGTAGCACAAAGGACACAAAGGGAAGTTCAATTTTCAAGACAAAAACAAATCTATTGAATTGAATCTATTAAAAAATTTTTATTGTAAGCGCAAAACAGCCAGCACCGGGCGGTGATCCGATGCGTAAGTTTCTGGAATTACTCTTTGTTCAACAACACCGAACGTTTTTGCAGGTGCGTAAACAATGAAGTCAATCGTTTTGGTTGGACTAATAACCGGGATAGTAAATCCGCAATCCGTCATGCAACTGCGTTTGAAATATTTATCAAAGATGTTAATCGTAGGCGTTGATGGAGTGGCATTGAAATCACCTGCCAAAATAATGGGTAGGTTCTCATTTCGTAAGATCTCAACCACTTTTTCCGCCTGTATAATTCTGTTGGTATCACTTCGCTGTGCGTCAAGATGTGTACATGCGAATCGAATTCTTTTTCCTGAAGGCAAAGTAATTACAGCCGTTGCCAGTGTTCGCGGTTCGCCATCCGTGCCGACAGCCGTCGGAAGAGGATAATTCTGCACTGCTTCCATTGAGTGCTTTGACAGGATCGCAACTCCATATTCGCCTCCAGCGTAATCTATTGCCTTGGCAAAGTATGCTTTCATTCCAGTGAGGCGCCCGAGTTCCTCCGCCTGGTGTAAAGTCTTTCCCGATCGCGATGTATATACATCCACTTCCTGCAACGAAACGAGGTCTGGTCGTTCGCTCTTTATTACATTGGCGATCGCGTTGATATCGATGAACTCAGGACGCGAAGGAGGATTTGCATGATGAATGTTATAACAAAGTACGCGGATGACTGCTGATTGGCTTGTATCCTGCAAACTGTGATCAGACTGCCTTATTGCCGCCACTGTATTTCTTGCACAATTAACCACTATACACAAAGCCACAGAGATTGTGGTTATTCGTTTCATGTTTTATTTTTTTCCATGTTTTACAAGAATCCATTTCGTTCTGTCTGCAGAAACTCCGAACAAAGTCACTAAATAGCTAGAAGAATATTATCGAAAAGTATAAAATTATTATTAGTATTTATAATTCTGCCTCGACAACTATTCATTGATTGAATGAACAAGCGCAGGCATGGGGAAGAAAACAAAGTCATCGCGTCACCACGGGAGTTACTACTCATTATTTTTTGTATCGAACAAAGATGTTTCTTCTTCAGATTAGTAAGCATTTTAATTTCACGAGCTACGATGCGAAAGAATACCTATTTTGGGGTAATAAACTGAGTAGCTAATGAGATTGTTAATCTGTTTATTATTTGCATCTTCTTTTTGTTTTTCACAGACAAAAAAAATTATGGCATCCGCCAGGGGGAACATGGAAGTTGAGGATTCTTTTCGCGATCATGCCGTTCATAACAACCGGTTGCACATCCTTGGAAGAACAAATTTGGGTTTGTACAATAAGGGCGGACAGGCTCTTGAAACAGTAAAAGATTCTTTGCAATTCCCGCTTATCGTTCAAATTCCTTTATAGCGGTCGTGCGATGGATTTAAGATAAAATCAGGTAAATGAAGGAAAGACAATCAAACCAATCCTTGAATCAATTAAAATCAAGGTTCAAAAAATGGATCGAAAAAAATTCTTAAGAAATGTTGAGTGGTAAATCAAAAGCTGCATACACCGGAATCTTACTAATTGCATTCGTTGTCGTTAGTGCACTGATCTTCTATTATAGTAAATCACAGAAAAAAACCCTTCCGTCGGTGGAAGATTGGCCGGAATACAACGGTGGGCCCGATCGCAACCATTATTCGTCTCTTTCTCAAATTACAGCCACAAACGTTTCAAAACTCGAGAAAGTGTGGGAATATAGTTCCGGGGGAGCAGATACAGCGAAGAACCAGACGCAAATGCAATGCAATCCGATCATAATCGATGGAGTGCTTTATGGTGTATCTGCCGGATCACAAGCCTTTGCTGTGAATGCATCGAACGGGAAGCAATTATGGAAATCAAATTTTGCTGATGATACTTATTCTATGACAAGCCGCGGAGTAACGTATTATGGTGATAAAAATAAAAAGATTATTTTCTTTGGATTTGGTCACCTCCTGTATGCACTGAACGCAAATACTGGAGAACCCATACCTACATTCGGCTCAAATGGTAAAATCAATCTCCGGGAGGGACTTTCACAGCCAGGCGCTGATGAGTATCTCGTATATAATACACCGGGAGTAGTTTTTGAAAATCTTTTGATCACTGGCATGCGTGTTTCGGAAGGTCCCTCCGCACTGCCTGGAGATATCCGAGCCTTTGATGTGAATAGTGGGGAACTGATCTGGACTTTTCATACCATTCCTGCAGCGGGTGAGTTTGGAAGTGATACATGGCCGGCAGATGCCCGCTTACATAACGGTGGCGCCAACTCGTGGATGGGAATGGCAATTGATCGCGCAAATGGAATTGTGTACGTGCCGACCGGATCTGCCTCCTTTGATTTTTACGGCGGAGACAGGAAAGGGAGTAATCTCTTTGCAAACTCACTGATCGCACTTGATGCAAAAACAGGTAAACGAAGATGGCACTACCAAATCGTTCATCATGATGTGTGGGACCGGGACCTGCCCGCACCCCCCAATTTGCTTACCATCGAAAAAGAAAACAAGCAAATAAAGGCTGTTGCACAGATCACTAAACAAGGCCATGTTTTCATTTTTAACAGGATCACTGGGGAGCCCATTTTCCCAATAGAAGAACAGCCAGTGATGGGTTCCGATATGCCGGGCGAGCAGGTTCACTCCACCCAACCCGTCCCGGTGAAACCACTTCCTTTTACGCGACAATTTTTTACTGAAAAGGACATTTACAAGTTCGTAAGCGATAGTAATGAAATTAAAAAGACCCTTAGTTCAAGTCGAACCGGTGGTCCTTACCTGCCTATCACGAGGGATCGAACAATCATCTTTCCGGGAACAGACGGCGGCGCTCAGTGGGGTGGCGCGGCCGTAGACCACGAAGGAATTATGTATGTCCCCGCGAAAGAAATTCCTGTATTTACGTCTCTCACCGATGCTCCGGCGCCACAGGCGTCGAGTTCTCCAAAACAATTATACCAGCTTTATTGTGCTTCCTGTCATGGAGCGGAAATGAGAGGTGACCATAGCGGAACCTATCCTTCATTGGTTGATCTTCAAAACAAAATGAATATTGATCAACTTCAGCAATTACTGAAAAAAGGAAGGGGAATGATGCCCGCATTTAATCATTTATCAGAAACGGAGCGGAAGGCCATCGTTTCTTTGGTGATGCTGAAAAAGGACACAGCCGCAGTAGTTTCTTCGGGCAGTCCGAAACGAACATCCCCATATGTCCATACGGGTTATAATCGGTGGTATGATCCTAAAGGCTTCCCGGTAAACAATCCACCATGGGGTACGTTAACTGCAATTAACCTTCAGACTGGTCAGCATCTCTGGCAAATTCCACTTGGAGAAATTCCTGCACTGATTGAGAAAGGCATTTCACCTACGGGCACTGACAATTATGGCGGGCCGCTTGTAACTGCCAGCGGCTTAATTTTTATTGCGGCCACACCAGATAAAAAATTCAAGGCTTTCGATAAGCGTACCGGCAAATTGCTTTGGGAGACGGTACTGCCAGCACCAGGATTTGCCTCGCCCTCAACGTATGCAGTAAACGGCAAACAATTTGTGGTGATCGCCTGTGGAGGAGGAAAACTTCGAAGTCCTTCAGGCGATAAGTATGTTGCTTTTGCTTTGAAGAAATGATGTGCAATGTACGACGTATGAAGTACCATGTAGGAGGTAGGGAGTGACATGCGATGTACGAAACATAAGGCCATAGCCAACCATTAAATTTAACGTAAGAAAATTTTCGTCAACTGAAGTATACGATATTTGTCTATGCCCCATTGGGGCAACCGCTTTGTGAAAGCAAAAATTCAATACCTGTTCCCGCAGGGGCCACATGCTCACTAAAAGTCTGTTATTGCAGCATTGACTAGAACATCATTTTGATTAATTTCAAGCGGCCCCTGGCGTTTACAGGCAGTGGTTTTTAAAAGAATGGATGTTTCCCCATCACAGTGAATAGTTATCATATTTTTGGTAGTGGTATGATAAACAAAACGGAATATCTTGTTATGAAATCATATTTGTTTTATGTCTGCATAACATCAATGGTTATATTCTCCTGCACAAAAAAAAGTGACAATACAACTGGCGGAACGCAACCACCTCTTTCGGTTGTTGATACGATCCTTTATAAAATGCTGCCCTTTCCAATGGGGGCTGCGGTAAGCGTGAACCTTATGAAAAATAACACAAAGTATAATAGCGTTGTGACCAAAGAGTACAATAGCATAACAGCCGAAAATGCCATGAAATTTGATGCTTTGCATCCGGCTGAAAACACTTTCTCATGGGCAGACGCGGATTACCTTGTTAACTATGCGCAAACCAATAACAAACGCATCCATGGCCATACATTAAACTGGTATAACGCTGTGCCTTCCTGGGTTACAAACTTTGTTGGTGATTCTACTGCATGGGAAAATTTACTGAAAACACATATTCAAACCGTCGTTACTCACTTCAAAGGAAAAGTAACATCATGGGATGTGGTGAATGAAGCCTTCAGCGACGATGGCACGATCCGAAACACGATCTGGGTTCAGAAGTTGGGTCCTGATTATGTAGCACGTTGTTTTCAGTACGCCCGTCAGGCAGATCCTGACGCGGTATTATGTTATAATGATTACGGACATGAATACAGCAGCGCGAAAAGAAATGCAATCTCGAATATGATTGCTTCTTTCAAAACGAGAGGCATTCCGATCGATTGCATCGGACTGCAGTTTCATATGACTTACACTCAATCAGATGCCAATATCAGTGCGGCCATTAACAGTGCCGCAGCAACGGGTTTAAACGTTCATATTTCAGAATTGGACGTTCGCCTAAACGATGCCAAAGTCCAGGGCTTTATTTTAACGCCTGCCCTATCCGCGCAACAGGCGGCGAGGTACAAATATGTTGCAAAAGCATATAACGCTATTCCTGCCAGCCAGCAATTTGGAATTACGACCTGGAACGTTGGAGATGCCGATTCCTGGATACCTGCATGGCTCGGAGCTCCGGATTATCCGTTGCCATTTGATAAAAATTATTTGCGTAAAGACGCTTACCGCGGAATCATAGAGGGCGTGAAATGATCACTGCTTACAAGATGTCCATTTGAAAATTCGAAGATTTGAAGATTTGAAATGAACGCCATGCGGATCGCTGGTCCTCCTAAATTCGGTTTCTAACCCACGTGATAAGTGCTGACTTGCATATCGCATTGCACATCCCGCATTCCACATCGTATATATTCCACTATGTTGCCAAGTATTATAAATCTTGGCAATCACGATTGTTTTTTATTTTATGTTGCAGATCAAAAAGTCAAAACTTGCACTTAGAAGACTGATCGTCACTCAAATTTCACCAACTGCGTTGATTAAAACGATAGCAAAATAAACATCACGAGTGCACCGGGGCGTGCGTGTAGAAAATGAGTTTACAGTTCTAAGTTTGCCATGTCTAAAACCTTTGTGTTATTCATATGCATCTTTCTGGAAGCCAGCCATTCATTTTGTCAGACAGACTCATTGAAAACTGACTCTGCCTTTCAGCAACAGGATATGATGGATTGGCTGGCAAATCTTAGATCAAAGCCGCCCCGTCCTGTCAAAAACAGTTTCCTTCTGCTTGTTCCTTACATATCATCCAATCCCACTTCCGGTTTCAATGTAGGGCTTGGACTGACTTACACTTATAAAAAATCTAAAACGGATCAGTACCTTTCTGTTATTACCGGCAGTGTTTCTTATTCAACAAAAAAACTTGCTAATATTTCTTTGAAAAGCAATATGTATGTCGCGAATGGAAAATTGAATTTGAATGGCGACTGGCGCCTTTTGATCAACAATAATGAAACTACTTACGGGTTGGGGCACGGACAAGTTTCATAACGATGGGGTGGATATTAATGGAGTGCCCACAGAAGGCGGTAGCGCCGGCCAACTTTTAAAATACAACCTGGTTAGATTTTATGAAACCGCATCGTTTAAATTATTCAATATTTTCTTTGCAGGTATCGGCTTACATTATGATCACTACTACAATATAATTGACGATATATTTTTGAGTGGTGATAGCGCCCGTTGCATTCATCATCAACACAGCAAGGAAAACGGTTCTAATTCCGAGGATTATTCAATTGTTGGCGTTAGTCTCAACCTTCTATTTGACAGCCGTGACAACCAGGTGAACGCATATAAGGGCCATTTTGTGAATGTCAACTATCGTATAAACCTAACCGATTTCGGAAGTAATCAAAACAGCACTGTGCTTTTAACCGAGCTAAGGTCTTTTTTACCACTTGACCGCTATAAGCGACACATTCTCCGATTTTGGTTTTATGGTAATTTTGTGACCAGCGGAAAAGTTCCATACCTCGGTTTGCCTGCCTTAGGATACGATCAACGACAGCGTACCGGCAGAGGATACAAGTTTGGGCAATTCAGGGGAGATAATTTGGTTTACGGTGAAACGGAATACCGTTTTCCCATATCCCGTAATACGGGCATCTTAGGTGGAGATGTTTTTTTTAATGTTACATCCACGTCAGATAGGAAAAATGGAATTTGGTTACTGGATTATTTAAGATTCGGTTATGGCGGAGGGCTGCGGATCATGCTCGACAAACAGTCGCGGACGCGGTTAGCTATAGACCTGGGCGTTTCCCCGGGATCGGTTGGATTTTATTTTGGCGCACAAGAGACCTTTTAACGCGAACTAGGCTAATTGAAACGAATTAACATAAATAAAGTAGAAGGGGCTATGTGAATCCTATGTTACTATGTGTCGATGTGGTGAGAAAACTGTTATCAGATAGACACATAGTAACATAGGATTCACATAGATTATTTCGATAACACGTTTTTCGGTTGACCGTCGATTGTGGACGGTGGATCTACTTAAATCCTACTCTTCTTGCATGTAGATCAACGTTGCCAAGTTTTATAAACTTTGGCAATTAGGAACTGATATTATTAGCTGGCATTTAGAAAATGGCAAACCTTGCATATGATTTTAACTATCACAGTTATGAGAAACAGGTATGCAATTTTAATGGCATTTTTCTCTTTAAATTTTGCCTGCCTCCATGTGCGGGGACAGGATCAGGAACTGCCTGAGCAAAAACAGTACAAAAATGTGATTCGTTATGACCTCTCTGGGGCGCTGCTTATGGGTTTCGATCAATACATTGTATTTGGATATGAACGAATACTGAAGAAGAACCAAAGCTTCTCGATAAATGCCGGTCCGGTTGCGTTGGCCAAATCATCAAACGAACGGATCGCAATAAATGACTTTACACTTAGAAATGACCCGAAAAGTAATGGATTCAATGTATCTCTTGATTACCGGTTTTATCTGGGCAAAGAAAATAAATACGCTCCGCCGCGTGGCATTTACATAGGTCCTTATATGTCTTATAATATGTTTCACAGGGAAAGTGTTTGGAGTTATGCCAGCCCAGGTGTACCGGATAAGACGGTCACGACAGAAATGGATATGAAAATATTTTCAGTAGGGGCAGAACTGGGATACCAGTTTGTTCTTTGGAAACGGATGGCGATTGATATTTTGTTGATTGGTCCGGGTATTGGGAACTATAATATTGACCTCGCTGTTTCCGGTAACCTTACGGAAGAAGAAAAGCAAAAATTACGAGAGGCTGTAAAAGAGGTCATTACTGAAAAATATGTCGGTTTGAACTACATCCTTGCCAATAAAAGTTTCGACCCGGAGGGAACGATAAAAAGTTGGAGCCTCGGATACCGCTATATTATTCACATTGGGTATGCGTTTTAGCGAAGCACATTTTCAATGATGTAGTATAGCCTCAAATACTCAAACATCTCATAACGATGTATTCATCTTTTGAATGGCTCCGTATAAAATATTTGATCATCCTTTTTTTTTTCTCTTCAGTTCAAATGGCCAATGGACAAAAAACGGACAAGGTTTTTTTATATAACGGTGATATACTCACAGGTGAAATTAAAAGTTTAAATCTTGCCATGTTGAAGTTTGACATGGATGGCCCGGGTATAATTGAAATAAAATGGGAGAAAGTAATAGCCATACGCTCCGACAGGCAATTTGAGATTGGGTTGCAATCGGGCGAGCTCCTGGTGAGCCACCTTGATAGTGCTTTTTTTTCTGAACATTCAATTGACGTAAACGAGATTGTTGAAATGTATCCTATAAAGAAGAAATTTATAAGGCGATTTAGCGGAAATATTTCTACCGGCGTGAATTATACGAAATCGAGCGATATTCTTGAATTTAATTTTAGTGGTGTCATTACCTACCGCATTCCAAAGCTGGAACTAAGTTTAGTCACCAATTCTTTTATTACTAGTCCTTCCGGCGATAGTTCTTTGACAAAAGAACAAGATATCCGGGTCAATAATATATTCTATTTCGGCAAATTGCTTTTAGCCGGCGGAGCTATTGAATGGCAGCAAAACACCGAATTGGGTATTAAGAATCGTTTTTCCATAAAGGCCTATGGGGGTAAAGTATTAATTGTAGATAATCATAATCGGCTTGTTTCGTATGCCGGCTTGTCCCTGAACCGGGAACAATCCATAACAACCGAAAAATATACAACCAACCTTGAGTTGCCGATTGGGACCACCTATAGAAGATTCTTTTATTCATTTCCCAAGCAATCGATTGATGCGTTGGTCAATGTGTATCCAAGTCTTTCTGACTGGGGAAGGGTACGCCTGGAGTTTTCTTTGAAAACCAGTGTTGAAATTTTCAGGGACTTTAACACCGGAGTCACCTTTTATGACAAATTTGATAACAGGCCACCTGAAGGCGCTGTTTCAAAAAACGACTTTGGGATAGCCCTAACAGTAAGTTACAAATTTAATAATTGACAGGTCACGAATCCCTATGGTTTTCCGGGATGGGGCTGTGATCGTCGACCTGTTTTCGGAAAAAAATATAATATCGGCGCATAATCACACATGCTGTGGCTTTGCATCGGTCCAAAAGCATAATTCAACACTTATTCCACGTACGCTAAGTACAATACAAAACTGCCAAATCTTATAAATCTTGGCAATTGTTACCTTCCTTTTTTTTGCGTTGCACTACAGATGATAAAACTTGCATAGAATCGATCAATATGCTGTAGATCAATTTTCAAATCACTATCAATGTATGATTTACCTGACTTAAAACAATATGTTATGAGACCAAGAATAGTTTTAGCCATCTTCCTAGTGTCCGCGTTATTGCAAGCATGCGTATCAAATAAGAAATACCAGGCGTCTGTTGGAGAAGTTCAAAGACTCACCGCCGAAAACAACACCCTTCAACAGCAGGTAAGCGCTTCTAAGCAACAGTTAGATCAGCTCACTGAAAATAACAAGTCTATTAATGCTCAGTTCAGTAGTTACAAGAGTGAATGTGAAGCGGCCCAGCAGAAGTTAAATGCTTATCGCTCTGGTATAATGGAGGAACTTAAAACCATGAAGGCTATGGGAGATGTCATCGAGCAGGCGGTGGACGAATTTACCGGGCGTGGAATGGAAGTAGATGAGAAAAATGGCCGTATTTATGTAAACTTCGAAGAGGGTCTTTTATATAAGAGCGGCAGCGCGAATATTAGCGAGTCTGGTCTGAAAGCCTTAGAGGCTCTGTCGGGCGCCCTGAACAAATATCCCAATTTGCAGGTAATTGTCGTAGGGCATACCGACAACCTTAAGTTTAAGGGCGACATGAATGATAATATGAATTTAAGTACGCAAAGAGCCAATGGAGTAGTGCGAGCCTTAAGAGATAAGTTCAGTGTGGCCCCGGAACGTTTGGTGGCTGCAGGGCAGGGGAAGTATGCACCCATTGCTGACAACTCAACGGTGGAAGGAAGGGCGAAAAACAGGCGCACAGAAATCATTCTCAATCCGGATTATGAGAAGATATGGAGTCATGTAAAAGCAAATGAATAACGAACCAGCAGTGGCGAGGGGATTGTGATTCTCTACTCTTCGAGAAGCAAGGCGCACGATACACCAAGTTTCGATGAGTAAGAAACTTTTCATCATATACCCGGTTTCAATATCAAGTGGGATAATTAATTTTTCAGCATGTGTGTGCGGATTCGCTTGGTGTGCTTTGAGGACATAAATAACAGGAAGACGAGTTGTAATTAATAATACAAAAGGGTTTTTAAGTCTCGACGCCATTTACAATAATCAAATACCAATTCTAAAATTAATTGTATGAGAACACTTGCATTATGCGCTTTGATCGCTGGTTTTATGGTTTCGTGTAGCCCAGCTACACAGGTTCTCAAAAGTTGGAAGGACCCAGGAGCCAGCGTCTCCCCGACCGACACCGGCAAAGTATTTGTTATTGCTATGGTAAAAGACGAAACTTCCCGACGCACCGTCGAAGACGAACTAGTGAAACGCCTCAAAGGAAGAGGCGTGCCATCATACACTGTCATGCCTACCGATGTGTTGAAGAAAGAGGATCCGAAGGCACTCGAGTACGAGCTAAAGAGCGTGGGTTACAGTTATATTATTCTCATGCGTCTTTCCAACGTCGAAAACGAAGTCTCCTATGTTCCAGGAACTACTTCAGGTTTTTATGGAGGATATGGGGCCTATTATGGTTATAGCTTACATTTTTACAATTCACCCGGATACTATCAGGTCGATAAAAATTACACAGTGGAAACGATCGTCTATTCAATCAATCCTGAAAAATTGGTTTGGGGAGGCACAACTTCGACCGTTAACCCGAGTAATTTGAAGAAAACGATAAATGAAATTGCTGACCTGGTCACGGCTCAAATGAAAAAAGACGGCTTTATACTAACAAAGTAACGCTGGACGCCTAACGCTTAACGCGTAGGCTTTCGCGGAAAATAACATAGCAAAGGACTGTTTCCTGAAGCGAACAATGGTCGCCTTACCATAAAAAAGAACGAGGTATAATCGATAGTTACAAATCTTCCTCTCCGGTAACTCTTTCAAAACACGAATCTGTCGATTTCGGTATTGATTCTTTCTCAACACAAATAAGGTTGTCATAGCAACGTTCCGTTGTGTGCCACCATCACATAAAAAGGATCTTCTGATTTATTTCTGTTGGAACAATTGTCTTTCTTCTTGCCGGGGAGAATAGCCGGCGCAACTGGAAGTAGCATACAACTTCAAACAAAAGCATAAGGTCGTTGTTTCCTTTGAAGCAGCCACAAATCAGCGAGATTTCTAAAGGAAATGTTTCCACGAATTCTTCCCATCGAAGGATTCGTGGAAAATAAGTTTGTTTTTATAAATTAAATCGATACTGTAACCCTCCGATGAATTGTTTGCGTGCTCCCAAAAAACCATATTCAGCTCTAACCATCCAACTCCTGTTCAGCTGAAACTGTGTACCGATTATGAAATTCCACATATCCTTAGGTTTTTTGTCGAGGGAGTATTGAACAGTGGAATTGCCCGCATTGCTTACTGCCTGTGATGCCTGATCCAATATTCCTCCTGCTGCTGAAAGAGCCCTATTTGCAGTTTCATGCTTGGCAATATTTACAGGATTTCTTTGATCTGCGGGCGTTAATCCGCCCCACCAGGCATCTACTTTCTGTTGGCTTTCTCCAACCTTGGTGTAACCGGCATCAATTTTCTGGCCCCATTCATCGACAGGAAACAGGTCAGCAGTACTTAAAGATCCACTGGTACCGCTGTTCAATTTAATCCTGAATCCGCCTGCCCAGATTGCCAGGCAACGATCTGGATTCTTGAATGTAAAATTTTTGCCCAGTCGCGGACCAAATACAAATGAAAACGCCGGGTCCTCCAGTTCGTCAATATCAGACCATGCGAAATTCATATCGAGCGCCAGGAAAAAACCCCCAATCCCGACGGTCGGCGTAAGACCGAATCCAAATGTGGTCGCATCAAAATTTGCCTTCGTGTCTATGGTTAATATTTCCTTCCAATCAGTACTATCCGGAACCCACACGCCGGCATTAATGGCAGTTGATGTGTTTGATGTTGCATAAATCGCATACACATTCAGGAAGGGAAACAACCATATATCCGGTCTTATATTTATTCCATTGGTACTGGTTTGTGCCTTCTCAAATCGAATAATTTCATCGACGTTATGCATCGGCCCATTGTTAAATCCGATTTGGAGATTATTAATTATTATATCTGATTCCTGCCAAAGGTATTGAGCGCTCAGTCCTGCAGACTTTGGAAGTTTAAATCCTTTTTGCGTAACTTTTTTGCCCCAGATCGGAAGAAGATAGGGGTAATCGGCTGTTTTCAAACTGTCGCGAAGAGTTTCATGTTTATCTCCGATAATTTTGTCCGTTGTATACTGGGCATGAAGTGAACAAGATAAAATGAAACAAAAAAGCATCAAGATTAATTTCCTTTGCATAACATGGTATTTTGGTAGGTTCTATTTATATGACAAAACTTAAAGGTTGTGCATTACTAAGAATAGCAGTTTCAACCAGTAGTTTTGTAGTTCGATTTACCGTATTAAAAAAACGCATATTGATAGCTAAGGGCTACTAGTTTATAGTTCTGACCGTACCTGGTATGAGCAGTGAAGTGAAACTGAAGTTTCACGAGCTGCTTTTTTGCCACGGGCACCCCCCAACTCGCGCCAATTCTCCAATGATCAAGCCTGTCTCCATAGCCGATATTATCGATGGTCGTTTGACCACCGTCGAACCAGGTGCTGTTAATACCGACCCACATTTGATTTTTAAAATAATAACTGCCATGCAGTTGGGCACTTACCACCGGCTGCTGCTGCAATACTTTGGAATTCTGGTATTTACTGTTATTCGTATAGAGCCATATGCCAATGTATCCATCCGCATAAATTTGTTTAAATCGTCTTGAGAAACCGATTTGCGGTTTGAAAGCCCATCGATTGCTACCGATATTAATTGTCTTATCAGCATAATACAGACCCGTAGGAATCGATGTCACTAGGCTAATTCCGACAACCGTTTTCTGGGTATATGATTTAAAATCTCTTGCTGACAAGGCTGGAGAACCAATCACGTTTATCGCGAGTTGTATTCGGGTATCCCCGAACCCTGTGCGATTACCACTGGTGTCCTGTCCCCTGAACTGTAAACTTCCTGCCATGCTTACAAACGGCAACACAACATTGATTCGCGCCAGCTTATTAGCAAAACCAAACGTGTGTACATATCCGAAGGCGACATTGTGACTGGTAATCTTGAAGTCTTTAATGGGCAGAGAAGGATCAGATAAAACATGACCCCTCGCTAAGGCATACGCCGCCACAATAACATTCATATCCTTCGGCAGATTAGTATATGCTCTTGGATCCATTTCCTGGGCACACACATGTACCAGACAAAACGGGCAAAGTCCTGCAAACAGTTTTTGAAATTTCATCAGCAACAAACGCTTTATAAGTGAAAACTGCACTTCTGTTTTCAAAAAATTGTTTTAAGGCTAGCATTCGCGTCAGAACCCTTTTGAATATCCAGACCGATAAACCGGGTAGACCATGAATATTGCTATAAACGTCAAACAATCCTGGTAATCGGTACGTCATTTATTTATCGAAACGAATTTGTATCAACCTAACGATGACCCCGTGATGCAGTCGTGACAGAAATTATAAGGGATCATTTGCATCGGGATGAAAAAATAATTAGTTCATTATGGTATGTTTGCCCCCATCATCTGTCGAATATCTTCCAATGGTCGCTGGCTTATCTTGAAACTGTGCAAGCCTTGAGAATCCATATCTGCAATCAGCACAATGACCATGGCAAATGAAGATGCCAAAAGAAGCCCATTTAAATTTCCATGTTTTTTATAATCGTCCGTGTGGTAACCTAATGAAAACATACTCAATAAAAAAAGTGTCAGAAGAGAGATCCATAGCATCGAAGCTAACTTGTAGATCAGGGCTACTGTCTTTCTTTCAGCCCCGAACTCGATGACACTATTAATCGAGCTGGTAAAAATCGACCTGAGTTCCGAGTCCATGGGCTGGTTGAGCAGGGACGCTGTTTGATGCCAGATGGAATAGTGGAGTTTGTCAAGCCTCTCGAGCTTTTTGTCTATATCGGATGAGTTTTTTGTGTTCAACAGTACATCGATATATTGCCGTAGTTGCTCACGTATTATCAATTTCTGTCTTTCCGGTATCAGGCCGGTCTGCAAAAAACTGGTGCCAATCGCACCGGCCTGTTGCACTACTAGTTGTTTACGGGATGAAAAACGGGCGGCCGTCATAGAAAAAGTAAAGCCCAACATAAAAGCCGATAAACCTAATATCGCCCCAACGACAGTGCTGGTCGAGGTGGTCGGTTCTTTTACGCCTTTTTGATATCTTTTCCCAGCAACCCAGGTGCCCGCCCAGGAAGACAGCATACCAGTAGCAACCACCAGTACAAATAATACAAACGAGGGCATCGAAGTCAAAATGTTTGCTACGTCCATTTAGTAAGCATATTTAAAGTGCATTCTTCATGGTGATGGGAAGTGGTGAAAAGATCATTGGTTGATGCGATATAGTTTTTCCGAGTGTCTATCAATTTTTATCTACACCTGCACCTTGTATGACGCTACTTCAATCATTAATTCATTACTTCGACTGATCACTTCAGCTGTATAGTTTGCTCAATCTAATTCCTAACCAGGTGCAAGGTTTGCAATAATTGTTTGTGCGCAAAAAAAGCGGAACGCTCAATTGCCAAAATTTATAAATTTTGGCCAACCTTCATTTGTGAGGCAGTCGAAAATCCTTGCCAAAAATTTAAGAGACGAACAACTCGAAAGCTCTTTCATAAAACACTCGTCAGAGGGCATTCCGAAAATCAACTTTCGTTTTGTACAGGAGTTTGATTGGCGAAACTGAATTCAGATTCAGTCATGCGTGGAGTTGCAAAATTCATAAATTTTGACAGAAGTGAAAGACTGCGCCAGCCTGGTGATAAAAACGATATCGTATCCCAGCATACTTCAAACTTCGGACTTCGTACATCTCACATTCGATTTGGTCTGTGGCATTTAACAATAAATAAAAGAAGGGGTCATAACTTAGATGATAAATTGGGGTAATTGTGATAAGATCAGACTTACAACTTCATCCTGTATTTCAAAATAGTTATTGTTAATAATTTTCCTTTCATACATCTGCGCCCATACCTGCTGGTTTGAGCGACACTTGATTAAATGCACATACAATCTTAGTTTTTTGTTTACCACCGTAGCCTCACCCATAATCATATAGTTCATGCCATAATCGCCTATCAATCCCTTGATCTCCCGGTCTTTCTTTAATAAGTCAGAAATCATCTGGAATCCTAAAACAGAAACATTTTCAAATGTCATCAAAGCAATCGTCAAATGTAATTCTATGCCATTTAGTATTGAACTCGCTGTTTCGCCACAGTCTAAATGGCTAAAAGGGATAACGCCAATTACAACCGGTTCCTTATCACCCTCAATATCACCTAATCGAAAACCATTCGTGTTTTTGCGAAACTGCGGAATATATGTTCCCTTGGGAATGGAAATTCTGATAAAGTCAATCACCCCGTGCTCTTTATAATAAATATCCAAAATCCTTCGCAGCCGGGCGGCATGGATCCGAACGATACCATTTTCCTGCGTATTAAAATCTATAGGTTTATGCAATACATTGACTGCAATTGTATATTCCTTGAGTCTATTCGAATTCCCATGTATCGATTCCTCGACGATGTATTGCAAAAAATTTTTTAATATAATGGAATTTTCGAAAACGGGGTCTCGTACTATTTTCTGCACCTGGAGAAAAATTTCGTTTGCTGAAAATGTTTCTGTCGAACCGTTATGTTTCTCTTTCATAATTATTTAGGTTAAATCTTTCCACACTTCCGGTTTCAAATTGTTACCATCAGGTAAATAAACAATATCAGTTATTTTCTGTATCAGTATTACTTCATATAAAGGATTGGGTGTTGCATTTGTTTGCAAACTATAACCGTGCAACATGAAATTGAACCAAAAACGAAATAAACTTGTCCGGTTTTATAAATTTTGGCCATGTTTTGCGCAGAAATGGCTGTCCGCAATAAAAAAAGCTGGTTTGTCAATAGAAACCAGTAAAGTTATACTGATTGTAGAGCAAAAAGTTCGGTGGTATATCATGCCTGGTATTCGAAGGTTGGTCACCTGATAAGATAGCTGAAGATGGGGGAAGAAGACACTCTTAAAAAAAAATAATATACTGCTTTGGCGGAACTCGTTTTCTAATAGTGTCTGTATTCTAATAGTGTCTGTATTAAAGAAGCGAAGTTTCCGGTTGACTTTGCCTCGACAGGCTGTTTATACAGGCTGTTAATAATTGTTTTTCACTTTACACCTGGGTATTTTGATATAAGAAAGCAACTTCTCCTCTGTGGATGATATTAGTCATGTTATAAAACTCATTATGTGTTATATAACATGACTTTAATAATTCAAAGAGTTCCCCGTTCATCACAACCACGGCGGTGTCAGCAACCGGTGAATTTTTAGAATGTAAAGTATATGACGAACAGCACCCAATATCTTATGGTGAAGAGCGCTAATATGTACTGTTTCATGTTATTGCTGACAACTGTGCTCCTGGGTCATTCCGAACGTGCACAACAATTAGCTGATCGTTACACATCAGACCCTCTACCATCCTGGCAGGATGGAAACGTAAAGCAATCCATTATAGCATATGTAAATAAAGTTAATGACAGCACAGCGAATGACTTCATCCCTGTCGCTGATCGGATTGCCACTTTTGATAACGATGGAACCTTATGGGGTTAAACGCGGCGCCGAAAGAATAACTGGGTTGTAGTGAGTATGAAGAACGATTGGAAGACAGTGTTTTCGAAGTAAACCATAAGCGAATGCGTAGGAAAAATAAAATACATTCTCCGGCTCTGCTGCTCATGGCAAACATTGTTTTAGCAGGTTTGGTAAGGGCACAGGAAAAACCTGGCGCTAGTGCCCAGGACCTGGCTGTAAAACTTTCCAATCCCGTTGCCAGCTTAATCAGTGTGCCGCTTCAAAGCAATATTGACTATAGCATGGGTACTTATCATGGATCAAAATATATGCTCAATTTTCAGCCCGTTATTCCATTTCAGCTTAGCCGCAGCCTTAACCTCATTACCCGTTACATTATACCGATAGTAGATCAGCACGATATAACGGCAGAAGGCAGCCACCAGTTTGGGCTAAGCGATGCCACCATAAGTGCATTCTTTTCACCGGTTGAAAGCAAGACTGGAATTACCTGGGGTGCCGGACCCGCATTCTTAGTTCCAATCGGTACGAATGATTTTCTCACCACTGGCAAATGGGGGATAGGCCCTACCGCCCTTATTCTAAGACAAGCTAAAGGATTCACCTATGGTTTTTTAGTCAACCAATTATGGTCATTCGCAGGTGATGGAAATCGCAACGAAGTGAACCAGATGTTCCTGCAACCTTTTTTAGCTTATAACTGGAAAAGTGGTGCCGGGCTCACTATCAATTCAGAGATGACTTTTGATTGGAATAGCAATTCGACTACTGTCTTTCTCAACCCTATCATTACGGGGGTTACCAAGCTGGGAAAACAAGCTGTTTCTCTGGGTGTAGGTCCACGAATACCACTGGCAGCGCCTTCAAGTGGCAAGCCGGCTTTTGGGGTAAGGGCCGTAATAACGTTCGTGTTTCCGCAATAGCCATACAAGAGATATGAAAGAAATAACGAAACCAGCCGCGCTTCTCCTATTCTTCGCATTGGCTTTGATATATATAACAGCTTTTACAGCTTATGCGATCAAAAGTGTGATGGTGCCTGCTGATTGGTTCGATTCCAAAAAAGAATCGGTTATATCCTGCGGACCAAATGCGTCAATGCGATCAGGCACTTTCTTAAAAAGCGAAGGCCAGAAAGGAAAATGGGATAACGGTCATGAACCCGCGAATAGAAACCGGAGGCCAAAGAATAACAAGGGGAGTGGTTGCTCGCATCAACAAATATCAGGCCCCTTATGTGAAGTAAGTGGTGAAAAACGCAGGAATCAAAAAACTCATGACTGTTGAGAAACCAGTGAGGAAACGCCAAAACGAGAAATGAAAAATTTGAATTTCTAATACTTAAATTAAACAAAATGGCAAAAGCAAGTAAAAAAACTGATAAGCCAAACATTTTGGTTATTTGGGGCGATGACATCGGCATCTCGAATCTTAGTTGTTATTCACATGGATTGATGGGTTACCAAACGCCAAACATTGATCGGCTTGCAAAAGAAGGTATGATGTTCACAGATTCGTACGGGGAGCAAAGTTGCACGGCAGGAAGATCATCCTTCATTACTGGTCAGAGTGTTTATCGCACCGGTCTTTCAAAAGTAGGTATTCCGGCTGCTCCGATCGGCATGTC
>DAINQQ010000005.1:0-56354 GCA_036742645.1 Flavitalea sp.
CAATTTATCGCCTTAAACAGCTGGGCTGGAGACCAAAGCCCTGATACCAGTATTCGGGGAAATGTATGGAGTGGGTTTTTTCCACTTTGTTTTTCAGACAGTTGAAAGGCGGTTTTTACGCCATGCCTCTTCAATTTGAAAATGGCAGCATCATTCCAGACTCCCGTAGGATAGGCAAAGTGCTGAACGGGTTTGCCTGTTATTTTTTCAAGCTCCTGCTTTGGTTTATCAACCTGCCAGATCAGCTCTCTATCTTTAATTTGGTCCATATTCGGATGAGTCCATGTGTGTGCACCGATAACATGACCGCTATCTGAGAGCTCTTTTAGCTGTTCAGCAGTCATATAGCCCGGTTTGCCGATAACCCCTGTTGTGATGAAGAAAACAGCTTTATAGACAAACTCAGCTAATATTGGTGCAACAATGAAATAGTGCTCTTCGTGCGTATCATCAAACGTGAGTATTATGGGTTTAGGCGGTAAAACAGAGCCGGTTGTAAAAGAACTATATAATTCATCGGGCGATATAGTCTGATAGCCACTGTCATGAAGCATTTTGATTTGTTGGTAGAATGTGTCTCTGGGTACTGAATGCAATGTGCCCTTTGCCAAACTTTTTTTTACGTAGTGGTAGAGCAGTACAGGAACTTTGGGTGGTTGAATAGAAACGTATGCAGTCCCACTGTCTTTATTGGCTTTAGTATAAATCATCTTTGAAGTCTCATCTCCAGGCAGTAGAGTAAATGAAATCTTTGTTGCCTGGGTTCCAAACATAGAGCCGATTACAAGCAATACCAACTCTAAAGCTATTTTTAGCAGTTTCATCTTTTTCAAATAAGCCGGTTAAAAAATCCAATACAACTCTTCTTCATTCACAGCTTTAAATTCTTCTTTCTTTTTCTTGACCTCTGGTATTATCAATAATGGTATTAAAGTGTCAAAAATCATTGAACGTGTTGTGCTTTTATGAAATAGTCTTTCCAGAATTGAATGCCTATGAGGAAGCAAAACAATCATATCAATGTTATGCTGGCTGATGAAATCATGAAATACCTGAACAATTTCTTTTCCATATAATTTTTCATTCGTGATATCAAGGGTTCGCAGAACTTTATTAAGTCGTACAGGGTGACTTTGTACCTGAAACGCTTCCTGCAAGTTATCATCCGTAACTTTCACCAGGTATAAAACGGAGTGGAACCTGTCAGCCATATTCTTGAGGGTATCGAAAATATGGGTATCAACTTCCGGATCTAGATCAGCGTCGTAGGCCAGGGCAATCCTCTGGGGTTTTTTGTTTACTATTCCTTCAGGAGCAACAATCAACGGAATAGTGGTTGTTCGAGCCAGGCATGTTACCGTGCTTCCGAATAGCTTACGAAATCCTTTTCCGGCCGCCTTCATACCAGTAATAATAATATCCGCGCTTTTATCTTTTGCAGCTTGCAAAATTCCGAGGGTCGCAGGAGCTTCATCGCAGTGAGATTCAACATTTGCATCAAAGGCAGCATTGAGTAAACGGACTTTATCCTCTAATTGTTTTTTCACCTGATTTCTTATGTCATCGGCGGATATTACTACTGACCCTTCCGCAGAGGGCGTAGGGACCTGGTAGGCATTAAACAAAATCAATCTTGCATTTAAAGCCTTAGCCAATTCTGCTCCATATACAAAGGCATTATCAGAAGCTCTCGAAAAATCAGTGGCAACAAGTATTGTTTTCATGATTTTTTATTTAAAACTAGGCTGATGCATTGATGTATCCCATGATGCCCATCATACATGTAAGTGATTTCGGAATAGCCTTGATGCGGTTTTATTGATGTAGAAAGCGTGAGTACAGGGGGATTCAAATTTTATGATCATGATTTGAATTGATGAAGGTCATTGGCCTCAGATCTCAGTACTGTTACTTTCGATCCGGAATAATTACAAATCATATTAGAAAAGTTATAAAAGAGGATCTGACAATGGAACAAGCAGCAGTCGCTGAAATAATTAATCCTCCATTACACGAATCAAAAACGCCTGCATTTGCAAATATCGAAATAGCAATCCTTTCCGGTACTGCCATCCACTATTATACGAAAGTAAGTGAAGCGAGTGCAGTCGGAAATGTTAGCCCAGAGAATGGTTTAGCTGAGCATATAGAGCCTGATAGAGCTTCAGGGTTACTGGCAAATGATCAGGTTCTCACAACGCTCATGAAACAGTTGCGATTAAAATCATCCTTCGCCACAGCAGACATAATCATCAAAGTAGAAGATGGGTGTTGACAATCGACGGGCATGTAAACTGGGAATATGAACGTATGGTTGTCCGGGAATTAATTGGCCGCTCGAAAGGGAACCGGAAAATAGTCAATAGACTGTTTGTAAAGGGAGAAGAGGGTCTATCTGTTCAATCTGAGTTTTGGAATTCCTTGTTAAGTAAGGATAATCCGAAATGTTGAACAGTCTTTAAAATTATAAAATTTGATTTATGCAAAACTTAATAATAAAGGTTGAGGAGATTCACATTTCCGCTGTGGGATTAGTTGGCGGAAAAAATGCGTCCGAATGCACAGTTTCGGGTCGTGCCTGTATAACGGCAACTATTGACCCAACTATGGAAATGCCTGCTGCAAGAGACCAGTTATATTGATTTCTTCCCTTTTTCATGGCCGAAAACACTGCTGCGATATTGAAGATTCCAACAATGATCAATACTATTCCTGGAATAAGAAGGCTCGTTAAGTACGTTGGCCGCAGTAAATCAAAAGTGACGCCAAGGCCGATCCAAGTGATATGCCATCAAAACCAGGCCAATAAATGTCGCGGTCAATTCGACAAATGCATTTTAGTATCAAGAGAATTGTTCGCATGAAAAGCTGTCTTTATGTTAATTGTACACTTTTGGTAAGGCTGAGGGCCGGGGAACCTGGAATGCTGCTACGAATTAGTTATACCGAGGCTTTCTTTCCCGATCTTTTGCTTTCAGCTTCTTTTATATTCCGGTGTTCCCTCCGCAATGCAGTTTTGATGTATTAACTGCTCTCAGAAAATTGATTTTTTAGCTTACCGGATAGAACCGCTTTGTCAAAAGCATAGCATCAATGGTGTACAATCCGGGTACTATTTACAATACAGCTTTCATTTTTCAACTGCAAATTCATCATCTTGATTCCTTGTTTGTCGGTTTCAACACCTTTAAAGCAAAAGGGTCAATTTGAAAGTTATCTACTTCTAAAAGACTGCCTAAGATCAATACTATGTCTGTTCTAGGTCATAATAAAAAACTTAATAGGGTCCTAACTTTCAGGTAACAATTTTTCCACAAAGTAAAACTCTAAACATGAAAAATATTCTTTTCTTAATCGCGATATTCACTTTTTCGATTGCTCCAGGGCAAAGTTGGCTAAAACAATACGATCATGTAAATGAACCTTGTTGTGGTCTTGCCAAGGTAAGGAAGGACAATAAATATGGTTTTGTAAATTCCAAAGGCAAAGTGATAATTCCCCTTATTTATGATGAAGTATTAAGTTTTTCGGAAGGAAATGCCGCTGTAAGTATAGCGGGAAAATGGGGATTTGTTGATAGCACCGGAAAAGAGATTATTCCCCTGGAATACAATGATGCTCTTTCATTTACTGAAGGCGTTGCATTGGTAGCTAAAGGAGACAAGTATGGTTTTATTGATAATACCGGCAGACCGGTTATTTCCGGGGTTTATACTAACGCAAGAAGTTTTTCAGAAGGCATTGCACCGGTAAGCAACCAGAAAAATCAATGGGGTTATATTGATAAGGCAGGCAAAGAAGTGATTGCATTTCAGTTTCAATACGCGGATATTTTTACGAACGGTCAGGCCCGCGTAATGAAGGGTAGCAAGTGGTTCTTAATCGATAGAAACGGGAAGATAGTCAGCGGAGAATAAAAGGTCATTATGATATCCGGATTTAAATCCTGAAGATCGTTACAAGGGTCAGAGAACAGATAGAGAATCATGAAACATATATCCGGAACATTGGGGCGTGCTGATATCTTCTTGTACAAACATGACTAATATCATGTTTCTTGTTTTCACGCATCATTGGATCAAGACGAAAACCCGAATACTTTTAAACAAAGAAATGGCAATGACCCGAATAATTAACAAAATCGGCTTTTGGTCCGGTCTTATGGCATTTACCGCCACAATCGCATATTGTATTGTTCAACTGTTACAACTTTATGGTTTGCTCAGTTATCCTAATGACGAAAGGCTTATCTATGGAACATCTCTTTGCATCGTAATTCCATTTGTTTTAGAAATGCTGGCCCTTCATTACACCACATCGCACAACAAAAAGTTCTGGAGTCATGCGGCATTAATCTTTACTACTTTATATGCAGGTTTTGTTACAATAAACTATGTGGTGCAGTTAGCAACAGTCATCCCTATGACCCTAAAAGGATCTTTGAGTGAAGTTCGAATTCTCCAGCAAACACCGCATTCTTTATTCTGGAATTTCGATGCATTAGGCTATATATGTATGGGCCTGGCAACTTTGGTAGCTATACCTGTGTTTGAAAGACAAGGTTTCCAAAAATGGGTTAGGATTTCGTTTATTGCAAATGCTTTCATCACGCCATTGATCGCCATTGTTTATTTTTATCCTAGCTATTCATATAAGTTATTGCTTCTTGGTTTTCCCTGGGCTATTACCGCTCCACTGTCCATGTTGTTGCTTGCAATATTGTTCAAAAAGAACTACGGTAAGCATAAAACTAAATTAGATCAGCGCCGAAGCGTACCAACTCCAGAAACAAACAACGCTCCTGTATCTGCATAAGATTGCCATTCGTGGTTCAATTGATAGAAGAGTAGTGTCTGAATTCCTTTTTGATTCAAACGTAAAAGCATGCGTTGAAAAGGGGCAAAGCATGACTGGGAAAGTATCAAACCTGCAATCGTTCAATTGCCGGTTGATCTATTTTCTCGTTTCAGCTCTTGGAGTGGGGTGTAGGGTGCTGATAGGCGAATGCATTGTGTAATTGTAAGAAACCCGACTTATGATATTATCAACAAAGTCATAAGGATACACGCATACAAATTCCAAAAAATTATCCAGCATTGAATTTCCATTTTGTATGAAAATAAAGATCAATCATCGGACACTTTCAATTTTCGCTTGTTAACTTTAAAAGAGCTAACATTTCTGAACACTGATTTTTATCGAGTAAATCATCGAGTAAAAATCGAGTAAAGGTTAGCATGGAACTCGCTTTGAAACATATTATCAATGGGCGATTTATTTGCAAAAACGTTTATAGGAAAGACTTACCGTATAAAGTCAATTAAGCTCTTATTGGTCTTTATAGTAATTAAGAGATAGATCATAATCCCAATTAAGACAATAAGGCATACCCATGCAGAAATCCATAATGCTTTTGCCACATGGGTAATTTTTTCATTGGTCTTTTTCATTTGCATTATATACATACCCCAAACGTGAAAAATAGCTCCGACTATAATTATTATTAGCGCATAATCTGTAATTACGTTTCCCCATTTAGCTCCCAGTCCGAAGCCTAATAATCCAGCACCCAATGCCGAAGCAGATTGAGCAAGTTTTGCATTGTTTTGGCTTTCAATCATACATCCCTTTCAAGAGTTGTTAATTGATTAACATATAATCCACCCTACTTTCTGGTGGCATAGTGTGAACATGAACAACGGGCATATTCAGCGAGGTCTACACCTCAATTAGCAGTTCATGAATTTTTTTTGTGCTTTTTCATCTTCTATCCTGGCATAACCTGAACAATAGGAAGACGATCAAGAATAAATACCTTTTTATATTTGTGAATATTCATTGCATTAAGCAATTTATCATTAGTCGGTAGATTCAAAAAATAATAATAAGCAAGTGCATCTGGAATAGCCCTATTCAGGAAAACAACTTCGTCCGGTGATAGCATCGCTTCCTGTTCAAGCTGTATATCAAGGATTGCCATTTGAAAATTCTTCCTGATTTTTTCTCGCCTTTTCAACTGTTTTGCCCTTCGGACGCTGAGTGTCGATATAGTGACGGGCATGCTCTATCGTGGTTTTACAACCTCTTGAAGCAAGAATATTAATGGTAGTCGTTTTTCCGGAACTCGGTCCGCCCGTAACTACGTACCAATCTGTTTGCTTCATTTTCAGGCATTGAAAAATTGCACTAATGATTATGTCCAGTCATCGGGTCCATGCCCCGCTTAAAAATGAATTCACTGTGCAACAAATATGTGCCTCGAACCACAACAACATCGCCCTTTTTTAACCCCCGTGTTATTTCAACAACACCATTACTCTCGATACCTGTACTTACCATCTGGCTGCGGAAGGTGTTATACCCTGTCTTTAGCCATACCGTTGCTCCCTTGCTTTCCCTGATAACTGCATCTGTTGGCAAGTTGAGACTATTCTTCGCGGTCGTTCTCAAACTAACATAAGCCGACATACCAGGCCTTAATCTGTTATTCTTGTTGGAAATAGTTACGCGCACAATGTTTACTCTGGAATCCGGGGAGAGTTCCGGGTTTGCAAATTCAATTTTACCATTTACTTCTACTCCGGCATCCGGTATTTGTACCGTTGCTGAAGCAACCCTGGGTATTCGTGAAAGTTGTGTAGCATATACCTGCGCTTCGGCCCATAGAGATGACAGATCAGCAAGCTGTATAATTGTTCCACCTTCCATGATGTAGCTGCCTTCGGTGACATCAACAGAAGTTACATAGCCACTTTGGGTACTATAAAAAGTAGTTGTTGGGAATGCTTGTTTTTGGGTTTCAAGAGCCTTTATTTGTGAATCAGACATTCCCCATAATCGTAATTTATTTCTTGCACTTTGTATAATATCTTCAAAATTGATAATTGATTGTTCGGTAAATAGTGTTCTTCTTTGTAGTGCAAGAGTATATTCCTGCTTCGCATTATTTAATTCTTCGCTGTACAACTCAATCAGAGGCATTCCCTTGGAAACGTAGTCACCAACGTTCTTCACGTACAGCCTTTCTATGCGACCCATAATCCTGGCACTTACAGAACTTGCTTTTGATCCGTTAAGATTCAATATACCTGTGAGCACAACCTCGTCACCAATTTCGCCTGAGGATATAGTATCTATTTGAATATTTCCCAATTCAATTTGCTGGTCGCTCAACTGGATATCATCTGTCTGTTTTACGGAACTTTTTTTAACGGCTGTAAGCTCCATCTTGCAAATCGGACATTTCCCTGGCTTGTCTGAAATTACCTGCGGGTCCATCGAACATGTATAATAAGTATCCGACTCTTTGGCAACCTCTTTATTCTGGCAGCTTAGAAACTGGAATACAAAAAATATCAATAATAAATACGGTCTCATATCTATTTTACTTGAATAAATGATTCGTTGTCTACGAGATATTGTGCATTTGTGGCGATGCTGTCTTTGGGTGATATGCCTTTTAGGACCTGGATTGAATTGTTCAGTTCTATGCCGGAAATAATTTGTCTTGCCCTAAACCCACCGGCTTCCTTCATAAATACAATTTTGTTCCTTCCCAGAGAGAGAACTGCTTCTTTGGGAAGCCAGAGAGCATTTTTACTGTTTCCGGAAATTGTTGCCGTCACCCGGCTCCCAATTGGTAACCTTAACCTGGTATTATCGAAGTAGACTCTTGCTGTAAGCGTTCTGCTGCCCTGACGAAAGATGGGTTCAATATAATCGACCTTTGCACGAAATTTTTCGTGTGGTTCTGATTCAGGAACGATATGCACGGCGTCACCAACTTTGATCAACGCCTGTTGATCGGGGAACAGATTGAGTAATATCCAAACTTTATCAGCATTGTATACGGAAAAAGCTGCCTGCCCTTTTTGTAAATACATACCTTCTTTCAAAATTAACTGCTGTCCGTTTGAAGCCATGGCACTCATGTTCGTTCCTTTTGCATTGTTATTGTTGAAGTCAGTAACAAAGCCTGTATAGTTGCTGTAAACCGATACCGTGTGCACAGGTTTTTTCGAGAAAACGGCCTGATTTATTTGCTGTCTGTTTAAACCGAGTAATAACAGTCTGTCTTGTGCCGCACTTATTAAAGAGGTATTACCAGGATCGTTCTTTAATAAAAAAAGCAAATTCTGTTGTGCGGTTGCGAGTTCGGGACTGTAAATGTCCATTACTCTTTGCCCCTTCTGAACCCGCTGGTATTTATATTTTATATATAGCTTTTCTATCCTCCCGCCAACCCGCGAAGAAACAGTACCGATCTGTCTTGTATCATAGGCTACATTTCCTAAAACGTCAAGGTCAATATCTTCTTCTTTTTGAGTGATAGTTGTTACCGGAACTGTAGATACTACAAATGCATTTGCCGGTTTAAGCAGCGCACCCAGCTCAACATGCTGAACCGCTTTAGCTTTTTCTTCTTTTTTTACAAGGTCCATTCCACATATCGGGCAGGACCCTGGAGCATTCCGGATAACTTCAGGATGCATTGGACAGGTATAGACAGCCTGATGTTGTTCTTCATGCCCCGCGTGTTCATCTTTTTGCTGATCCTTACATGAACCAAAAAAGATCAACAAAAGGATCGCAGGTATTTTATATAATTTAAGCACTGACATTTCAATTTCTTATTTGGAGTATTCTTTCCAATTCGACCTGCATTGTCTGCAATTGTTGTAGTTGATCCAAATACTCGTTTTGTGTCATGTTTAATGTTTCCCAGGCATCAAATAGCATAAATAATTCTTCTGTGTTCTGTTCGTAAGCCAACATCATGGTTTTATAATTATTTCTAAGAGCGGGAATAATATTATTCTCATATAACATGATCTGCTTTTTTTTCGTTTCTAATTCTGAACGCATGCCGGTCGCCATACCTGATACTTCGTTTAGCAGCATCTTCATTTGGTTGATTAATGCCTCAGTGCGCCACCTATAACTTTCTATATTCGCCTTTGACATTCTCGAAGCCCATGATACGAATGGTAACCTCACCATTCCCATCAAAGTAAACTGTTGCGGCTGTGCGCCAAACGTTACCATATGTTCGTACCTGATTCCGAATTGCGGTTTAAGATTTAACCTTTCCGCTTGCTGCCTCAGTTGATTGGTGAAAATTTCCCTGTCAATGGCTTTAATATCAGTTCTGTTTGCTGCAAATAGGCTATTGTCGAAAACGTAATTCGTGAAGTCTTTAATTACCGGAGTGGTATCAATAGTAAATATTAAATCTTTATCTCTAAACATGAGGGTATTTAGAGTGATCCTTTTTTGTACGCTTTCATTCTCGAGCATTACTCTCATGTTCTGAATGTTTCCAAGGGCCGCTTTGGCTTTATAATATGCATTTATCTTCTCCAACCCATTCCTATACCTGATCTCAGCATTTTTGATCATGAATTCAAGTACCTTTTCGTTTTCATTCAATACTGCCTGTTTTTTTTCGATCACGACCCACTCGTAATAAGCTTTTTTGGCCTGTGCATATATCTCGTTTAACGCTGTTGCTTTTAGTTCTCTTGTAGCTCCGGACATACTTTGCATATACGCAGCATCTGCATTTAATTTTTTAGGATTAGGAAACATCTGTTGCAGTGAGATCATGAATGATCCCATCCCCGGTTCCATATCACTCATTTTTTTCCATCTTTGAGAATTGTATGGCGTCATAAAGAAGCCTGCACCAACTTCAGGTGGCATCCAGCTTTTGGCACCTTTGGCCGCTTCATCCATAGACCTTATTTCAGCATCGTACATTTTGCCAACGGGATTTGCAGCTTGAATGCTGTCCAGTATTTCGTCGATACGATATTGCTTTTGAGAATAGGAGACAATAGAAGCTGCAAGCATCACATAAGAGCAAATCAACGTACACTTCATGTTTTTTCTGATATGTGGATGATTAATCATTAGCCATCTCCCTGATTTGAAGTTTTCCATATTTTTTTAATTCATATTCTCTTACCATGGCATAAAGAACCGGGAGAACTATCAGTACGAATAAGGTTGATGTAATCAGGCCAAAAACAAACGGAATCGTTATCGGCTTCATCACATCGCTACCTGTTCCTGTTGCCAGTAATACCGGCATTAAGCCAAGGATATCAACAATTACTGTCATTAGCTTTGGTCTCACCCGAAGTACAGCGCCATCGTAAACAGCGTCTTCGACAACGACTTTGTTTATTTCATTCCCTTGCTCTTTTGCTTTACTCACTTTTCGGTGCAAAGAATTGTTTAGATAGACAAGCATCAGCACTCCTGTCTCTACTGCAATTCCAAACAGGGCAATAAAGCCGACGGCAACAGCCACTGAAAAATTCACATTGAAAAAGTACAAGGAATAAGCTCCCCCAACCAGCGCAACAGGAATACTCGATAGTACGATGAGTACTTCCCTGATAGTATGAAAGGTGAAGTAGAGAATGAGCGTAATAATCAGCAGCACAATCGGAAGGATGATCAGTAATCTTTTTTCTGCCCTGATCTGGTTTTCATATTGACCGCTCCAATCCAGGTAATAGCCCTTCGGTAAATTTTTAACTACCGTTTCGAGTTTCTGCCTAGCCTCATCAACTGTGCTTCCAAGATCCCTTTCACGAACATTAAACAACAATGTTCCCCGCAACATGGCATTTTCAGAACTGATCATCGGGGGCCCTTCCTCAATAACAACATCTGCAACGGCACTTAAGGGAATCGGCCCGCTGCTCATTGTTATAATAGGAAGCTGCTTCAATTTGTCGACGGTATTTCTAAAATCCTGGCCCATCCTTACACTTACACTGAACCTGCGTCTGCCCTCAACTGTCTGCAGAATATTTGCACCTCCTAATGCAGTTTCAATAAACATGTTAACATCATCTACTGAAAGACCGTACCGGCCCAATTCTTCACGCCTGATCCGGATATCAATATACTTCCCTCCTGTAATCGGTTCGACATACAAATCCGCAATCCCTTCCGTTCCCTGTAATGCTTTTTTAAACTCTTGGGCTAACCGATTAATCGTATCCAGGCTTTGACCATAGATTTTTATACCAACATCAGTACGGATACCTGTTGATAGCATATTGATACGATTGATAATTGGTTGTGTCCATCCATTGATCACACCCGGGATTTGCAGCTTCGCGTTCAGTTCATTGATGATTTCATTCTTTGTTATTCCTTCGCGCCACTCCGATCGGGGTTTTAAAAGAACAATGGTTTCGATCATGCTGATGGGAGCATTATCCGTAGCGGTACTGGCTCTACCTGCTTTACCCAAAACATTTTGTACTTCCGGAATAGTAAGCATCAATTTATCCTGCACTTGCATAATTCTTTTGATCTCTGAATTTGAAACGTCTGGCAAAGTAACAGGCATGAACAATAGCGACCCTTCATCCAAAGGAGGCATAAATTCACGCCCTATACTCATGACTAAAGGGATGCTAAATATGACTAAGGCAAGGGATATAGCAATAGTTGTCTTCTTCCAGGCTAAGCACCAACGAATCACTGGAGAATACAGAAAAATAAAGAAGCGGGAAACCGGATGTTTTTTTTCAGGCCTCACTTTTCCTTTAAGCAATAAAACCATCAATACAGGAACTACAAAAACAGCAACGAATGCAGAACCAATCATAGCGAATGTTTTTGTCCATACTAATGGAGAAAAAAGTTTATGCTCCTGGCCTGTTAAGAACAGAATTGGGCTAAAAGACACAAGCGTCACCAGTATTGAACTGACAACTGCTTTTGCAATCATCTTTGAGGACTCCTCAATTCTTCTTTCTCTTTCTTGATTTGTAAGCATATTAATCTTCGATTTCTCCACTTATTGATTTCATGGCATTTTCGACCATCACAATCCCGGCATCGACAAGATCGCCAACCGCGATAGCTACGCCGGCAAGCGACATGATATTGGAAGTGATCCCAGACCATTTCATCATAATAAAGGCTATTAAAACGGATAACGGAATGGTAATAACAACTACCAGCGCACTACGTATGTGCAAGAGGAAAATAAACAGTACGATTGATACCACGATGATTTCTTCAATAACTGCATCCTTGAGAGTGCTAATGGTTGCTTCAATTAACTCGGAACGATCATAGGCAATTTTGAAAGTTACTCCAGGTGGCAATCCTTTTTCTACATCCGGCAATTTAATTTTGATCCTGTCAATTACTTCCTGGGCATTTTCACCGTAACGCATCACCACAATACCGCCTACTTTTTCACCTTCTCCATTTTCTTCCACGATACCTAATCTCAGTTCGCCACCCATTTGTACGGAGCCTATGTCCTTTACCCTTACAGGAATTCCATTTACGTTCACAACAGGTATCTCTTCAAGTTGCCTGATGTCTTTTATATACCCAAGACCGCGAACGATATAGCCAATGCCTGATTGTTCGAACTTGCTTCCGCCAACGTCGTTATTATTCTTTCGGATTTCGTTCACGACATCCATTAAGGGGATATTGTAATACTGAAGTTTTAGTGGATCGATAATTACCTGGTATTGCTTTTGGAAACCTCCAAATGATGCCACCTCGCTGACTCCCTCAACGGTTTGGAGAGCAAACCTAACATACCAATCCTGTAAAGCTCTCAGTTCACCCAAGTCATACCCAGGTGCGTTTAATGTGTACCAAAACACATGACCCAACCCTGTACCATCAGGTCCTAAAGTCGGTACAACACCTGCAGGAAGTAGTCCTTGGGCATAGTTTAGACGTTCCAGCACTCTTGTCCTTGCCCAATAAATGTCAGCGTCATCATCAAAGATTACAAAGACGAAGCTCATCCCGAACATACTATTGGCCCTTATGTTCTTTACTTTTGGAATACCCTGGAGATTACTTACTAATGGATAGGTCACCTGGTCTTCCATTATTTGCGGACCTCTTCCCATCCATTCGGAAAAAATGATTACCTGGTTTTCCGAAAGATCCGGAATAGCATCTACCGGAGTTGTTTTAACTGCATAAATGCCATAAGCTGTTATACCCGCGGCGATCATTAAAATGATCACGCGATTCCGCAATCCAAATTCTATGAATTTGTTGATCACTTGACTTTGCAATTTCGATTACTTCCAGTTAGTGCGACTGCTGGATTAGAAAATAAATAGCAGATTGGGACTAACTTGAATAAAAAATGTGTGGTCGATTATCGACGTAACAGTGATTGCCCGGAAATAAGGCAATTGCATGGGGAGTAGAGTTGTATCAAATTCGAAAATTGCGATTGCGGATGTAGGTTGGTATGCAACTACTTCGTGGGGAGTTGTCGATTTGATTGGATGTGAAGACTTCCTGCTTGGTCAGATCATAAGGATGAGTAAAGAAGGTGAGTATTGACTCACTTTCCACAACATTAAATTGATATACTTCTACATTGTTTGACTTTTGGTCAACCTTCAGTTTGATGTGCTTAAACTCGTCCTTGCAACAGCCGATATTTTCGGCTGCTTCTTTCTCCATTCCGCATTTGCCGCATTCTTTATTCTCAGTGTGACCGAGACTCCAGCTTTCCAATTTACCCATGCAATAATGGAAATGCAGATTTGCTCCAGTAACACTAGATAGATATAAAAAGGATAATATGGCGAGAATAAAACGTTTCACTTTTTGTAGAATGGTATGAAAAACTACCTCTTATTACGGACATACGTTCTATTTGTCCTTTTTCTTTTCAACTAATGCCTTGCCACATTTAGGGCAATTACCTTCTTTATCAAGGGATACCGCTGGGTGCATTTCACATGTGTACATTTTGGTAACCTCAGCCTTCATTTGTTCTTTCGAAGACAAATTTAGTTTTTTCCCACATTTAGGACATTTTCCTGGACTATGAGTTGTTACATCCAGGTGCACTGGACAGGTATAATTTTTCACCTGAGCAGCCTTCATTTGTTCCTTGCCTGAAAGGCTTAACTCCATACCGCATTTACTACATTTCCCCGGCTCATGGGCGATAACTTCAGGGTGTTTTGGACAAGAGTATAAGGTCGTGTGCTTAGTAGTATCTACTTTTCCCGCTTTTGCCTGCGCTAACAGGCCGGTTGTCGTCGTTAATATGACAACCACCAGAAAAATAAATTTTTTCATGTTTCTTTTTCTTTTTAAGTGTTAGTAATCCATCGAAAGTAATCTGATACTAGCCCAGGAGAAATGATGATCGTCATTCAATAACGTGATAGATATCAATGTAGGCCTCAACTTTTAGCCTACAAGGAAGAATGATTCTTTCTACTATTCAATTTTTCTGATAACAGCCAGTACTTCATCGCCCAAAAGTCAAGATGTTCGTTCCTTCACTTTAGTAGTGTTATAAACTGCAAAACGCTAGATGAATGTCAATTTACCTGCTTTTATAAAGTCAATACAGTTCTTATAAAATCAAGTAAAATTGTCGGCTTTGAGAGTACTTTATCGAGGGAAAGAATATGATCGCTGAGTATGAATGATTTACGACGTTTTTTCAAGTCCGCTCGGGACCTCAACAAAAGAATTATCCCCAGGTAATTCTTTTTTCATTTTGTTCCTTCTTCCTATATTCATTGTCACCGTTATCTGCATTTCTCACTAATCAATTCAAACACCACATGACTACACGCCGCCAGTTCTTACTAAATACAGGAGTCGCTGCAATCGGTTCAACCGTGCTGCCCTCATTTCTAACAGCAAATAAAAAAGTAAGTAATGTTGGAATCCAGCTGTATACTTTCCGCAAGGAAATGCTTGATGATGCCACCGCCACATTGAAACAGCTGGCAGCATTGGGAATAAAACAAATCGAATCCGCCAGGAGCGAAAAGGGACATTACTACGGACTAAAGCCAAAAGAAATAAAACAGATTTGCTCCGATCTTGGAATGACTCTGCGTAGCGGACATGTGCATCTCGATGATAAATGGCAGCAAACCCTCGCTGAAGCGGCTGAAACAGGGCAGGAATATTTAATCTGCTCAACAATGCCCAGTAATGGACAAACAGTGGACAATTATGCAAAAGTGGCCACTACTTTCAATAAGGCAGGAGAGGATTGTAAAAAGCAAAATCTCAAATTTGGATATCACAATCATGAGTATGAATTTGAAGCGCAGAATGGACAGGTTTTATATGATGTGCTTTTAAACAATACGCAGGCGAATCTTGTCCACATGGAATTGGATCTGGGCTGGGTGATTGCTGCAGGAAAAAATCCTCTTGATTACTTCAACAAGTTTCCGGGCCGCTTCCCGCTATGGCATTTGAAAGACATGGACCTGGCGAAAAAGCATAGCACTGAATTTGGAAAAGGCAGCCTGGATGTAAAGGTCATGTTGAAAAATGCCGCTAAATCAGGAATGAAATATTTTTTTATAGAGCAGGAAGAATACGCCAGTAACCCGCTTGAAAGTATGAAGCACAATATGGACTTTTTGAAAAAATTAGATTACTAGACTCGTCTTTGTTCTACCTCACAACGAGGTGCAGAACGTCCTTACTCGAATCGTAATCAAAAAACCAAGTTTCCTCAATGTCATTTCACAGAATTCCTCCGCCCGAGGAATTGAAAAACATAATTGAGTGCTATTGGATTGTTGAGAACAACGATCCATTCCCCGTGGAGCAAAAGATTATCCCAGATGGGTTTGCGGAACTAATCTTTCATTATGGAGACCACTATCTCATCCGATTGAAGGATCAATGGGAGGAACAGTCAAAAAATCTGTATGCAGGGCAAATAAGCAAGTTTTTTTATTTGAAGAATTCCGGAGTTTCAGGAGTACTCGGTGTGAAACTTAAACCTGGCGCCTTCACACAGTTGTATAAGGTTCCCGCCCACAAGTTTACTGATAAGGTTGTTGACCTATCAACGATCTCCCAGATTATGAACGTGCCCTTCCGGACACAATTGGATAGTTGCCAAACTCCCAGAGAAAAGATTTCAATCCTCAACCAGTACTTTCACACTCTAAGCTCCACATACAACTACGGGCCGGCAGATCGAGCCGTGGACCTGATTCTTTCCGCCAGAGGTATAATTTCGGTAAGGGAGCTTTGCGCTGCTTTATTCATCAGCGAAAGACAACTTGAAAGAATATTCAGACAGTATATTGGCCTTTCTCCAAAATATTATTGCAGGATCATCCGCTTCAATTATATTTTTCAATGTATACAAAATAAAGACAGTACATGGATGGATATCGTTCATAATGCCGGATATTATGATCAGTCGCATTTTATTCGAAACTTTAAAGCCTTTACCGGCGAAGAACCCTCGTCTTACGTTTTTGAAAAAGAAAATCTTGCTAATTTCTTTCTCATCAAAAAAACATAATGAAAATTGTCGGCTTTGTACAATACCAGTTTCAATATGTCTGATAGCTTTACTGGCAAAAATAAAACTATGCCAAGAACTCTTTTAATCCTGCTGATACTTTATATAGGGTCGGTAAATGCTCAACAACAAAGCCCCGAGGTGGAGTCGAAATTCAAGTCATTGAAATGGCTTGAAGGTCGGTGGGAAAGAAGCAACGTAAAACCAGGAATGAAAGCCAATGAACAATGGCAGGTATATGCACCTTATCAGCTCAAAGGAATAGGAGTTATGATGAAAGGAGAGGATACAGTGTTTCTTGAAAAAATTCAGATCATTATTAAGGAGGGCAATATTTATTATGTGGCAGATGTAAAGGAGAACAAAGCCCCAGTATATTTCAAATTCACCTCAGTGACTCCTCATGGCTTTATTTGCGAAAATCCTGAGCATGACTTTCCGAAAAAAATTGTATACGAATTGAACGGTTCGAAGCTGGTAGTGACTATTAGTGATGATAGCAAATCACAAAATTATTTCTTTATTCGCCTCTAGATTATACCGTTTACTCGGCAAATACTCTTTTTGCGAATCGTTCGGGAGGTTAAAGAAGCAAAATAAGATCGAAGTTGGCCATGTCGGACTTCTGCATCTTTACCTACTCGAAAACTTGTGCATACTACAAAGAGTTAAGATCCCAACGACAGGGTAGTTGAGGTGAGCGAACCTTCGTACGGGACGAAAGAAGCCGTTCCTTTCCATCTTAAAACAACTGCTTCACCTATTCTAAATTGGAGGGCCGGACGAAATTCGAACGCAGGTCTGAAGGAGGTTGTTTTGTCGCTGTTTATTGCTTGAGAGTGGGATTTCAAGGTCGTAAGGCCTGCCCCGACCGCCGTGTGCACAAAAATCCAGAGAAGTTCTTTTTAGCTCCTGTGAAGTATGATCCCGAGCCCATTAACAGGCGGTCAGTAGCGGCTTCGCAATTCGTATTTGACAAAATCTCCAGGTTGCTGTAATCATATTCTGCTATATAGGTGGCCTTTGCCCCGATGGTTAACTGTCCCTTTGTGTAAAATAATCTTTCATATTCCGTCCCCATGCACCGCTTATAGTGTTCCATTCAATGGCGGCAAAAGTCCCGGAAAGTTTTTTGAGAGTTGGTTTTCTGCGCTGCGAGATGAAAGTAGGTGAATGCATTGATCGCGACTATGACAATTGTTTTAATCAAGGGTGCGGGTTTCTTCATAAATGATATTCGTATCTGATAACCGTGTCGAGGACGTAAAATTATTCCAAATAAATACTTGAAGACATTTTGATTCGTCCCAGCTATTCAAATAACAGCCATGACTGATTATGTCATATCGCATAACGAAAAAAAAGCCGCCAGGCCAATTTAACCAGTATGATGGGTTTGCAAACCTGAACATCTGATGTCAATTATTGACTGGTGAATGATTGGAGATTAAAGAGACTGAAGGCCCTCGTTGTAGAACTAAATTCGTTCACCACCGTGACTTTTGTTAGATTTGAATTGATTTCGATCATGCCCGGTTTAGGTGGCGAACAAAGCAGAGAGAATTTCATAATTTCAAGTCAATTAGGTGGTAAAATGTTGACAATTTATTTTTATTACCAATTGAACTAAGAATATATTTATAATATGGCCCCCCAATACCAGACCTTGCAAACTATTTACAACATTGTTAAGAATGATCCACAGCCTACTACCTATTTATGCAGTACACGCGAGATAATTTTACGTCAGGAAGCAGGATGGAGCTCAATTGAAAAGCATCTCGAAATGCTTGAAAAGGAAAAACTCATTGTTATTAAGAAATTAGATCGGGTTGTTGTATGCATCACTTCCGCCGGTATCGAAGCCATTCATGCATTTGCCCGGCATCTGCATTCGGATCAGCAATAACATAGATTGTCAATCCCCGACTCAATAAGATAGTAATACCGCTTTTCGAATTTTATATAGATCACACGTATGTCGAAGATCTCACTAAGATTCTGTGGGAAGGAAGATGCTCTTTCTTCCTTAATATAAATTTCGTTAGTTGAAAATTAATTTGCCTGAAAAGGAGAATAGAGCAGTAAGTTCTTGTCGGTTCATCGCAAAGGATGATCTAACAAGAACCGCTATGTATGGTACAACGAATTATCCTGCATGCAACCAATCATAAGTCACAAATAATCGCAGGCTTTCATCTTCGCACTGTGTAAGTGAGATGACAATAACATGTACCTGGACATTATTTGGAAATTAGTTGAGCAGGTAATTCAGGTGAGAAGTTAGTATGGCGAAAATCGTTATTCGAGAAAGGCCAATTACTTCACGTGGTTATTTACAATTTTAGCCAGCTCGAACATAGAGATCTGAGTTTTCCCACCGAAAACTTCTTTCAATTTTCCATCTGCATTAATCATCCTTCTGTTCTTCTTATCCTGGAGATTATTCTTTTTGATGTAGTCCCATATTTTCTTAACGATTTCGGTTCTTGGTAACGGTTTTGCACCAACGACCTCAGCCAAAACGGGACTTGGGTTAAGGGGCGCCATGAACGCGGCGTTCGGTTTTCTTGCTGATTTCTTTTTTGGAGCTGCTTTTTTTGCGGCTTTCTTAGCGGCTTTTTTTGGAGCTGCTTTGCTGCTGGATTTTTTAGCTGTTTTTTTCGCTGATTTTTTAGCTGCTTTTGCCATAACGTTTTAATTTAAAGAGTTAATAATTAAACTTCCGTAATTAATTCCAAATACCAATGAACTTTTACAAAATTCCTGCTCTCAGATAGCCATGTGTATATAACATGGGGATAAACCTCACCGTTTTCAAAACGCTTAATCATAGCGAATAACGTTTTTCAGCGTCCCTCGTATCTGGTTCTTCCCACCTTTGACTAGCCCTTTGAGTGCAAATTGAAAGCTTCGCGACAAAGCAAATGTATAATACATAAAGGGGGACTGAAACAGCCTTTATCAAATGAGAAAACTGCAGGTGATCCAAACTCCTTCCCTGTGCTCTAATCCTTCAAACCCCGGCCGGTCTTGCGTTGTAGCTCCTCAATTTTTTTTGACGCCTCAGCCTTTGTTAAGTTCTCCAGAGGTTTTTCTCCGGCTTCACTCGCCAATGTATTCAGGTAAGAGCGCTGTGCTCCAGTCATGGGCTCGTCACCGGTAACCCACTCACTAGGATCTTTTTCGACATTGCTTTTGCCATGTCCGGCGGAATCGGGACTGTCTTTCTGATTACTCTTATTCATACTAATATTTTTAGCATAAGTTAATACAAGTTTTTTGCCAGATATTTTGCGGTAGGGAGGATAACAAAGCTGTGGAGGCGATTCTAGTATTTGGTTGGTGGGCGAATGAAAGCGGTAGAAGCGCGGTTGCGTTGTAGATCATGGGAATAATCACCTTGCAGAAAAGTTCTCAAAATCATTCCCTCTGTCATCGAAAACCTTTCGATACATAATAATTCATTGGTATCTCGAGGCAACTTTCGTCGTCTTGCTGCATGGCGTCGGGAGTAGTGAGGTAATGAACGATGCCACGGCTTCGAAATATGCTGGCGAACAAATCTATCTGTACCTCTGTGACCCAAACGTCTGTGCCCTCTGTGGTTAAAAAACTTAACCAAAAATCTGGCTGCAAAATATTGCAAGGAATTTAAAGACAGTGAGCATAGACGTATACACAGAGACGCAAAGTTTTCCAAAGTTTTTGTAGTAGTTACGCAGGAATATTAGAAAAAGGTATCAGCGAATTCAAATGCTGTTCGAAATTCTTTCCAGGCACACCGGATCAACAAGCGACTGAATATAGATCGTTTTATTAGCTTCTCTGTATCTTAGTAAGTCAGGGGTAAGACTGTGTGGCTAACACATGGATCATCTGTTTACTTTGTTCGTGGTTGTAAAATATAAATATCAAAAAGTTTCTAATGAAATTAATAGTGATACTTTCGACATTATCGATTTTGCAACTTCTTAGTGCATGCCAGGCTCAGAAGAAAGCGGTCGAAAAAAGTGAATGGATAACTCTTTTCAATGGCAGGGATATTAATGACTGGGTTGTGAAAATTCATCATCATCCGGTTAATGTCAATTTTGGAAATACCTTTCGGGTTGAAGACGAGATGATCAAAGTTCGATATGATCAATATGGAGATTTCAACGATCAGTTCGGCCATCTCTATTATAAGAGTCCTTTTTCGTGGTTCCAACTTTCACTTGAATATCGTTTTGTAGGTCAACTTCAAAAGGGGGCCCCATCGTATACTCTGAGAAATAGCGGTGTTATGTTTCATTCGCAGGATCCCAGGACAATGCCAGTAGAGCAGGACTGGCCCATCTCGGTGGAGATGCAATTTCTCGGGGGATTAAGCGATGGAAAATCCAGGCCGACCGGAAATATGTGTTCACCAGGCACGGAGGTCGTTTACAATGGCAAGATTGCGACATCCCATTGCATTAGTTCAAATTCAAAAACGTACGACGGCGAGCAGTGGGTAAAAGCAGAATTAATCGTTTTTGGAGATTCATTAGTCACTCATGTTATCAATGGAGATACCGTCTTAAGATATTCTAAACCTCAAATCGGTGGAGGCGTTGTGAATCGTTACGATCCGAAAATGAAAGAGGATGGCAAGTTATTAACCAGCGGTTTTATAGCTCTACAAAGCGAAGGTCAGCCTGTAGATTTCCGTAATGTGCGACTGCGTGATCTCTCTTTCCTCCATAAATAGTTTATCCACCTAACGGTCCTCTATATACTTTGTGCCAGATCTGCCGGCGCTGAATCTGTTTTTATCTTACCAAAATGTGTTTTAAAAGTGTTGAGAACTTAAAAATAGATACTGCTTATGAAGCATCAGCAGCGCGTCTGGTGGTGCTTTACTTTGTTTCACAGCCCAGAACTTGCGATCTTCGTTTTTGTCTCACATGGATCATATAGAATCAGAAATCAATATTCGATTTATAGTCGCTTATAATGGATGTGTTTGATAAATTAGTCACCATGAAAAAAGTATCTTTTTTTTGCATCTACATAGCAATTTCTTTTCCAGTTTTTTCTCAAGAGGTATATCATTTTACCGGCGGGCTCATGGTCACCGGTGTTGGCCGTTATGGGCGCGAAGCAATATCCACGGATCAGTTACTATACAGATTATACACAAACACTCTGCGTGTTCCTGCCGAGGGTGATACTGTTGGAGTTGATCAACGCGGTCAAACGATAACATGGCAGCAAGTAACAGGAGACAGTTTGAATCGGTTAGGAGGCAGGGGCGGATTTGGAGCTGGAGGATATATCTATCTCACCTACAATTCACGGCGTGAGCAAAAGGCGCTCTTAAATATAAAGGGCAATAGCGCTGTTGTTGTAAATAATGTAACACACGCTGGCGACCCTTATTCCTCGGGATGGCTATACCTACCCATTCAATTAAAAAAAGGACTCAATGAGTTTTATGTTCGTGGTCAGAACATAGTCGCTGATCTTCACTTTCCGAAGAAACCCGTTTTTTTAACTACGGAGGATGTTACATTGCCATTTATTGTGCCCGGAAATAAGAACGATGATTTGATGGGCGCGGTGGTGTTGATCAACAACTCATCCAATCCTCTGAAGCGATTGAAGATTGAAAGTACGATTGAAGGAGCGAAAATGCAGTCGGATGTTCCTTCAATACCATCCATGTCTACACGAAAAGTCATTTTCCATTTCAACGGAAGTTCTGTCAATCAAAAAGGAAAATACGATTGTTCGATTAGGATTTTTGATAAAGAAAAACAGATCGACGAACAAAGAGTCAGTATCGATGCGGTAGGGCTCGAGGACAAATACAGTAATACTTTTATAAGCGCTATTGATGGGAGTTTGCAGTATTATGCTGTTACGCCTCAGATACCGGCGGCCAAAGAACCAGCAGCTTTGTTTTTATCGGTTCATGGAGCAGGCGTCGAGGCAATCGGGCAGGCAAGAGCATATAAATCAAAAGACTGGGGTACCCTTGTAGCAGCAACGAATCGCAGGCCAAGAGGTTTTAATTGGGAAGATTGGGGACGGATCGATGCGTTGGAAGTTTTAGAAATCGCAAAAAATAAATTCAAGCCGGATCATCAACAAATATACCTTACCGGACATTCGATGGGTGGTCACGGTACGTGGTTTCTTGGCGCTACTTATCCCGACAAATGGGCTGCGATCGCACCCTGTGCAGGTTATCCGACATTAAAGGAATATGGGTCTGCTGATGGATTGATTCCCGGCACTTCGGTATCGCCAGTCGAACAGATCTTATTGCGATCGAGCAATCAGAGCGACGTATTGAAACTTGTAAGTAATTACAAACCGTTAGGTGTATATGTGTTTCATGGTGATGCAGACCGTGTAGTGCCGGTGAGATATGCAAGGCAAATGAGAAAACTACTTGGAGAGTTTCATCCCGATCTGAATTACTATGAGTATCCCGGCGGTGAGCATTGGTTTGGAGACCACAGCGTCGACTGGAGGCCATTATTTGATTTCTTCAAATGGCATAAACGCGGGATAGACAGTTCAATCAATACGGTAGACTTCATGACTGCCACCCCGGGCATCTCATCAAGTTACCGTTGGGCAGAAATTTTTCAGCAGGTGCATCCATTACAGTATAGCCGCGTGCAGCTAAACAGGGATAAAAAAGCCGGAACAATTAAGGGAATAACCGAAAATGTCAGGCTATTAAAACTAGACGTAACCGATTTTACTATCGGGTCTTCTCTTTCTATCACGCTTGACAGTTTGAGTATAATACAAGTTTCGCACACCACTTCGAATGGCAGTTTATATTTGGTAAAAGAGAATAATCAATGGAAAGTCTCGCAAAAGCCGGACGATTCTCAAAAAAATCCTCAGCGATACGGCACTTTCAAGGATCCCTTCAATCACAACATGCTGTTTGTATATGGCACCGGGGGAACAAAAGAGGAAAATGAATGGAGTTATAATAAGGCAAGATATGATGTCGAAACCTGGTACTATCGCGGTAATGGCGCGGTTGATATGATCGCTGACAAGGAATACTCCCAACAGCGATATCCCGGACGAAATGTTATCATTTATGGAAATGCAAGTACTAACAGCGCCTACCGGTTATTGTTGGATGGATGTCCATTGTCAGTAGAGCGAAATAGTATTAAAGCCGGTGACCAGACCTGGACTGGTGGTGACCTTGGAGCTTATTTTGTGTGGCCGATGAAGGGGTCATCGATTAATTCAGTCGGTGTGATAACTGGGACAGGTGTCAAGGGAATGCAGGCTGCAAATGCCAATCAATATTTTGCTGGTGCGAGTGGCTTTCCCGATTTTATGGTGTTTCGTTTGGCGATGTTGCAATCGGGATCGAATGAAATCAAAGTAGCCGGGTTCTTTAATAACGAGTGGAAACTCGATCCCCTTGAACTTGTACAACTAAAATAGATTAGGATATGGCTTAATGGAGGGGCGATTTACAATACAAGAGGGATACAGGAACTCCGTGACAGCAGTGCGTATTTCACACTAGACAAAAATGGGAAGGTCTTTACCCTGGCGTGCTTTCCGGAAAATTCTTTATTGCCGGCTGAGCTAAGTTGGCAACATAACCTTCCTGCGAAAGGAACGAAAATAAAGCTGCTGCAAAACGGCAAAATAGTAAAATGGAAGCAGGAAGGAAACAGAGTAATAATATTCTTGCGAACTTTTTTAATCCAAACAAAAATTGATTGTCCTGCACCCGCGCTCTCCTATATAGCGCAAAGGAACTCTACCGATTAGTTTCTAGTCCTTGTGTCTTTGTGCCTTCGTAGCCACTCTGATTTTTAAAATAAAGAGCCACAAAGGCACAAAGACACCAGGAGAAAAAGAATGTGATTATCGCTTGAGAAGTTGTTACAAAAAAAAGGGCGGATAGAAATCCGCCCAATGTACACGTGGTAAAGAAAAAATCTATTCAAATATTATTTTATACGTGTTATTTTCTCCTGTTGTCAGGTTACTTACCAGTAAGAAATATAATCCCGGTTTTGCCTTAACATCCCTGCGGTACTGGATAGTATCATTTTGGACATTATGCTGGGTAGCGCTGAAAATCAATTGTCCGGCATTGTTATATATTGACAACCTGTAGTTTTGATTCTGATTGCCACGTATGTTGATGTTCAGTAAATCTTTTACAGGATTCGGATAAGCCGCGATAGTACTTTCTCCATTTGACCTGATGGCAATCATATTACTGTAACTGAATTTACCTGAAGTGTGCTCAATTTTGACACGGTAGAAACTTACTTCGTTAAACGGACTGTAATCAACGAACAGGTATGTGCTCGAAAGTTTCTGATTAGCGTTCACTGTACCAATCGCTTCAAAATTGCCATCATTCTTATTGCTGCGCTCAATCACATATTTCTTCACCGGTTGCTCATCCTTTGCTGTCCAGGTAAGCTGATTCGAATTCTCTCTTACGGCCTTACCGTTCAGTGAAACTTTCACCGGCAGTGTGTTACCGCAATTTCCGGTAAGATGGAAGTAGGAGAGTTTGGTAAGACATCCGCTATTCACAGACATACGGCTAACATACATACCAGTATCAGTTGGCATCAGGTATGGAATATTATATCCTATAGTGCTTCCTACAATTACACTGTCAGTAACGCTGGTTTTCCTGTACCAGGTATAAGTAGCGTTAGGAACAGTGTCCGTTGTTAACGTAACGTCATTGTAGTAACAGTTTGACGTTGCACGCACAATAGTATTTGCAAGCGGGAGGATGCTAGCATCGTTCAATGTTGCATTTCCGCAAGCATCCGTGGCTCTTAATCTCACGAGTGAATATTCAACACCATTGTTTATTGCGAATACCGGGCTGGCCTGCATGCCAGTTATGATGCTTGGTGCTGATGGTGTGCTACCGATTACTTCATAAGTGAATGGTGATACGCCCCCGTTAACCGAGGCTCCTACACTGAAGCTGTTGTTATCACACTGGTAAGCGGCAGATTGTGAAAGGTTAGGGTATTGGTAAGGTCCAACCACAATTGTGTCATTCACAGTTTGTACGCAACCTCCAAAAGTATAGGTTACAATATAAGTGGCAGGTTCAAGATTTGTGAATGTAAAGAGGTTACCCGCATGACTCGCATAATTGATTGTCTGCGACACAAAGTTCTTTTGTGTGATCGACATATTCACTGAAGTGAGGTTTGTGGTTGCTAGAACCTGGAGATCCGATGAACCTGTTGCCCATGTTCCTGACGGACACCTTGCGATAACTGTAGGTGTACGTGAAAATGTGCTACGCTGTGCAGTTACAAATTGTGTGACTGGCGCAGCACAAGCGCTGCTTACTACAATACGGAACGTTTGGCCGATGACCAGGGTAGGAAGAGCCGTCAATACAACGTTACTGCTTGCAGAAGTCGTTGTCCGGACCAGGTTATTCGCATCATCATACACGTTGATTGTATATGGTCCGAAACCACTGGTTACCTGTACTGTGATATCAGCAGTTGTTAATGCGCACGATGGAGAGGCAGTAACAGTTGTTGCGATCGTATTACCGACTACTGTGAAACATCTTTGAATGATTGTGTCCAGACATGAATTCTGGATGTCGATACAGTATGAGCCATAAGGAATGTTATTGAATGTTCCGGTAAGGTTGTCAGCGATAACTGTTCCTACAGTATCTTTTAAGTAGTAATGTGGGCCGGTAAGATATGTTTCACCAATGATATCAGCTGTGAATGTGCTACAGCTCTGATTGCTGATGTTCACTGTATTTCCCACTGAAGGTACTTGCTTGGCAACGCTGAAATTTGTAGTGAATATCGTTCCTGTACAACCATCAGTTGTTGTAATATAATAAGATCCGAAGCCTGTTACATCAAATACACCCGTGCTGTTACAAGCACCTATCGGGTTATCCAGGGTATCGAATAAACAAAAACTTGGGTTGGTAAGGTTCTGTTGATTGGTAATAGTAACCCTGAATCCAGAACATGTTCTGTTGGTAATGGATGCAGGACCCACTGAAGAAACAGGAGCCGTTGCGGTAAAGCAATTTGTCAACACGTTACCAGAACAGTTATCAGTTTGTTGAATACAATAAGTACCGTAAGGCACATTTGTAAATACACCGGTTGTGTTACACGCCACTCCCGCTACAATATTTCCAAGATTGTCTAACAAGCAATATACAGCACCTGTATACAGATTTCCCTGTCCGCCGATTGTAGCAGTAAAGCCTGAACAAGTCCTGGCGCTCATAACAGTTGCACCAAGTATAGGAAGGGGTCTCGTAATGTTTATACATCTCTGGATAGTTGTATCTGCACAGCCATCTGTGATATTAATACAATATGAACCATAAGGAAGGTTGCTGAATACTCCTGTCGTGTTACAAGGAAAGCCAGGAACCGGGTTACCAAGATTATCCACCAGGCAATACTGGGGATTGGTCAAATTTGTCTGGCCGGTTATAGTCGCACTGAAACTACTACATGTATATCCGTTTAGAGTTACATTGTTAGCAACTGATCGCGTACGCTTAACTGCATTGAAGGTTCTATTAAATACCGCTCCGGTACAGCCATCAGTGATTTGGATCGTGTAACTGCCATATGGTACGTTGTTGAAGACACCTGTACTGTTACATGCACCCACCTGAACACCGAGGTTATCAAATAGACAATATGTAGGAGTTGTAAGATTCTGTTGTCCTGTTACTGTGGCCGTGACACCAGTACACGTGTAGTTTGACACAGTTACTGCGCTAGGAACGTTTGGTATGGCTTGAGCCTGGGTGAAGCAACGTGTAATGACCGTATCATAACATGTATTTGTTATCCGTATACAATATGAGCCATAAGGAATGTTTGTGAATGTTCCAGTTGTATTGTTAGGCTGTCCTGGAACGGGGTTTCCTAAATTATCGACCAGGGTGTATGTTGGGTTTGTCAGGTTTTGCTGACCAGTGATTGCAGCATTAAAGACAGAACAAACTGCTGAAGAAATCGTTGCGTTTGCAAATACAGAAGGTATTGCTGGATTATTCCAGTTCACCGATTGCACGAGTCCGCATCGATCCTTAGCTACAAGCGGAACGCTTCTTTTTTGTCCAAGATCAAAAGAGAATGAACGTGAAGCAAACCAGGTAGTATCTCCAACACCATTCACTACTCCATATTGAAACCCGTTAAAGGCAACACCTGCTGCGTTTGTGTTTCCTTTGCCATCAGTGAGGCCGAGCAATCCGTTATACACAGTACAGCTAGACAGCGTGACACTGGAAGAAGTAATAGACCAGGTATAATTCTGAACACCGATGGTCCTCGTCTGCTTACCTCCACATGAGTCCATCAGCTGCACCGAATACAGACCAGGCATTAGGCCTGTAAATGTGCCGGTAGTGCTATTTGTTCCAACTCCCATTGGGGATGGAGCTACAATAGTATAGGTGAATGGTGAACGGCCGAATTGAAGGCTCGAAACAGAAATCGTTCCATCAGCACCATTGTTACACGTAACGTCGGTTGCAACCAGTGAAAATCTTGGATCGCTATAAGATCCCGAGATCACAACGTTAGCAACATCAAGGTTACAGTTAGCGACGATATCACTTACCGTAATCGTATAGATCCCGGGTTGTAGGCCGGTTATCAGGTTTGATGAAGTGAATGGCGTAACAGTAGGTCCGAAAACTTTGTAATTATAATTCCCAGAACCGCCTGAAGCGGTTATTTGAAGGGTGCCGGTAGCCATACATCTTGACTCCGTAGCAGAGTAAGTAACCGTAAGGTTTGAACAACTCTGCGAGTATGTTTGGGTTATTATAGATGCGGGCAGAATCATCAGCATCAATAACCTTAGGATTGGATAAAACTGTTTCATTGGGTACATTTTTTCTTTAGGATCTCGAACACGAATACGAGAACAAATAAACAGTGGATTTACGGTCGTTGCAAGTGTTATCACTCATTGCTTCAACTGTAACCTCCTGAATTCCTGCGCATTTGGAATCGAATTAGTTGTTCAGTAAAATATAATATATTCCGTGTAAAATGCTGATACTAAATAATACAGGCAAAGAAATGGTACTGAAAAAGGAAGGACTGAACAAAGCAGTTATGTACTGGAAAACGGACTGCGGGAATTACTGAAATCGAGTACAAATACCCGGGCTCCTTTCCCATTTTGAAATTGCTGTGACGCGTTACCTTAGAACTCTTAAACAAAAGAACGGAGATTACCACCGAGAAAATGAATGAATTTATTGGAAACTGTACGCGTTTTTAGATCCTATTTAATGCATGCCTGTTGAATCTGAATGCTCGTGCCAAACGATCGGGTTATAAATTTGTGATTATAGTTCAAACAGGTATACTTTGTTTCCTAATTCCCGATAATCACATGAAGTATTCTCAATGGATAGGCATAGCGGCGTTAGTCATTTTAATCATTTCCTGTTTTCTTCCGTGGACCTTTCACCCTGATTTGAACAAAACTTTCACGGGTTTTTTTTCTGAAAAGAATGCGTATGGAAAACCCGGTAAGGCCTTTATCGTTTTTTCCATAGTCGCTGCCTTTGGCTTTGTTGTTAACAGAGTCTGGGCAAAAAGGATGAATTTTTTCGTTTGTGCGGTGATTGTGGCTTACGCATCGAGATGCTTTATCATTTTCTCGGGATGTTACACTGGCATCTGTCCTGAAAAAAAAGTCGGTCTTTGGCTAATGATCGCTGCAGCTATCCTGAGCCTGGCCATGGCGGTGATTCCTGATATAAGACTCGGTACCAAAAAAACAACCTGAACTATTCGAACAACTTGGCAACGCCAAATGCGGCAGCTGCCGCTAGCGCACCAATGAATGCAACCCTGATCGCACCTTCTACAGGATTGACACCTGTAAACCTGCTCTTAAAATATCCGAAAATAAACAGGCAGGCCAATGTAACAATCCCGGAGATTTTCAGCGCTTCTATTGGTTCTTCAATGAAGAAGTAGGGACTCAAAGGAACGAGTCCACCAACGATGTAAGAGATACCAATATTTAATGCAGATTTCGTAGCGCGGCTGGGATCCGGTCTCTCCAGGCCGAGTTCGTGCTTCATCATGAAATCAACCCATTTTGCCTTGTCCTTTGCAATCTCTTCGACTACCTGGGTCTGCAAATCCTTACTCAATCCAATGTTTTCAAAAAATTCTCTTACTTCTTCTTTTTCTGTTTCCGGAACCCGTTCCACTTCCTCATATTCGCGCTTTAATTCGCTGTTGTAATGATCCTGTTCTGTTTTACCCGCAAGATACCCGCCTAGACCCATCGCAATAGAACCGGCTGCGATTTCTGCAATTCCCGCAATCACGATGATGCCCGTGGAAATAACTGCACCGCTCAAACCAGCCGCAAGGGCAAACGGAACGGTAAGCCCATCACTCATGCCAATTACGATATCTCTAAGTGCGTCCGAGCTTTTCAGGTGTTCTTCTTCGTGGTGCATCAATTTTATTATAAATATCAAATGTTACTGTTGCTAGGCAAATTCCGAGGTTTAAGTTCAAATCAAAATGGCATTATCACTCACTCAATATTAAAGATATAATTCAGAATGATTCATGCTATACCCAATTTAAACTGCTCAAAATTCAACATTTAAAACCCAACATTTAAAATAATGTTTTAAGAGAGTGGTCAATAATGTGAACGCATTCTGTAATCTGTTCGCGCGTTATCAGAAGGGGTGGAGCAAACCGGATTTTATCTCCATGGGTGGGTTTGGCGAGAAGTCCGTGGTCTTTCATGACAAGGCACAATTCGAGCGCCGCATCTTTGTGGGGATGATCAATTACAATCGCGTTTAATAATCCCTTACCACGGATCTCTTTTATGAGGGGCGATTGTATAAGTTGTAGTTCTGTGCGAAATAATTCACCCATCGCGTGAGCGTTCTCACTCATTTTTTCATCCTTGAGTACTGTCAATGCTGTAATAGCCACTTTACAGCCAAGTGGATTTCCGCCATAAGTTGAACCATGTTCACCTGGCTTAATCGTGAGCATGATTTCGTCGTCGGCAAGCACGGCGGAGACTGGCAACATTCCGCCACTCAACGCCTTTCCGAGGATCAATATATCTGCACGTACATCCTCATTGTCACACGCTAACATCTTGCCGGTGCGACAAAGACCTGTCTGGATCTCGTCGGCTATGAATAACACTTTCGCATCTTCACAGTAGCGTTTTGCATTTTTTAAGTAACCTGCATCCGGTACAACAACGCCGGCTTCACCCTGTATTGGCTCAAGTAGAAATCCCGCTACCTCCTCATCCTGCAAGGCTTTTTCCAGGGCTTCGAGATTATTGTATGGAATTACAATGAAGCCTGGCATATACGGACCAAACTTTGTGTAGGCTGATGGGTCGGTACTAAAAGAAATTACCGTACTTGTTCGTCCATGAAAGTTGTTGGCACAAACAATAATCTTCGCTTTGTTTTCAGGAATACCTTTAATTTCATAGCCCCAGCGTCTGGCGAGCTTAATTGCTGTTTCAACCGCTTCGACACCGGTATTCATTGGCAACACCTTGTCATAGCCGAAATACTTTGTAATGAACTGAGCATATTCGCCCAGCAGATCACTATGAAAGGCTCTCGACACAAGAGTCAACTTTTGTACCTGTTCTATCAGGGAGGCAACAATGATTGGATGACAATGGCCCTGGTTAATTGCGGAGTATCCACTTAGAAAGTCAAAGTATCTTTTCCCTTCAACATCCCATACAAATACGCCCTGGCCGCGGGTCAGTACAACCGGGAGTGGATGATAATTATGAGCTCCGTATTTTTCTTCAATGTCTAAATAGTATTGAGTCTCGTTGTATGATCTGACAATGGTATCCATAATAATTTTTTTTGATTCCCGACTGGAAAAGTTGAAGTAAGAAGTGTGGTTATGAAGATGGACATCTGATCGATGTACCGGAAAAGCGGGTCATATCGTCCTCAGGGATGATCGAGGAAGTCAAGGTTATAATCGAGAAATTGTACTATGTAGCTATCGAAGTTGATTGAATGTTATTTAGCACAAGGTAAAAAAAATTATCAAAGACTCCGCTTTTAGGCTTTACTATTTAATATGAACTATCTGAAACGAACCGGGAAAATGAAGGAGAGGGAAAATTTTTTTCGGATAGATGCCGTAAAAACAGGAGCCACTACCCGAGAGAGAAGCGTATATCGCTCCCGATTTGTAAAGAGTCGCTTTTACGGATAATAATTCCGGGTGATGTTTGAAAACTGCGGCTTCAAAATCGTTTGTTAATAGATCTTTCCATCTTGACACCGGCTGTTGAATAGCCTCCCGAAGAGACGACCCTGGCTGCGCAGGAGTAAGCTGTTGAAAGGCCCATGCCGTACTTATATGAATTCCTGGGTTTACGATAACAAAGGAGTATGTGTCGAGATTCAGATCGATGCCCTCCAAAAATTCTCCGCGACCTGTCGCGAAGCAGGGCCGGTTTAAAATAAAGAAAGGACAATCACTTCCGAGTCGGATTGCATAGTCGAGTAGTTGTTCGGTCGTGAGCTTCAGCTGAAATTTCTTGTTGAGTAATTTTAACGTGAATGCGCCATCCGCAGAGCCACCGCCTAATCCTGCGCCGATCGGTATCGCTTTATGCAAAAAGATATGAACAGGCGGAAGCTTGCTGAACTCTTGTTGAATAAGCTGGTACGCCTTCACGCAGAGATTCTTTCCTGCAGCTCCATTGATCGGCAATCCTGTGGTCGTAAAATCCGCGCCTTTGTTTTGTTGTTTGGGACTTATTGTCGAAAAAGATGAGTCGTGAATGATCTCAAGTACATCCGTAAGGGGAAGAGGATAGAAAACAGTTTCAATATCATGGTATCCATCCTGCCTTCTGCGCGTTACATTCAAACCGAGATTGATCTTACAATTAGGGAAGCTTATCAAGCGTTAAGGATTTACAAAACGTAAACAGGGTTGAAGTGCAATGTGTGAACGATAACTAACGTAAAATCATTCCCGAAGCAGATACAACTGCGAATTGAAAGCTTAGAACCGAAAAACCTGAACTAAAAACTAAGATCTTCCAACTATCTCCTCCTCCTGCTATTAATCTCATCACGGATAGCGATCGCTCTTATATAGTCTTCCTGTTCTAACACGTCGTTCAGAAGCGTATTAAGTTCTTCCAAAGTGAGGGTTTTAAGATCTTCTGAGCCGGTCGATTCGGATGCAACGGCTTCCTTCACAATTTTCTTTTTACCGGTTGAATCCTCCATCAGGATACCGGCACTTTCGAGGATGTTATCGTATGTATATATCGGGCATCCAAACCGGACAGCCAATGCAAGAGCATCGGAGGTGCGTGAATCTATTTCTACCGTGTCATGTTCGCTTACACAAACGAGTTTGGAATAGAAAATGCCTTCCTGAAGATCACAGATGATGATTTCCTGCAGATCGATGATAAAAGCATTCATGAAGTTCTTCATCAGGTCGTGGGTGAGGGGCCGGCTGGGATTCATTTTTTCCAATGCTACAGCGATTGCCTGGGCCTCGAAACCACCGATAACAATAGGCAAACGCCGTAAACCATTTACTTCTCCTAACACGACCGCATAGGAATGAGTTTGGGTAATACTATGCGACAAAGCCACTATTTCCAACTCTATTTTCTTCATAATGAAGCACGAAACTAAGGGTTTTTGTTTGAAAAAAAAGCTTGAACAATCCGCCTTCTCTATACAATAAATTCGCGAAAAAAAATCTTTAAACAACTACAAATCAGCAAATAATTTTATGAAATTCCTTTTAATTTTTTTACATCTTCGATGATTTTCGGAACTACTTCGAAAGCATCTCCTACAATACCATAATCTGCTGCCTTGAAAAATGGCGCTTCGGGATCCTTGTTGATCACAACAATCACCTTGCTGCGGTTTACCCCAGCCAAATGTTGAATTGCACCGGAAATTCCAACAGCAATGTAGAGATTCGGCGCGATGGCCAAACCGGTTTGACCAACGTGCTCGTGATGTGGCCGCCAATTGACATCCGCCACAGCGCGGCTACAAGCCGTGGCTGCTCCAAGCAATTTCGCGAGTTCTTCGATCATGCCCCAATTTTCAGGCCCCTTTAATCCACGACCGCCACTCACCACAATTTCAGCTTCACTCAGTGGAATGTCGCCCGTTACTTTATTTACTGCTTTTACCTTTATTCGTGGAGCATTCACAGAAACATTCAACGGCACAACCTCTGCTATCCCTTCCGTTGGTGTCACGGGGTAAGAATTGGTATTTAGTGAGATGATCTTGATCTCAGAATTAAGAGAAATGTTTGCGACAGCCTTTCCGGAAAACACATTCTTCTTAACTGTAAAACCATTACTTGTTTCAGGAAGTGCAATCGCGCCAGCAACCAGTCCGGCCTTTAATCTTGCGGCCAAACGCGGGGCAATCGCTTTACCATCTATATTATTAGAAAAGATAATCACTTTCGCTCCGGTCGCATCTACTGTCTGTGCTATTACTTTCGTGAACACCTGCGCGTCAAAGTGGTTCAACTCCTCACTGGCAATATGATGTATCTTCTTTACGCCATATTTACCCAACGCGGCGATGTCTTCCTTTACTGTTCCGAGAATGACTCCCTGCGCAGAGGTATTTAATTGCTCAGCCACTTTTGAACCATATGATAATGCCTCCAGGGAAGCCTTCTTAACATGCCCTTCCGCCTGATCGATGAATATTAAAACAGACATGATATTAATTTGAAAATTTGAAGATTTGAAAATTTGAAAATTTTAAGAAGAAGCGAATGAAAATTTGAAGATTTAAAAAATTTGAAAATGGTGCAGTTAGATAGACTTTAACGCTCTAAACAGGCTATCACATTTTCACATTTTCAAATCTTCAAATTTTCAAATTGTTCAAATTACTTTTGCTTCGTCACGCAACAATCTCACAAGTTCGGAAGTGTTATCAGGTGCAACTAGCTTCACTCCTGCTTTTGCGGGTGGCAGCTGGAATCCGACAACCGATGTTAATTCATTCACTGCAACCGGTTCAACTACTTTTAAAGGCTTTGTGCGTGCGCCCATGATACCCTTCATGTTTGGAATGCGTTGCTCAGCCATGCCTTTTTGACAACTCACAACAACCGGCAGGCTTACTTCACAAACTTCTTCGCCACCTTCAATCTCCCGCGTAATGGTAGCGATGGCGCCACTAATCTCAAATTTGGTGGCAAGACTTATATATGGCATATCTAACAATTCAGCAACCATACCTCCAATCGAAGAACCATTATAATCAATTGTTTCCTTCCCGGTAAAAACCAGGTCATAATTGCCTTGCCTGGCAACCTCTGCAATCTGTGAAGCAATAAAAAAACTGTCATGACCAGATGCGTTGACGCGTACAGCTTCATCTCCACCGAGAGCCAGTGCCTTTCGAATGATAGGTTCAGTATCTGCACCGCCGACAGTAATCAGGTGAAGAACTGTTGACGGATCTTTTTCTTTTAATTCAATAGCCCGAACCAGCGCATACCATTCATCGTATGGATTGATGATCCATTGAACACCTGCCTCGGCGAATTTCGTATTGTTATCGGTGAAAGCTATTTTTGCCGTGGTGTCTGGCGTCTTACTGATACAAACTAGAATCTTCATATATCAAGATTATTAGGAATGGTTGTTTATGCAACCAAGTCGATCACAAATATAAGAGCAGTAAAGTTAGTTTGGAAACGTTTATAAAAATTTAATTGGAAGAGATGGAAAGGATTGAAAAGCTCAGGGAATTTTTGCGTACAAGTCCGTCCGATAGTTTCCTCCAACACGCCCTGGCATTGGAATACATTAAAGCCGGAGATGACAGGTCTGCCCGCTCACTTTTTGAAGAGATATTGACCCGCGAACCTGGATACATCGGTTCATATTACCATCTTGCCAAATTATTAGAAAGAACAAATGACCAGCAAGCTGCAATAACATGGTATGAAAAAGGAATGAATGCAGCAAAAACCGCCGGAGACCAGCACGCATATAATGAATTGCAAATGGCTTATGAGGAGTTGGTCTATTGAAGCAGGAAGTTAGAGGTCCGAATTACGATCTGGGATGTACGATTTATGAAGTACGAAGTTACAACAGGTCTGACGGTCTCCGCCTGACCTGGTTAGGGAGATGACCAATCATTCTCCGGGTCAGACCGAAAACTCAGAATTCAGAACTCGAAACGCAAAACTCAGAACTCAGAACTTAAAACGCGAAACTCAGAACTGAAATTCACGAATGCATTTACAGGATCGGTTTATACAATTTATTCAGAGGAACAATCTTTTTCCTGCAGACCATACATTATTACTGGCTGTGAGTGGGGGAGTGGATTCTGTTGTCTTGTGTGAACTTTGTTATCGTGCGAACTTTGCATTTGCAATTGCACATTGTAATTTTCGGCTAAGAGATGAGGAGAGTGAAAGAGATAAAACCTTTGTTTGCGAACTGGCTAAAAGATATGGCGTCGATTTTCTTTTAAAGGAGTTCGATACAAAAAAATATGCTTCGGAAAATAAACTCTCAATCCAGGAAGCTGCACGCAAATTAAGATATGATTGGTTCCACGAAATCATCGATCAATGCGATCATTCAAAAAAGCGTAATTCCTCTTCTCCTTCTCAAGACCCCCGACTCCCGAATCCCGACTCCGAACTCCGGACTCGCCGTCCGTCTCCCAGGTGGATTCTCACTGCCCATCATGCCGATGATAATGTGGAAACGATGCTCATGAATTTTTTTCGCGGCACAGGTATCAAGGGACTTCGCGGCATTTTACCGAAACAAGGGAAGTTGATTCGTCCGTTGCTTTCATTTCGAAAAGCAGAGTTAGTGCAATTTGCTACTGATAACAATCTCCGATGGGTAGAAGACAGTTCAAATGAATCGGAGAAATATAGCCGAAACTATTTCAGGAAGAATATCATTCCGTTTATCAGAAATATCTATCCTGACGTTGAGCAAAACCTCCTGAACAACCTCCAAAGGTTTGGAGATATCGAAATGCTCTATCATCAATCAATTGATGCGCATTTGAAAAAACTACTCGAGTACAAAGGGAATGAAATTCATATTGCCATTCTAAAGCTAAAAAAATCCGAGCCGCTTTTTTCAATCGTTCATGAAATTATAAAACCATACAATTTTTCTACCGGGCAAGTGCAGGAATTAATGAAGCTGATTGAAAGTGAAACTGGAAAATACGTTCAATCATCAACTCATCGCATCATCAACAATCGAAACTGGTTAATCATTACGCCTGTCATCACAACCAGCTCGGAAAACATTCTGATTGAAGAATCGGATGCAAATATAAAATTTGAGTTGGGGAATTTGCGTTTTCAAAAACCAACGACTATAAACCACGAACTACAAACTGCAAAAAACATTGCTCTGCTAAACGCTCAGGAAATAACTTACCCTTTGCTTTTACGAAAATGGAGAGCCGGAGATTACTTCTACCCTCTTGGAATGAACAAAAAAAAGAAAAAACTTGCCCGGTTTCTCATCGATCATAAATTGTCGAAATCCCAGAAAGAAAATGTGTGGGTTGTCGAAATGAATAAGAAGATCGTCTGGGTAGTCGGGATGCGTATCGATGAAAGATTTAAAGTCGCTAGTGAATCAAATCCTGTTCTTTCAATAACATTGGAAAGGCTGCAAAGCGGATGATTGAATTTGCCGGGCAAAATTCTCGATCATATTCATATTTGCAAATAAGTATCCACAGACAAACGTGAATATCAGGCCAAATGCCGCTCCCCAAAAATGTGCAGAATGGTTGATATTGCCTCCGCCTCTTTTATCCAGATAAGCAGAAACCGCCAGGTACAATAAGCCAAAAATATAACCAGGAATGTCAATCGGGATGAAGAAAAACCTGATTGGAAGTTGCGGTAATAACGCTATGGCGGCAAAGATGACCGACGAAACAGCTCCGGATGCTCCAAGGCTTTTATAATCATAATTGTCCTTGTGGCGGAGATAGTCGGGGATGCTCGCAACAATCAACCCACCTACGTATAGAAGTATGTAAAATAATTTGCCTTTGCTCCCGAATACGCAATCACTGCTGAATAACATTGTTTCAACCGCCTGGCCGAAAGAATAAAGCGCCAGCATATTAAAGGCCAGGTGCAGATAGTCGGCGTGTAAAAATCCGTGCGAAAAAAAACGGTAATACTGTTTACGCCTTGCAATCGCCGGCGCATAGAATATCAGGTCATCCATCAGCTTTGCATTAGAAAACGCGGAGATAGAAACTAAGCAGGTGAAAATGATAATCGCCAGTGTAATCGTCATTGAGCTGATTTAGATCAGGATCAAATCTAAAGGCTAATATCTGAAATCAAAAATTTAACTGTGATGATACTTTTCATTACGCAATATGGTACATGCGCGATAGATCTGTTCGCAGAGGATCAGCCTCACGAGTTGGTGTGGAAAAGTGAGCGCAGATAATGACCAGATATAATTAGCACGTTTGAGAACCATTTCATCGCTGCCATAAGCACCACCGATTAAAAAGATGACCTGCTTTTGACTTTCGTTTGCCCTTGACTGGATAAACTGACTGAGGCCTTCAGAGCTTAGCTGTTTCCCTCTTTCATCTAACACTACGAGGTAATCGTCTTTTTGTAATAACCCGAGAACGAGTTCCGCTTCTTTTTTTTTCAGGCCGACCTCCGGCAGATTGCCTGCGTTTTTTAGCACTGAAAGAATGTTCCATTTAACGGAGTAGTAGTTAGAGATACGGTTGGTAAATTCATCAACTCCCGGTTTGATGTAGGGCTCATGACTTTTTCCAATCGCCCAGAATAACAATTTCATTCACCGAAAATATGCTATCCTACAAAACAAAAAGCTCTCCGTTTGGAGAGCTCATGCTACTTTTAAGAAAAATGTTATGCGGTAAAGGTATCCTTCGGTTCACCTTTCATGGTGGAAGTTCCGCGACCGGTATAATCATTTACGGTATCTTTTACATTTCCATATTCGTTCTTAATAGTATCAACAAGGTCAGCGACCTTATTGCGGATTGTATCGCTTAGATCTGTGTATTTTTCTGAAATTTTCCTGCGTGTTTCTTCTCCCTTATCCGGAGCAAATAAAAGTCCCAGCAACGCACCTGTAGCTACACCGGCCAGTGTAGCAGCAATAATTTTTGAAGTTGAGTTCATGACTTATTTTTTTAGAAGTTGAGAATATTACGTTCAATTGTTTAGTAAAATAATTACCGTAAAAAACTTTGCCAACGATTTATCTGGTACAGAATGTACAATTTACGTCAAGTATCCGGCCAAACTTTATTCTTCCATAACTTTTATTATTTGAATGAGTAGTATTTTCCACACCTACGATTTCAGAGGTGGCTTTTTTCGCATACGCGTAACTCTCGAATAAATCTTTCCCGGTTGATTCGATGTGATGTCATCACTCAACAACATGCCCCAGGGTTTTAAATCATCGACACGTTCGAAGATTACCTTAAGAATAGCGATTCCTGGAATTGATAAAAACATTCCCGCAATACCACATAAAGCCCCTCCGATTAATACTCCGAGAATTGTGATCATCGCATTGATCTTAACCTTTGACCCCACTATACGCGGCATGATGATATTGTTATCAAAAAACTGCACAACCCATAGTACCAGCAAGGTCCAGATCGCATCAGTAGTGTTATCTGATGTAGTAAGAGTAACAATGCAACAGAATATGGACGCGATCAGCATCCCGATGTAGGGAATCAAATTCAGTATAGCCGCGAAAACCGCCAAAAAAACCGCATAATCAATTCCGATGAGAGCAAATCCTATAAAATTGACCACCGCCACAATCCCCATTTCGATAAGTAATCCTACCATGTAATTTTGCACCACACCTCTCGACTCGCGCAATACGTCTTCAACCTTTTCGCGATGGGCATCCTTGAACACCGCAATAATGAATCTCTTCAGCATGTCGCGATAGTACAATATCAAAAACGAGTATATGGGCAACAGGGTCAATCCTATTAGGATATCCGTAAGTGATAAAACGGTATCTCCCAGAATTCCCGAACTACTGTTTCTAGCCGTGTTGATATAATCTGATTGCTCGCGCATTGAAAGTCCAAAGCGTTGATGCAGCCATCGCTGTAAGCTATAAATAAGCTCATTTATCCGTTCTTTAATAACAGGAATATCATCCAGGAATGCCAGAATTTGAATAGATAAAAAGTATATGATTCCAAAAATGAACAGGAACGAGATTGCAAGTGATGCGAAAATCGAAGTCGGTCTCGACAGTTTTTTTCTTTCGAAGTAATTATTTAGTGGAACAAGCAAGACAGCGAGTAAAGTGGCGAAAGCAAATGGTACGATAATGTCGCTTCCATATTTTAAAATAATCGCTACCAGGATCAGCATCAGTAAAATCATACTGAACCGGTAGTAAAACGGACGTTTCGAGATCTCCATGCAGTTGAAGGGGTTTATGTGTATACTGAAAATCTAGGACCGTTAAATGTTGTGCATTAAAATTTTTTCTGCAATGGTAAGGCTGCATAGTATCCTTCAGCTTGTCGCTCGTGCGCTAAGTTTTTTCTGCAAAACGTTTCGAGGCCATCTCTATTCCCCAATATGAGGAAAATCTTGACCAATCAAGCGAATACTTATTAAAAACAGAAAACCCGGCGCTGACCGGGTATTCTGAAAAGGCTTTGTTCGTTTAGTTTATTTTGTGACGGTTAACCGGTACACTTCGTTTTTGCCATTTTGAACTTCGATGATGCGTAACAGGTAATTGCCTGCTCCAAGTTTCTTCACTGTCAAATCCTGCTCCTTGTATGACTTCCACGAGTAATGAACTCTCCCGTTCACGTCAGTCACCGTTATATCCCGTGGGTCTGTATTTGGAAAAACAACATTTACTGGTCCAGCCGCTGCGGGGTTAGGATAGATCAGAATCCTCGCGTTTTCTTTCAAGCCGTTGACGCTTCTGATCACACTCAATTTCGAACGTCCATCCAGGTCAACCATTTTTATACGATATTGATTAACTCCGCTATTATTGTTATTGAGATCGGTGAAGCTATACCGCAATGGGGTATTACTTGTACCACCCGGTGACTTAGAAGCAATGACGCCAATCGTCAGAAATGACCCATCCCCTGATTTACGCTGAATCTCAAAACCTCTGACGTTCGTTTCGGAAGCGGTTTCCCATTGTAGTGAAACTGAATTGCTGTTTCTTCTGGCGTCAAACGATCCGAGTTCGACCGGTAAAGGCGCTTGAGAACTGCCGTTTGAAAAATCGTCAAAGGCTAAAACTCCACCGTTGGCGACTGGGCTGGGACCTGTTGTTATTGTGATCTGGTATCGGACTGGCTGCGGAGTTAGATCAGGATCCACCAACTGCACACAGGCTGCTTCTATCGTGTTCGGAATGTTGCAAAAAGCAAGTTCTGCGCCTGCAGTGTTCAAAATGGCAATTCGGATCGAGCCTCCAATAGCGTATACGGGACCGCCACTTAACTGGAAACCAAAAAAGGCAACACCATTGGTGGAAAGCGCATAAGATGGCGAAGTGAGGGTATAAGCGGTGCTGCTGGCAGTAACAACGCGCATGTCACCGTCAATTCCGGGGTTATGCGCAAAAGTGGTGCTCGTAAATCCGCCGCTGCCTGAATTGAAATCCTGGGTAATACTTTGGCACTGCAGACCGCCGATGGTGCAGTTGGTATTTTGTGCTTTTAAAATTGAGATTGTCGATAAGGAAAGAAATAGTAAAACGAGGAATAATTTAGATGTGTAAACATTTTTCATAACCGTAGGTTTTTGGTGATGGCTTACGGTCTTCATAGTGTTCCAGAGGAGAATTCACAAGGAACGAGAGGGAAAATCTTCTATGAAAATAGACAGAAGATTTGTAAATCAATATTTTTTTAATTAAGACCTCTTAATAACAACCACTTTTAGCGAATGTTTTTCTGATTCCGTAACCTCTTTTCCTGATTGCGAAACCTGAATGTCGAGTTAATGAACAATTTTGCGGCAAAATAAAGAACAAGATGATTAGGAGAACAATTGTATTAGCGCTTACGGGGTGCATTGGCCTGGCAGGAGTGGCACAAGATTCAAAAAAAACCAAACCTTCTGCGGATTCTACAAAAGATCAACATAAATATTTACCAGAAGTTACTGTGGTTGGTCGTTCAGGCAGAAGCGACTATAACCAAATGCCAGAAGTAGTTGGAACGTCTATCTATGCCGGTAAGAAAAATGCCCTGATCGTATTGGATAATGTCCAGGGCAACGTTGTTACTAACAACATGCGCCAGGTATTGGCGAAAGTTCCCGGGATTCATGTTTGGGAGAGCGACCCTAGTGGTATCCAGATCGGCATTGCGGCGAGAGGATTGAGTCCGAATAGAAGCTGGGAATTTAATGTTCGTCAAAATGGATATGATATAGCGGCTGATCCATTCGGCTATCCGGAGGCTTATTACAATCCCCAATTGCAGGCAGTACAAAGAATTGAGGTGGTTCGTGGCCAGGGCTCATTACAATATGGTCCCCAGTTTGGCGGTATGGTCAATTATATACTTCGTAATGGTAGCGATATTAGTAAACCGTTCGAGTTCGAAACGAACCAAACAGTTGGAAGCAACGCGCTGTTCAATAGCTACAATGCGATTGGCGGAAAGACCGACAAAATACATTACTACGGATTCTTTGATCATAGAAACGGGGATGGTTGGAGAAATAACAGCCGCTATTTTACCAACGCAGGCTTTGGAACCATTACTTATTATCTAAACCCAAAGTTCTCCCTGACCGCTGAAGTTATGCACTCACATGTCCGCAGTCAGCAACCCGGGGGATTAACAGATTCTCAACTTGATCAGGATGCACAACAAAGCTTCCGTAGCCGGAACTGGTTTGATATAACATGGACAACGCCTGCTTTAATCGCTAATTACCGAATCAGTGATAAAGCCCGCTGGAATACGAAGTTGTTTGCTACAATCGGTGACAGGAATAGCGTTGGATTCTTACAATCAATCACTGTCAAAGACAGCATTAATGCTGCCACCATGCAATACAATAGCCGCACGGTTCAGGTAGACCGCTATCGAAATTTTGGACTGGAAAGTCGTTTTCTTTCTGATTATAACCTCGGCCAGACCGACAACACATTCTCTGCCGGCATCCGTTTATATTCTGGTACCACGAACCGCGAAGCCGATGGAAAGGGGACTACCGGGTCGGATTATGACGTTACCATCTCTGGTGTTTATCCCAGAGACATTGAGTTTGGTTCAAAGAATGCGGCTGCTTTTGTAGAAAACATTTTCCGAATAACCGATAAGATTCTTGTTGTACCTGGTGTTCGCTATGAATGGCTCGAAGGCACAGCTTCTGGCAGAAATGGCTACACTTCGGGCGGCGCGGAAATACTTCTTCAAAACGTTACACGTAGTCGTAGTTTTCTGTTGGCTGGTCTGGGTGCGGAGTTCCATATCACAAAAAACACGGAGTTCTATGCAAACTACTCACAGGCATACCGTCCTATCCAGTTTGCAAACCTGCAGGCTCCTCCTACGACCGACGTTATTGATTCACATCTGGAGGATTCAAAGGGCTTCAATGCTGATTTAGGCTATCGCGGTAAAGTACACGATTATCTTCAGTTTGATGTCAGTGGGTACTATCTGCAATACAACGATCGCATCGGTACAGTTACGGTTGCAGGAACTCCATCTTATCGTTTAGTTACAAATGTCGGAAACAGTACAAGCAAGGGATTTGAAGGATATGTGGAGTTCAATCCGGTCAGGGCCTTCAGCAGCAATAAGAATGCTGACCTGATCATCTTTGGGTCCTACGGCTACACACACGCACGATATAGCAGTGATCATAAGGATGCGGCCACAAAAGGCAAAAAAGTGGAAAATGCCCCTGAAAACATTGTCCGGGCAGGTATTTCTGCCGGCTATAAGAAACTGCTTTTGACCGCGCAATTGAGTTACGTCGGTGAAACATTTAGCGACGCGAATAATACGGCAGCCCCAAGTACCAATGCGCAAAACGGATTGATACCATCGTATGCCGTTACGGATTTGACAGCGACCTATAAATTTCCAAAGTTTATTAATATTAAAGCGGGTATTAATAACCTCCTCGATGAAAGATATTTTACCCGTCGTGCCGGTGGATATCCTGGCCCGGGTGCCCTGCCGGCTGATGGAAGAACTTTCTTTGTGTCAGTGGGAGCAAAACTGTAATTAATTGATTTTTGTCTTAAAGGCCCCGCAGAGGCGGGGTCTTTTTTTGTTGCCCTACAGAAAATATCAGGAAGAATCTGATATATCTCAAACTTGCCCGCTATACTGTAAGTTTGATGACACAATCATTTTATTCAATGAGCCAGCCAGAATTTACTTCACCAGCGTTGTCCGAGACGGTTATCACTGAACTTATGGTGCCATCCTACACCAATTTCGGGGGTAAGATCCACGGAGGCGTTATACTATCGCTGATGGATAAGGTAGCCTATGTATGTGCATCAAAGCATGCGAGGGCTTATTGTGTAACCGCTTCCGTTGATACAGTCGATTTTCTTGAATCGGTCGAAGTCGGTGATCTTGTTTCATTAAAAGCAAGTATTAACTATACCGGTCGGAGCTCGATGGTTGTAGGAATCCGCGTGGAGTCGGAAAATGTGAAAAGCAATGTTGTGAAACATACCAATACTTCATATTTCACCATGGTGGCTAAAGATGAACGTCACCGGTCCATGCAGGTGCCCGGTCTCATTTTAGAAACCGAAGAACAAATCAGGCGTTTTATGGAAGCGGTAAAGAGAAAGGAATTGAAACTGGCGATGAAAAATGAAACAAGGCATATTAAAACGTCGTTCAGTCTTCCCGAAGCAATCAGATTATTGCAAAACGAAAGATGTATTATTAAAGAAATAGCTTTGTGATATCGAATCGTAACTTCAACCTGACCCTCGCCCTAACGAACAAAATTTCTTATAACGCATATCCCTTATAAATTAACTTTTGCCTTCCCCCACTCCGGACTCTCGACTCCTGACTCCTGACTGACTCACGAATCGTCCTTTTTAATGTTTAATTTTATTTTCAAACAAACACAATGAAAACTGCTATCGTAACCGGTGCATCCGGGAATCTCGGTCAGGCTGTCATTAAGAAACTTATTGATCGGGGTTTTATAGTTATCGGAACCGTGATTCCAAACGATCCGGTATCCATGGATTTACCGGTTGAAAAGTTTGAAAAAGTTGTGGTTGATCTAATGAATGAAGATGCCGCTCAGAAGTTTATCGACTCAGTGTGGGAAAAATACAAAAGTATTGATGTCGCTGTATTGACCGTCGGCGGATTTGCGATGGGCAAGATCGCGGAAACAAAAACAAGTGATGTACAAAAGCAATACAGATTAAACTTTGAGACGACTTACAATGTGGTACGACCAGTGTTTGTTCGCATGATGGAACAGCGGAGTGGAAGAATTTTTATAATTGGATCAAAGCCAGGACTTGATTCGAGAAACGGAAAAGGTATGATTGCCTATTCATTATCAAAGTCACTCATATTTCGTCTTGCCGAGTTGATGAATGATGAGGCGAAAGGGCATAATGTAGTAACAAGTGTCATTGTTCCCAGTACGATTGATACACCTCAGAATCGTCAATCCATGCCGGATGCCAAATATGACACATGGGTTAAACCGGAAAAGATTGGCGATGTGATACTTTTCTATGCGGATGAGGCTTCATCCGTTATTCGGGAACCGGTTATCAAAGTGTATAATAATGCATAGCCAAATCATCCTTCGTCGCAGTGCACACAAGAAAAAGTGTAACAAGGTTCTATTTTCGATAAAATAATTTTTATGAGATCAGCTTTCATGCTTCTTTGGTTTTGTATTGCAACAATTCATGTCCCTGTTCACGCTCAAAGGAGCGCCGAACTTCAGTCCCTGATTGATACAGAACTTGCTTTTGCGCAAACGGCGAAAACGAAGAATACCCGTGATGCTTTCCTGCAATATTTAAGTGACGAAACGGTGATGTTTACGGACGCAGGAATAACGATGGGCAAAAAAACCTGGCAGAGCCGAAAACCTGATAGTACCTTGTTAATATGGGAGCCGGTTTTTGCAGATATCTCCGCGTCCGGCGATTTCGGCTATACCACCGGTCCTTCTGAATACTACGCAAGCAGGAAGAAGGGCGAGCAGGGATTTTACGGTTCATATATTACGATGTGGAAGAAGGACAGTACTTCCCAATGGAAAATTGCATTGGATATCGGAGTATATCCGCAGCCAAAACCTGCGTCAAAGACACTAAAAACTCCATCACCTTCGTCAACTACGAAATCAAAAATTCGCAAAGATCTCAAGCAGGAGGTGATGAAGCACGAAATGCTATATCTAAAAAATACTAAGAAGGAGCTATCATTTTTCCTGGCGGATGAATCCCGTTTTTTGCGGCCTGGTCGTGAGCCAATTACTGAACGTGCAGAAATTGAAAAGATTATCACCAGGGAGAGGGGAGAAGCCCATTATACACCGGTTGATGTTAGCGTTTCTTCCACGGGAGATATGGCTTACGTGTACGGAAAAATAGTATTGGTTATTCAGGATAAACAGAAAGAAGGCTTTTACTTACGGATCTACAGAAATAGAGATCAGAAAGACTGGAAGATTGTTTTGGATGCGATTCATCAAAGATGACCGGCTGAGCTTTCGCTACGAGTAAAAGAGAATTGAGAAAGAGGAAAAGATGTGCTGGGCCGCTGTATGTTCTTTGTAAAAAAAGAATGTGTACCGTATTGAACGTCTATGCCCGGCTGTGCAAGCCGGTTACAAAAATTTTTGACCTTTTTCCTCCCCGCCTAAATCAACTTCAAACGCAGATTGCAACAATCATCTCCGTATCTCTTAGTCCCATGGACTTTTCTTAAAATAGATTTTTTCCGGGATTGTACCGAACACAACCCTGGGCACATCAGAAAGCCACATGGGTTGATCAACCACTTCTCCATTGTATTCATGCAAAAGATAATAACCGCCTCTTAAGAAAGGTTCGCAGCTTTGTTGCAACTCGAGCACATCAGCATTCTCGAAGGGTTCTTTCTCCATCAGCAGTGAGACCTCGTTTTTTCCGGCAGCTACAAAATTGAGTATTGTATTTGCTCCGTCGGACATTGGTACGTACGCACGGCTTCCTTCCTTATAAGTATGATTTGAAAGTTGAAGTTGCCAATTTCCGTCCCTTCGAACAAAGGTGTAGATATTCATATCCGAATATTAATATGCCAGCAATGTTAATTCCCATTGGTTAGACAAGCTCGTCATTCTCTTTCACTTAGTACAAAGAATATGCCCATTGATGTCCAAATTTCATCGCAAATCTCTAAACGGTCTTACCTTCTGCAACCTGTCAAGTGGCAGGAATATTGCAAAAGGGGGATTGCAACCCTGTTCTTACCCACATTTTTCAAATTAAAAAGTAGGATGATTAAATGCAACAGATTGTTTACCCTGGTGTGCCTTACCCATTAGGCGCGACGTGGGATGGGGAAGGAGTTAATTTCACCCTTTACGCGGAGAACGCTACTATTGTTGAGCTTTGTTTTTTTGACGAGCCGTTCGGTAAGGAAACTGCAAGAACTAAACTGGTTGAAAGATCCCACCATGTATGGCACGGTTATATTCCGGAAATTAAACCAGGTCAGTTGTATGGATTTAGAGTGCACGGGCCATATGAACCCGGCAGCGGCCATCGATTCAATCCAAACAAGTTATTAATTGATCCTTATGCTAAAGCGATTGCCGGAAGAATAAACTGGCATGATGCCGTTTTTGGTTATCAGATTGGTCATTGTGATCAAGATCTTTCATTTAGTACTTCCGATAGTTCTCCCTACGTTTCAAAATCAGTGGTGATCGATCACCGATTCAACTGGGAAGGAGATAATCCTATTAAGCTCCCCTATAATAAGGCCGTCATTTACGAAGCCCATGTAAAAGGCTTCACTTACTTACAGCCACAGATACCCGAGAATTTGCGTGGAACTTATGCTGGTATCGCTCACCCGGTAACAATCAACTATCTACGGGACTTAGGTATAACGGCTATAGAGCTTATGCCTGTGCATCACTTCGCAAACGATCGTAGCCTGATTGAGAAGGGACTTACCAATTACTGGGGCTACAATACGCTGGGATTCTTTGCGCCAGAATCACGGTATTCCGCTTCCGGTATACTTGGACAACAGGTGATCGAATTTAAAAATATGGTTAAAGAGTTACATAAAGCCGGTATCGAAGTGATCCTTGACGTGGTGTACAATCATACCGCTGAAGGGAACCATATGGGCCCGACACTTTCGTTTCGTGGAGTGGACAATGTGGAATACTATCGCCTTACCGAAGACAGGCGATATTATATGGATTATACGGGCACAGGAAATACCTTAAACGTAATGAGACCTAATGTGCTGAGGTTGATTATGGACAGTCTGCGCTACTGGGTGTTGGAAATGCATGTGGACGGTTTTCGTTTCGACCTTGCATCTACCCTGGCACGTGAGCTTCACGAGGTTGATCGCCTCGGTTCATTTTTCGATATCATTCATCAGGATCCGGTGATTTCGCAGGTAAAGCTGATCGCTGAACCGTGGGATATTGGCGAAGGCGGCTACCAGGTCGGAAAATTTCCGGTGGGCTGGGCCGAATGGAACGGAAAGTATCGGGATTGTGTACGCGACTACTGGCGTGCAAAGGAAGGAATGCTACCCGAACTCGGTCTGCGTTTTACAGGCAGTCCTGACCTGTATTTTGTTGAGTACAGACACCCTTTTGCAAGCATCAATTTCATCACCGCTCATGATGGGTTTACACTGAACGATCTGCTCTGTTATAATGAAAAACATAACCTGGCAAATGGTGAAAATAATAATGACGGCGAAGATCATAACCGTTCCTGGAACTGCGGCATTGAAGGACCGTCTTCTGATCCATATATTTTGGAATTGAGAAACCGCCTCAAGCGCAGTTTTCTTACAACATTATTTCTTTCACAGGGGGTTCCCATGATTGTCAGTGGAGATGAACTTGGGCGCACTCAAAGAGGTAACAACAACGCATATTGCCAGGACAATGAAATATCGTGGATAGATTGGCAAAATGCTGATCGCGCACTGTACAAATTCACATGCAGCCTCATTCATTTTTATCGAAGGCATCCTGTTTTTGCAAGAAGGCGATGGTTTAAAGGACAACCCATCAGAGATATTCCGGTGGAAGACATTGCATGGTTTCTTCCAACTGGTGAAATGATGAAAGAAGAAAACTGGACGGACCCATTCGCAAAATCTTTGGCGGTGTACCTTAACGGTAAGAGCCTGCGAAGTATTGGACCGACCGGTGAAATGATTCTGGACGACGATTTTTTCATTGTATTTAATGCGCACCACGAAACCCTGGAATATACATTGCCGGTAAACAAATACGGAAGCAACTGGTACCTGGTAATAGACACGGCGCGTGACTACATCGACGAAGATGGCCTAAGCGTGTTGCATAATGAAGCGAATAAGATTGCTGTTGGTAGTCATTCGGTCGTAGTTTTAAAGCGGCCAAAATTTTCATAACACCATGTTTAGAATGGATGTCAGTAAGAGGAATGTGGGGATCAATATAAACGAGGAAGGTTTAGCCGGTATAGTCGTTTGGGCACCATTCGCTCAAAACCTTCAGCTCAAGCTAGAAAAATCAGGGAAACGCATAGTATTGGAAAAATCTTCTTATGGTTATTGGCAACAGCTCACGACGGATGTCAAAGAAGGGGATCAGTACAAATTCGTAATCGATGGAACACTTGAATTACCAGATCCCGCGTCAGTGAATCAACCAGAAGGCGTTCATGGCCCTTCAGCAGTTTTCGACTTAAAACGATTTGATTGGTCTGATAATAATTGGAAAAATATACCCCTTGGTCAATACATGCTTTATGAGCTGCACACGGGAACATTTAGTACTGAGGGAACTTTTGATGGCATTGGCAATCACTTGAAACACCTGATTGAGCTTGGTATTAATGCCATTGAGATTATGCCGATATCGCAATTTCCGGGGAATCGCAATTGGGGGTACGATGGAGTTTTTCCTTTCGCAGTTCAGGAATCTTACGGTGGGGCGCAAGCTCTTATGGAGCTGGTGAATTTGTGCCATAGCCTGGGGCTGGCGGTTGTGCTTGATGTTGTATATAATCATCTCGGCCCTGAAGGGAATTATTTGGGCGAATATGGGCCTTATTTTACAGACAAATATAAAACGCCCTGGGGGGGCGCGATTAATTTTGATGATGAGTGGTGTGATGGTGTGAGGAATTTTTTTCTCGAAAATGCCCTGATGTGGTTTAGGGATTTTCATATTGACGCGCTTCGGTTAGACGCGGTGCATGCGATCAGGGATTTTAGTGCAATGCATATATTGGAAGAAATGAGGCTGAAGGTGAATGAACTCATGAAAGAAACCGGCCGTGTACATTACCTGATCGTAGAACTCGACCTGAATGATACACGCTTCATCAAACCGCGTGATGAAGCAGGGTATGGAATGGATGGCCAATGGATCGACGAATTTCATCACGCATTACGTGTAACAGCAGGTGGCGACAGGAATGGTTATTATTCTGACTTCAAGGGTATCGAACACCTTGCAAAAGCCTATACCGACGCTTATGTATATGACGGGCAATTCTCAGAATACAGGAAGAAAAAATTCGGTATTAAAGCAGAAGGTCGCCCAGGGGAACAGTTCATTGTTTTCTCACAAAACCACGACCAGGTTGGTAACCGGATGCTTGGTGAGAGGACCAGCCAATTGACAAGTTTTGAAATGCAGAAATTACTGGCCGTCGCAGTGATCATGAGCCCGTTTCTACCAATGTTATTTATGGGAGAAGAATGGAGCGAATCGAATCCGTTTCAGTATTTCGTCAGTCATACAGATCCTGTGTTGGCAGAAGCCGTACGCAAAGGGCGTAAAGAAGAATTTGCTGCCTTTCACATGTCAGGCGAAGCTCCCGATCCGGTATCCGAACAAACATTCAACAATTCAAAACTGAGCTGGCATTTGCTAGACAAAGAACCTAATAGAACAATGTTTGAATTTTATAGGACTGTCATCAGTCTTCGTAAAAGGCATCCTACGCTGAGGGCGCCTAATCGAAAAAACTTGTCTGTTCATTTCAATGAATCCAAAAATACCTTGATTTTAGATCGTTGGAATAATCAGGATCGGGTGATGATCCTAATGAATTTTTCCGACATACAACAAGCCATCACACCTGATTCACAAATAAAGAATTGGGTGCTGCTTTTGAATTCTGCTGATCGTGCATGGAAAGGACCCGCTGTCCCAAGTGAAAATCTGAATGTGCAAATCGACTCTTCAATAGTTATTCAGCCAGAGTCTTGCTTAATTTATTCGACCACTCATGTATAATCCTGTAACAACATACCGTGTCCAGTTTCATAAGGATTTTAATTTCGCAAAATTTCATGGAATAATCTCCTATTTGAGCCGTTTAGGGATTTCGACTATCTATGCTTCGCCTGTTTTTGAATCAACTCCAGGCTCCACGCACGGGTACGATGGATTAAATCCACATCGCATCAATCCGGAAATCGGTACCGAAATACAATTCACAAATATCAACAAGAAATTGCAAGAACAGGGGATAGGCTGGTTACAGGATATTGTACCAAACCATATGGCCTTTGATACGAGGAATAATTGGCTAATGGATACACTGGAAAAAGGCATCCGATCACAATACGCAACTTTTTTTGATATCGACTGGAATAGTCCCGTCTATAATGGCAGGGTAATGGTTCCTTTCCTTGGCGCTTCGATGGAGCAAACGATCAGGAATGGGGATTTGAAAATCAATTATCAGGATGGACGCCTCCTATTTGCGTATTACAACAGCGTATATCCACTGAGTCTTCGGTCCTATATAACCGTATTATCGGCTGGTCGCACGGATATCTCGAACGACACACGCAAATTGATAGAACAGATACTGGCAGTGGAAAAAATAGAAGAACCTGCTTTGTACGAAGAAGAATGGAACACATGCGTTCAGGCCGTAAATAAATTCATGGCCTCACCGGATAATCGAAGTTGCATTGATTCTGTAAATAACAACGAAGATCTTTTGATGCAACTTGCAAACGATCAGCATTACCGTTTTGTACAGTGGCAGGAAACAGATGGACGTATTAATTATCGCCGCTTTTTTACAGTGAATGGACTGATCTGTTTGAACATGGAGAAGCCGAGGGTGTTTCATCGATTCCATACTTATATAAAATTATTATTAGAACAGGGAATGATTGACGGTTTGCGGATTGATCATATTGATGGCTTGTATGATCCTGGCTTATACCTGGATCAATTGAAAGAGCTTTCAGGTGAACAAGGCTACATCATCGTAGAAAAAATACTTGTACCCAAAGAAAAACTTCCTGAAGATTGGAAGGTTCAGGGAACTTCCGGGTATGAATTTCTTGCCATGGTTAATAATCTATTCACCAATGCAAATGCAGAACTGGAGTTTACTCAGTTTTATCAGAATTTGAGCGGTGATTCGGTTCCTATCAAACAACAAATGGGTGAAAAAAAATCGTATATCCTCCATCATCATATGGGTGGCGAGCTCGAAAATCTTTACCAGCTTTTTATGCACCTGGTAACGAAAGAAGATTATGCTGAAATGCGTACCGAAGATATCAAAACAGTCATCGGCGAATTTTTGATTCATTGTCCTGTATATAGATTTTACGGAAACAAACTGCCATTTGGTGAGCAAGACTTATCATTGATTAAAAATGTTCTGAACAGTGTGAGAGAATCCAGGCCGGATCTTTCCTCTGCACTTAATTTAATGGATCGGGTGTTTCATCTCAACCTGCAGCTGCCATTGACGGACAAGAATGAGTTGATACTACACTTTTATAAACGTTGTATGCAGTTTTCCGGCCCACTTATGGCCAAGGGGGTGGAGGACACGCTGATGTACACATACAACCGTTTTATTGCACACAATGATGTGGGCGATTCGCCCGAGTCATTCGGTTGCAGTCTCAAAGAGTTTCATGAACTGATGGAAGACCGTCAAAGCAAATGGCCTCTATCCTTAAATGCCACCTCTACTCACGATACAAAAAGAGGCGAGGATGTTCGTGCACGACTTAATATACTAACCGAATTATCAACCGAATGGATCAGTAAAATAAATGAGTGGCACGCGATGCGGTCGTCTGCAAAAATCAATTCGCCGGACGCAAATGATGAATATTTTATTTATCAAACCTTGATCGGTTCTTATCCGCTAAATGACGAACACGAAAAGAAGTATGCCCCGCGGTTAGAGGAATATTTACAAAAAGCTTTGCGCGAAGGGAAGCGTCATTCAAACTGGACATCGCCTAACGAAAAATATGAGAGTGCAACAAAGGAGTTTGCTGTTTCACTGTTAGAAAAAGATAAGCCGTTCTGGAAAAGTTTCGAACCTTTTCACCAACAAGTGGCAGATTTTGGCATCACCAATTCTCTTGTACAATTGATTTTGAAGTTTACTTGTCCTGGTATTCCCGACACTTACCAGGGAACCGAATTATGGGATCTTAGCCTGGTTGATCCGGATAATCGAAGACCGGTTGATTATAATTTGAGGGAGTCGATTCTTAACCAATTAAAAAATGAGGAAGGCAATAAAGAATTCTTAAACGACTTGTGGACGACAAGATTTGATGCCCGGCTAAAACTTTGGCTGACACATCGCTTGTTAAAACTTCGCTCCGAAAACAAAAATCTGTTTGTTGATGGTTCTTACTTGCCGCTTAAAACGAAAGGGCGGTTCAAAGATAAGATACTTGCGTTTGCACGCGTTAGCGGAACCAATGCAATCATAGTCGTTGTTCCTGTCCAGATAGCATCTCTTTGCACTGCACAACACAGCGATGCCAAACACCTCAACTGGAAAGATACCCGTGTTGTATTGCCGGCGCGGTTTAAAGGTGACTTTACAAATATCATTTCTGGTAATCCCGGAACGGCGGGTGCCGAACTAAAGGTTCAGGAAATTTTTTCTGACCTGCCGTTTGCCCTCATTGAAGCGACTCTTGGCGAACATGAACGAAACGCCGGAGTATTGCTCCACATAAGTTCACTGGCCTCACCCTATGGAGTTGGTGATCTTGGTCCTGGAGCGAAAGCTTTTGCAGACTTTCTCATTCGCACAGGACAAAGATACTGGCAGTTACTGCCAGTGAATCCAACCGAAGCTGGCCAGGGACATTCACCGTATAGCGCTGTTTCAAGCAGGGCAGGAAATATTTTGTTTATAAGTCCTGATGTTCTCTTCAGCCAGGGATTACTAAATGAAAACGATCTTATACAAAACAGAATGTTATCCGTCGCAAAAGCTGATTATCAGAGTGCAGAAAAGATCAGGAAAGATTTATTCAATAAAGCATGGCAGAACTTCAAGGATAGTAAGAATGAACCCATGCAAACGGAATACGAGAAGTTTTGTGATGCTGAAAAAGAATGGCTGGATGATTTTGCATTTTATTTGTTATTGAAACAGTTCAATGAAGGAAAACCATGGTATGAATGGGTAGACGAGTATAAGTCCCGGGAGCAGCGTTCGATGAAGAGATTGGCAGACGAATATCAAGACCAGTTAGCCTCCATTAAATGGCTTCAATTTATTTTTCGGCAACAATGGAATGACTTAAAAGAGTATTGTAACTCTCATGGTCTGTTGTTAATTGGAGATCTGCCGTTTTACGTGAGTTATGATTCTGCTGATGTATGGTCACACCCTCAATTGTTTAGTCTTGATGGCGAGGGAAATCGTATAGGTGTAGCCGGAGTTCCTCCGGATGCATTCAGTGCGGATGGACAACTATGGGGAATGCCTGTGTTTCGTTGGGACGTTTTGAAAGAACTAGGATATTCCTGGTGGATAGAACGATTGAGAAGCAACCGCAAGCTATTCGATCTTGTAAGACTGGATCACTTCAGGGCATTCGCCGGCTATTGGGAAGTTCCGGCAAGCGAGTCAACTGCGAGGAATGGCGAATGGAAAGTCGGACCTGGCTCGGACTTTTTACGTACAGTAAAAGAAAAACTGGGAGAATTACCATTTGTAGCAGAAGATCTTGGCGATATCGATGAAAACGTTTTGAATCTAAGAGATGAATTTAATTTGCCAGGCATGAAAGTGCTTCAGTTTGCTTTCGGGGATGATTTCTATGAATCCGATTATATTCCTCATAACTATGATCAACATTTCGTCGTGTATACTGGCACGCATGATAATAATACGACGCTGGGGTGGTATCGTACAGAGGCTGATGACGAAGTAAAACAACGCGTCGAGAAATACCTGGGGAGTTGTTTTACCGACGCTGAAATCGCCGGAGCATTTTGCAGGTTGGCGATGGCCTCGGTTGCTAAAACCGTTATACTTCCGATACAGGATATACTGGGCCTCGATGAGAATGCACGAATGAATACACCATCTGTCGCGGAAAAAAACTGGAGTTGGCGATTGCTTCCAGGACAGATTGATGAGAAGGCAGAGCAGACGTTATTAGAGTGGACAATTCTGTATAACAGGAAACGGTAGGAGCTAAGAGGAAAAGAGGTAAGGAGTTAGTCGGGGAAATCCGAAGTCGGGAGTCCGGCGGCGAGTCGTGAGTCGTGACCGGAAGCAAGGGCTACCCCTTCAAGTAACCCGTCTCCTCCTCTCCTAGCCATTAAACTCTCATCAAATGCAAAAGCCTTTTTATCTCTTAGCCCTTACCCTCACATACTTTTCAGTGTTGATCCGGTTTATTCCCTCGCTTTCGATTTTCTCTATTCCGCTTTGGACAAGAGTATCATTGCTGACGGTGACAGTGAAGGTGAAATCATGCTCTTCCCACTCCCTGGCATTACAGTATTCGAGATGCTCAGTGTACAAACTGTCCTTCAAGACATAAGTTCCTGCTCCTGCTGAAAAAACAGCGGCTGAATCTTTGCCCTTGTTTAGGTCATGCTGAATAAATGCGAAATGTGAATCGTTTATGATCTTTATGAACGACACGTTTTTCGTGTAGTCAGTAACAATGGTGTCAGCTTTTTCGATGATCGTTGCGGTCAGAAGTTTCCAGGTACCTGTAATTGGATTAAGCACCGGTTCTACGCTGGGCTTTTCAACTTTTGTATCACAAGAGAACATTGTAATAATGATTAAAAGATGGCAGATTGAAAGTTTCATGTACAACAATTTCTTACAAGGTTATACATTTTTATTATAAAGCAGTGAGATTGGATCATGCAAAGGGGTAGCCCCTTTTCTGGTTTTTACCCTACAACAGAAGGACAAAACAACAAAACTCCTTTGCCGTAAAATACACTCACCCAAAGACGCAAAGGCAACAGCCTTTGTTTCATGACATTAATTATATATAACTGAAGTCAGGTTTTTTTGATGGTTGATGACTCACTTTTCAGCCTTTTATAATAGGAAACGTCGTTTATAAGGATAAAGAACGATGCAAAAAACTTTTCTGTGATTGATAACTTATGCAGGTGCCCACTTAAAAGCTCTATTCCAGCTATTCGCATGCCGATTGTTGCCTTCAGCACAAAGAAAAAAAGCAAACGGTAAATGGCAAAGAGGAGTAGGAGGCAAAATTCCGCTCTCATGGGCAATCGCGACAAGACGCTTTGAGGTAAATAAAGAATACCAGCGAAAAAGAGACCTAACACTAAGCCTGCATCAACAATGCCAGCCAGGTTTCTTCTTGAAAAGGATGCTTCCTCATGTTCCTCAGGAATTTCAT